>NZ_LIOK01000008.1:0-148646 GCF_001418025.1 Anoxybacillus suryakundensis
CCTGAATCCGTGACAAAACATCTTTACAATGATCACAAACCGTTGGTACGATAAGGGAAAACGAGGTTAACGACTTTTCATCAAATGGGTGAATGTCATGAAAGATTTTCCGATTCGGTTTGTGTTGACAGATGAAGCGATGACTCCAAGTGCTGGTCTTGCTCTCGTGGGCTACTTACTACACCAAACGAAACTGGATAAACGACTAAACGCGCTTCGGCTTCCAACCGTTCGTCGAGAAGTGCACATTTCCCATAGCGACGTCATTCGCTCGATGATCGGCTTGCTTGCCACAGGAAAAACGGATTTTGATCATATCGAAGCGTATCGTCAGGACGATATCTTTTCGACATCGATGGGGATTCAGCACGTGCCTTCCTCCCCAACCTTGCGACAGCGACTCGATCAGCTCGCTTGTCTTCCGATGACCGAAACGATTCTTTGGGAGGAGTCCATGCGTCTGTTGATTCAACGGCATGCCACCTTGTCCCCTTGTTGGACCAAAGGAAAGACGACATGGCTTCCCCTTGATATAGATGGCTCCCCATTTGACAACTCCGATACGAAAAAAGAAGGAGTGAGTCGAACGTATAAAGGATTTGACGGTTTTACGCCGTTGTTTGCGTATGCAGGGAAGGAAGGCTATATCGTTCATGCCGAGCTACGTCCAGGGAAACAACATGTACAAGACAACATGCCTTCGTTTTTAACTACCGCCATCCGTCGAGCTCGTCCACTGACCTCGTCTCGTCTGCTCATTCGCATGGATGCAGGAAACGATGCGGAAGCGAATGTGCATGTATGTCTAAAGGAAGACGTAGACTTTGTCATCAAGCGAAACTTACGCCGAGAATCGAAAGCGCTTTGGTTCCAGATCGCTTCGCAAAAGGGCAGACGCATCGATGATGGACAAACCGAAGGAGTACAAACGTATGAGCTATGTCTTCCGCAGAAGGCAGCGATCGATGGAAACACGTATACGTACGTTCAAGTCACCCAAGTGACGGAACGTACGATGGAACACAACGGACAGCTGATGCTCGTTCCTGATTACGAAGTCGAAAGCTACTGGGTGCGCCTCGAAGGATACGAGCATGTTCGAATGAGCGATGTGCTCGCGTTGTATCACGATCATGCGACATGCGAACAGTTTCATAGCGAACTAAAGAGCGACTTAGATTTAGAGCGACTTCCATCTGGGAAAATGAAAACAAATGCGCTCGTGTTGGTCATGGGAGCCTTCGTGTACAACCTTCTTCGCCTGATTGGACAAGATCTATTAAGCGATCCGAGACATCCGTTGCACCACAAAGTGAAACGCCGTCGCATCAAGACGATTATTCAGACGGTGATCACGATGGCAGGGCGACTCGTTCGTCGATCGCGGCAACTATGGATGAAGTTGACGCGAAGGAGTGGCTATAGCGAGCCCCTTCTGAACATGTACCTAAGATGGAGAGAAGGAGTATAACGAACGATTGTTCGTGATTCTGTACTCATCCTACCCCTCTGTCCTTTTTTGTTTTTTTCTTTGGTTTACATAACCAAAAAATATATTTGTTTCATTTCTGAGAGTGAAGATGACATCTGTTTTAAACATAAAAAGGGGAGTCTGGATCACAAATCCATAAAGCCAGCAACCAAATCAAAATCGATGTCAACCCATCACGGATTCAGGATAAAGACATAGATATATTAAGTGAAGTAGAACAACTAATGGAGCAGACTTCGCCTAAGTGTGCGGAGGAATTTAGAGATTTGATTGGTCATAAAATTTTACCTTTACTACATAAAGTTGAACATCCAGTAGCGGCCGAAAACATTTTTGGAATGTGTATGTCCCACCCGATAGCATATGTTAGATATAAACTTATTGAAGTAGTTGAAAATTGGATCCCTTACTTTTCTGCGGTAGAAACCATAGTTAATCTTACTCTTGATCCAGATGACTTAGTTTCATTTAGGGCAATGGAGGTCTGTGGAAAATACAGAATTGAAGAAGCTATACCAAACCTTTCAAAAATAATTGGTGATGTAACAGAGAAGTTGCATTTTCCAAACAAACCGGTGGGGTTAGGTGCTCAAAAGGTTTTAGAAACATTTCTGGATATTTTTGGAACGAAAAATGAAGAGGAACTTCGAATGTTAAAACATTATTTTCAAACATATGGTGTGTTACCGGGAAACTATGACTTTGAAGAAAAAATTCCGACTGAATTGTTAGAAGAGTTCGAGAGAATTGAAGAGGAAGGAATGGTTTTTATTCCTGGTGGTTTTTTTGAATACGGATTAAATGAAAATGAAGTTCCTTACAAAACATTTAATTGGAATGATAGTGTTCCAAAAATGAAAGTTTGGCTTCCTCCATTTTTTATCGATAAGTATCCCGTTACTAATAAAGAATATGATGAGTTTACCGATTTCATTGAAGAAAATGGACATATTTTTTGTCATCCTAATGAACCAGAGGGTAAAGAGCATAGACGTAATACTTACTGGGATCCGCGTTACAAACCTGACCATCCTGTGACTGGTATTGATTTTTATGATGCATTTGCTTTTGCGCGTTGGAAAGGGAAGGAGCTTCCTACTGAATTTCAATGGGAAAAAGCTGCTCGAGGACCCGAGGGATTAATATGGCCATGGGGTAATTCGTTTGATCCTACAAAGGTTAGATATTCGGGAAGTTTGTATGGTACAAACATTGATTCCTTGGACGAGTGGCGAAAAACGATATTAAAAGCTCATCAAGACACCTCACTTGATAGCTATACAATCTCATTAAAAAATCCAACGAACATAAGTTTTTATGGTGTTGTAGATATGGTTGGGAACACTTGGGAGTGGACCAGAAGTGATTTTAAAACTCGTAGAATGTTTCATCCTGTATGGGAAAGTACTCAAACGAAAGCCAACGCATTCGCAGTGCTCAAAGGGGGATCGTTTTACTCTCATCCAGGTTTAATGTTTCCATCGTATAGAGCCAAAGATATCCCATTTTGCCGACACAATGAAATGGGAATAAGATGTGTGAAAAATATTCCTGTTTATTTGATACAGAGAGCATTAAAAAAACCTATAACTAATAAAGCAATATATTAAGGTGTTGGTGATACTATTGACTTTGAATTTTTATAAGTTGGCATTTGGAAATGTTATTACAAATATTTCTGGTATTCTATATACAATTGTAGCAACATCTTTTATTTACGAATATACAAAATCTGCAACTCTTGCAGCAATTGTCGCATTGGTTAGAACTATAGCTAAAATTATTAGTGGGTTGCAACTTCCTTTTTATACAGAAAGATTTGACATTACTAGACTAATTTCTTCTTTTTATTTATTTCAAGTGCTATTACTAAGTTTTTTTATAGTCTATTTTAAACTAATAGAATTAAACACATTCACAACAACATTTATATATTTATTTGTATTTTTTATTAGTTATATTGAAGGTATCATCTTGCCATGCCGTAATTCATTAGTTCCTAAGGTTGTGACACATACGCAATTATTTAGGGCAAATAATATTATTTCCTTCTTAGAACAAACAGTTAGCTTGTTATCTTGGGGGATGGGCGGGTTACTGGTAGTATACTTTGATAAACTTTGGATCTTAGTTGGTATAACTTTTTCCTATCTGTTTCCAGCCCTCCTCTTTAAATCAATGAATATAAAAATTGATAAGATGAAACATAAAAAGAAGAAAATATTTAGATTAGATGGTTGGAGAGTTGTAAAAAGCAATCCTTTTCTTCTGAAAATGCTGATAGTCGATATTATTGAAGGTATTGCTAGTGGTATATGGATTGGTGGTATTACTCTTGCTTTTGTTAGAGAGGTCTTGCATAAAGGAGAAAATTGGTGGGGATATATTAATACAAGCTATTACCTTGGTACTATTTTGAGTTCCAGTGTTTTAATTATAATTTCTTCTATTATAAGAAGAAAATTGGTTATTAGTATGTCCTTAGGCTCATTAGGAGTTAGCGTATTTGTTTTTATATTTGGACTTAACAAAATTCCATTAATGTCTCTGATTTTGGTTTTTGTGTTAGGGTTGTTTTATCAATTAAGAGATTCGGCTCAAAGAACTTTACTACAGCTTCACGTAAAAGATGATGACTTAACCGCATTTTATGGTTTTTATAGTTCAATAAATAGCGTGGTCTTTGGCTTTTCTATTTTCTTGATGGGAACAATATCGGATTTACTGGGTCCTCAAAATATTTATTTACTTGCGTCACTTATGACCTTAGTTAGCTCAATATTAATCTTTGTTGCATTAAAGAATCTAAAAATAGAGTTTAATGTAAACAAAACTATTTAGTTTCCTACACCTCTCTGTTTTTAGAGTTCCTTTATTGATGGTATCCGATATAGAGTGAATCAAAATCCTCATATCATTAATGGTTATATGCAAATATTTGTATTAATTATACAGTTACTTGGGCTAATCCACTTCCATTTTACTTAAATACGATGAAAAACCACGGCTGTTGATTATCCAAAATTAGGCATACTCTTCCCGTATATTCGGGCATACTCAAATAAGACAGCTGCCATCTCGGATTTCCATTCGAGAGGAAGTTGTCCAGAGAAAAAACGACGAACAAACGAAAGAAAGGTAAGGGACGAGGTTGTCCGTTTTTCCGTGCGATGATATAGCCATCTCAGTAGCACATAAGCGATAAATGCCGCAAAAAGCTGGTTGTATACCGCATGCTCGTTGGTGCCAAATAAGGTCGGAACGTTTAGGTATTGCTTGATCCATCGGAAAGATGTCGTTGTGCCTGTCACCTGTCGAACGATGAGACATGAATCCCCTTGTGAGTAGTTGAGGCACATCTATTCTAACCAAGGAATCGGGTTCATGTCTTCTTTTTTGTTTGTAAATTTATGTTAGAAAATTTGCTCATCTACCGTTATTTAGTGTAAATAGTTGCACTGAACTTGACGGTGAGCGTAATCCTTTAGGGATAAAAAGTTTTTACTCCACTTGACAAATACTGTATCATTCATTGTGTTATTTCACATGTTGAAAAAACTGATAGATTTGTTGAAATGATATGGTATCATCCACATGGAGAAGCAGTTTTTAGGATTAAGATAGAACTTGACCGAAAAAAAACGATACAAAAAGTATTTTCAATTGTGGATTTTTCTTTTTTTCTTCATTTGGATAAACCAGATGGTATTTGGAAAATTCGTATCATGCCCTTCAATCTAGAGTACGATTTAGAAATAAAAACATTTGGTTTTCGAGTTAACGATGTTTTATCTACTTATGACTTCAGAGTGTGAAAGAGGAAATAACATGAAAAAAAGTTACATTGCTTTCTTTGCATTTCTTATGTGTCTTTTGTATATGAGTTGGTCTAAAGAAGGTTGGAAAGGCATTTTACTTCTTTTATTAAGAGGTATTGTTATTTTTGTCGTTGTTTACGGTGTCGTATTTATTATTGTATGGTTGATTATGAAGTTAGTTCGTTTTTTAAAAAGACGTTTGCAATAAATGATACGTTGCACAAAATATTTTTCGAACGATTCCACCATCCCATATGGGGTGGTTTTTTGTTATACTTGTTGCATCGATACATAGAAAGGACAACGAAGATGGAACGAGGACATTTGTTATTAATTGATGGAATGGCGTTATTGTTTCGGTCGTTTTATGCGACAGCACCACGTTGGATGATGAATAGCCGTGGGGTGCCGACGAATGCGGTATATGGGGTAGTGAAACAAATCGAAGCGGCGACAAATGCGCTCCAACCGACGCATGTCGTTTGTTGTTGGGATATGGGAAGTACGACGTTTCGCACGGAATGGTTTCCAGACTATAAAGCGAATCGTGGGGAGCCGCCGTGTGAATTAGTTCCGCAATTTGATTTAGCGAAAGAAGCGGTTGCGATACTAGGTATTCCGAATATCGGCGTACTTGGTGCCGAAGCGGACGATTGCATCGGCTCGCTTGTAAAGCAATATCGTGATGGGATGAGCATTTCGATTGTAACCGGGGATCGTGATTTATTTCAACTTCTTTCAAAACATGTCACAGTCTACTTACTGGCGAAAGGCATCGGCAACTACGAGGCGTATACGCTTGAACGCTTTATTGAAGAAAAACGGATTCAACCACAGCAGCTCGTCGATGTGAAAGCGCTCATGGGCGATGCAAGCGACAATTACCCAGGCGTGCGCGGCATCGGCGAAAAACAAGCGTTTAAACTCATTCAACAATACGGCTCGATTGAAGGAATCTTGGAAAACTTAGCGAACTTAACAAACGCACAGCAACAAAAAATAACTGAACATCTCGACTTGCTTCATTTGTCGCGAAAACTTGCGACTATCCATTGCGATATTCCGATTTCCTTACGATTGGAAGAAGCGAAATGGGATGGAGAGCCTAGGCGATTTAGGGAAGTGTTAGAAGCGATTCGGTAAGGGATGAGAAAACCAGCCCCACATAGAGGCTGGTGTTTATGTTCGCACTTGCCCATTTCCATACACGAGCGTTTTTGTTGTCGTGATGGCGCACAAACCCATTGGACCGCGGGCGTGCAGTTTTTGCGTGCTAATGCCGATTTCCGCGCCGTATCCGAACTGTTCGCCGTCGGTGAAGCGAGTGGAGGCGTTATGGTACAATACGGCGGCATCGACGCGAGCGAAAAATTGTTTCACGTGTTCCTTGCATTCGGAAATAATCGCTTCCGAATGTTTCGTACCGTAGCGTTCAATATGCTCAATGGCTTCATCGACCGTTTCGACGAGCTTCACTGCTAAAATTGGAGCTAAAAATTCAGTCGCCCAATCTTCTTCTGTCGCTTCACGAACGAACGGATATGTAGCCGCAAGCTGGTTGTCGCCGCGCAGTTCGATCCCTTTTTCATGCAACGTTTCAAGCAATTCTTTTGTATATGGCCACTTTTCGTGAATCAATACTGTTTCGACCGCGTTGCATACGGACGGGCGTTGCAGTTTGGCGTTTATGACAATATCGATCGCCATTTCTTTTTCAGCAGAGTCATCAATAAAAATATGGCAATTGCCGACGCCTGTTTCTAATACCGGGATCGTCGCGTTTTCGACGACCGATTGAATAAGACCAGCGCCGCCGCGCGGAATGAGAACGTCCAAATATTCTTTTAAACGAAACATATGTTGTGCCGTTTCGCGACTCGTATCTTCCAATAGTTGAATCGCATCGATTGGAATGGCAGACCGATTTAACGCTGCTTGTATGACCGAAACGAGCGCTTTGTTCGAGTGAATGGCGGAAGAACTGCCGCGCAACAAGACAGCATTTCCTGTTTTTAAGCAAAGACTAGCTGCATCGACTGTCACATTTGGCCGCGCTTCGTACACCATGCCGACAACACCAAGCGGTACGCGAATTTGTTTCAATCGTAGTCCGTTTGGTCGCGTCCATTGTTCGATCGTTTCGCCGATTGGATCTGGTAGGTGAATAACTTGGCGAACGCCATCGGCGATTTGATGGATGCGTTCTTCGGTAAGTTGCAGCCGATCAAGCAAGGAAGGGGAGAGCCCGTTTTCTTTTCCGATCGCCATATCTTTTTCATTTTCGTGTAAAAGATATGGCATTTGAGCAATCAACGCTTCTGCGATCATCGCAAGCGCTTCGTTTTTTTCTTCCGTCGATAAAATCGCTAAACGTTTCGCGGCTTGTTTCAACTTTTTTGCTTTTGTTAGTAATTCACTCATCCGTTTTCGCTCCTTTCGTTTTAACGGACAGGCGTCCGTTTTTTTAAACATACTAAGTTGTCGCGATGAATGACTTCTGGGCGGTGATGGAAAGAATATTGTTTTGCGTGTTCACTTGCCATTCCTTTTACTTTTTGTAAGTCATCCGCCGCATAATATACTTGCCCTCTAGCAATCACGTCGCCTTTTTGATTGACGACGTTGACGACATCGAGCGCTTGAAACGAACCGAACACATTGGTCACCCCGGCAGGTAACAAACTTTTCCCTTTATGCAAAAGGGCGCTTTCTGCTCCTTCATCAATTTCAATTGCTCCTGTGACTTCGGAATGGTACGCGATCCATTGTTTTCGCATTTGCATATGTTCTTGAAAAGGGGAGCCGATATACGTTCCGTCGCCTTTTCCTTCTAAAATATGTTTGAGCTTTTCTTTTCCTTTCCCGGTGCCGATAAAGACGCTGACGCCGAAAGAAAGTGCCTTTTGGGCGGCAAGCAGCTTCGATTTCATGCCTCCTGTTCCAACCGTTGACCCGCTTCCGCCTGCTTGTTCCATCAGTTCGTCAGTAATTTCGGAGAGAAAATGATATTTTTTTGCTTCTGGGTGGCTCGGGTGTTGGTCATATAGCCCGTTAATGTCCGTTAAAATGATTAAGGCATCGGCATGTAAAAAACCGCTCACCAAGGCGGATAATAAATCATTATCCCCAAATGTTAACTCATCGACAGAGACAGAGTCGTTTTCATTAATAATCGGAAGCACTCCGCGGTCAAGCAGCGTAGAAATTGTTGTAAACAAATTGCGAAATCGCTCGCGGTCGTAAAAATCTGCGCGTGTTAACAACAATTGTCCGGTAACGATATCAAACGAACGAAAGGCGGAAATGTAGCTTTGCATCAGCATTCCTTGCCCGACAGCTGCGGCTGCTTGCTTTCCAGCGATTGTTTTTGGTCGCGAACGATACCCGAGCAACCCAAACCCAGCGGCGACCGCCCCAGAAGAAATGAGAATGATATCGTGGCCAAGTTGTTTCATATACGCAAGTGCTTCAACATGTTCACGTAGTTTTTGTTCCGAAAGCGTTCCGTTTTTTTCAGTTAACGAGCTGCTGCCAATTTTGATGACGATTCGCTTTTTTTTCACCATTTCACTCCTTTCTCCAAAATAAAAAACGCTTTTTCGCCCTTATGGAAAAGGACGGAAAAGCGTTGTTTCCGCGGTACCACCTTTTTTGGCGCAATGCACCCACCCCTTACCCTGTAACGTAGGGGAGACGGCTTATGTTTGCATAAGCGGCCGTAATAGGGTAGGTTCAACCGACTTTCCGTGAGGAACCTTCCAGCCTATGGGTTCCATTCTCTGGCACATTCCATCGGTTTACTCGTCCCGTACCTCGTTTCATATACACCTTTTTTCAGAATTATGAAACAAAAAAACGAAGATGTCAACAGATTTTACGACTGTTTGGACAAAAGGCGGAGTTTACGCTCATGTTGAAGTGTTTTAGAAGAAAGCAAATCGACAGTTTCTTGCGTGTCGGTTAGTTCATCGCGTAGTTGATCAACTTTTTCGTTTAGCTGCTCGAGCTGTTCTCTCATTTCTTGTTTAAGGGTATCGATTTTCGCTTCTAATTTGCTTTCTACACCACGGATTTCTGTTCGAAGCTGTTGCCCCATTTCTTGCATTTCTGTTCGAAGCTGTTGTCCCATTTCTTGCATTTCCGTTCGAAGCTGTTGCCCCATTTCTTGCATTTCTGTTCGAAGCTGTTGTCCCATTTCTTGCATTTCTGTTCGAAGCTGTTGCCCCATTTCTTGCATTTCTGTTCGAAGCTGTTGTCCCATTTCTTGCATTTCCGAGCGAAGCTGTTGCCCCATTTCCTGCATTTCCGAGCGAAGCTGTTGCCCCATTTCCTGCATTTCAGTACGGAGTTGATTGCCCATTTCCTGCATTTCAGTACGGAGTTGATTGCTCATTTCCTGCATTCCGTGATGAATGTTGTCCGAGAATAGCTCGAGCGCTTTCACAATTTCTTTTACAATTGTTTCTTTCTCCACTTCGATTCACCTCCCCTCTACTTGCCATTATAAATGAATGATGTACAAGAAAGAAATATGTTTCTCATCATTTTTTGAACATAAAAAAGTAAATGTATGAAACTTTTACCTGTATTTATACGTTATAATGGAATAAAAGAGAAAGGAGTGGAAAACATGGGGTTAGTGTTACAGCATGTAACAAAACAGTTTGGTTCGTTTACAGCAGTAGATGATGTGACATTATGTATTCCAGAACAGCACATGTTCGGATTTCTCGGGGCGAATGGAGCGGGAAAGACGACGACGTTTCGAATGATTTTAGGGTTGCTTGAACCAACGAAAGGTGAGATTACGTGGAACGGTGAGCGCATCACATATAAGCATAGTCATCTTATTGGGTATTTGCCGGAAGAAAGGGGATTGTATCCAAAACTAAAAGTAAAAGAACAGCTCATTTATTTAGGGAGATTGCGAGGATTACATAAAGAAGAGATTGTAAAAGAAATGCGCTATTGGCTCGAGCGTTTTAAAATACCACAATATGAAAATCAAAAAGTAGAGCAATTATCAAAGGGAAACCAACAAAAAATTCAATTTATCGCCGCGGTGTTACATCATCCGCAATTGCTTATTTTAGACGAACCGTTTAGCGGATTAGATCCGGTAAATGTCGAAATGTTGAAAGAGGCAGTCATTGATTTGCAACGAAAAGGAACGACGATTGTTTTTTCAAGTCATCGAATGGAACATGTCGAGCAACTATGTGAACATATATGTATTATGCATAAAGGGAAACCAATTGTTCATGGATCGATAAAAGAACTCAAGCGATCTTTTGGCAAGAAAAATGTTATTATTCACGGGGAACTTCCGTTTGAAACGTTAACAGACATTCCCGGCGTATTAAAAGTCGAGAAGATGGTTGAAGGGGTTCGCTTACAAGTAGCAGATGAAAGTGTATCGCAACGCATCCTTGAACATATTTATGCAAAAGGATTTATTCGTACGTTTTCATTAGAAGAACCATCGCTGAATGACATTTTCATTGAGAAAGTAGGTGCAACGTATGAACAATAAATTTTGGATCGTTTTTCTTCATACGTATGTAACGAAATTAAAATCAAAGTCCTTTTTCATTTCAACGATCATTACCGCTTTTATTGTATTTGGTATTAGTCAGTTAGATCGCATTATAGAAGCATTTAGTGATGGCGGTGAAAAGACAATTGGTGTTATTGATGAAACGAACGGATGGTATGAATCATTGCAAGCGCAATTACAATCGAATAAAGAAATAAAACTTGTTCGTCATGATAAAAGTGAAGAACAGGCGAAAAAACTTGTCCAAACAGAACAGTGGTATGCGTATATCGTGCTCCATATACAACACGGGAAACCGAAAGTGACATATTATGCGAAAAATATTGCAGATACCGATGTCACCCATGAGATTGAGCAAGCATTGCAACACGTTAAAATCGCAATGATGGCAAAACAAATTGGATTAACGTATGATCAAATTAATGCGTTATATGCGCCAATCGCTATGGAGAAAGTAGCGCTTGAGGAACATGCAAAAACAGAAGAACAATTAAATCAGGCAAGAGCGATCGTATATGTGCTATTGTTTGCGATGTATATGTTCGTTTTAATGTATGGAAGTATGATTATGATGGAAGTGGCAATAGAAAAATCATCACGCATTATGGAAATTTTAATTTCAAGTATCTCACCTATTCAACAATTGTTCGGAAAAATTTTAGGAATTGCTTTGTTAAGTTTAACGCAGTTTGTCATTATTTTTTCAGTTGGTTATGCATCGATGAAAAATAGTGATATGTTACGTCAGTTGCTAGGCATGAACGAACTACCACTTTCTTTGATGATATATGGCATTATCTTTTTCTTGCTCGGTTATTTGTTGTATGCGATGTTATTTGCAGTGCTTGGTTCGATCGTTAGCCGGGTGGAGGAAGTGCAACAAATGGCAGGACCTGTCACGATGCTTGTTGTTGCGGCGTTTATTATGTCAATGTTTGGTTTGAATGCACCAGAATCTCCGTTTATTACAGCCATGTCGTTTATTCCGTTTTTTGCTCCAATGATTATGTTTTTAAGAATTGGAATGTTGCACGTTCCGGCTTGGGAAATTGCCTTTAGTATTGTTTTACTCGTCGGGACAATTGCCTTTTTATTTGTGTTTGGTTCAAAGATATATCGCGGTGGCGTGCTTATGTATAATCAAGCATCTTCATGGAAAGATCTCAAGCGGGCATGGCAATTAACGAAAAAATAAAAAGCCGAGCGGAATGCTCGGTTTTTTACATCGGTTTTGTCGGTGTCGGTTTGGCATAGCCTTCTTTATATGTTTCATCGATAAGTCGGCGAATATCTTTTACAGGCATACCTTTTTCATATTGCTCAATCGAAATAGCTGCAATTTCTAAACAAACTCCACATTTTGTCGCATGATCGTCCCAAACGACTGCCCCATCGTTTTTATTTTCATATACAAAACAATCATAATTGTTTTCGTGACCGACTGACTCTCCACATCCACAATAACAAGGAATGTTTTCTAGCAATTTTTGATGTGTCGCAGCCTGTTCGTATAAATGAGCCATAGATTCGTTATGTTTAGTTAAAAAAGAAGGCAAACGATGAATGGAACCTGTTTCTTCACGTATATCGTTTATTTGATGTTCCTGAGCATGATCATTTTCTTTTTGTGCACATCCACTAAACAATAAACTGACAGAGAGCATCGTGCTAAACATCAATCGTTTTTTCATCTCAACCATCCTTTTTCTAAAATGATAAAGGGTTCCGACTTTTTTCACTATTTCTTTTATCCTTTTACTATTATAATAAAAACAACAGTAAATGATAAGGAAAAAGGCGGGAAAAGGATGGAGTACATTGAAGTAAAAGGACAAACGGTAGAAGAGGCCATTGAAGATGGGCTAAAACAGCTTCAAGCAACGCGCGAAGAAGTAGTTATTGAAATCATACAACAAGAACGTAAAAAGTTGTTCGGTATCGTTTCACAACCGGCCGTTGTCCGACTAACGAAAAAGCAGCAAATAAAACAAGTTGTTCAACAGAAAGAGGGAAAAGTATGGATCGAAAATGGCGTGTTGTATTACGAATGTTTGGACGTTAGCCCAACGATTGTGATTGGTGAAGGTGTCATTTGTTTACATAATGGAGAAGTAATCGAAGGGACAATCACGTTACAAGAAGGAGACGATGTTCGCATTTATCCAAAAGAAGAAAGTATTGCACAATCAGTCTGGAAAATTGACATAGATGCTAGAAAGTTAGAGGCCACATTGACGTTTGCCCCCGGTATACGACGCCGATATGTACTCGAAGATCAGCAACCATCTAATAAATTGCATATACAAGCGAAAATGGAGAATGAGCTCATTTATGATGTGTCATATGACCAAGTGATGGCGAAACTGCAAGAGTTAGAAATTGTTTATGGAATAAATGAAGAAGCAATTCGTCAAGCACTGCAGTCAGAGAAAAAAATAACGGCTGTGATCGCAAAAGGAATTGAACCGATCGAGGGAACAGACGGTTGGGTAGAAGTAAAAGTAGGAGAAGGAAGAAAAAAACCAAAAGTTCGTGAGGATGGAACGGTTGATTATCGTGAAATGGAAACGATCGCAACGGTCGGTGAGGGAGACTTAATCGCGATTGTTCATCCTCCGCAACCTGGAAAGCCGGGATTAACGGTGACGAATGAAGTGATTCCTGTTCGTGAAGTGCACCCAGTCATGATTAAGCTTGGTAAAGGGGTAACGATGGATGACAATCGCATTTTAGCAATGACAGGCGGACGACCACAAATTGCGAAAAAAGGAAAGACAGTCGTTGTTTCCATTATTCCGAAGCTCGTCCATCAAGGTGATGTCGATTTATCGGTAGGAAACATTCATTTTAAAGGCGATGTTGAAATTACAGGCAATGTTCAAGACGAGATGGTCGTTGAGGCACTCGGTAGTATTATGATTTTACAAAATGTCAATCGAGCAAAAATTCGTGCGCAACAATCTATTTTTATTCAACAAAACGTCATTAGCGGTACAGTCACATCAGGGGAAAATAAAATGCTCGTTACACAACTTATCGGTTTATTACAACAAATTCGCCAATCGCTTGAACGAATGATTGTTGCCATTCAACAATTGATGGTCATGTCTAAAATTCGTGAACAAGATATTTATCCGCTGACAAAGAGATTACTTGAAAGCAAGTTTCAAACGATGATGGAAGCGATGAAACAGTATAAAACGATGTGCGAACAAAAGCGTGAACAAATTGGTGAACAGTGGTTCGACATTGGTTCGCAGTTAGACGGCTGTTTGCTTGCAGATGGTCCAAATCATTTTCACTGTTTAGAAGGCATGGCAAATTTGCTTCGTGAACTTAATACATTTATCGGACAATACGATCGCGAAGAAAACGATGCGATTGAACTTTCGTATGCTTTAAATAGCGTCATTCATGGAAGTGGCGATGTAATTATAACAGGGAAAGGTTGTTATAATTGTAATATTTACGCCGGAGGAACATTGACTGTTCACGGAGTATTACGTGGTGGTGAAGCGTATGCGCAAAAAGGAATGAAAATTAAAGAGGTCGGATCTTCCCTCGGCATTAAGACGGTGTTAGCTGTGCCAAAAGGGGAGATAATTTATATTGAACACGCGTGGGAAGGAACAGTTGTTCAATTTGGTAAAAAAATGTATACGTTTTATGAAGAAAAAAAATATGTTGAAATGAAATGGGACGACGAACGCCAAGAGATTGTATTTGGATAAAAAAGACGCATGGCCAACAAAGCCGATGCGTCTTTTTTATATATTTTTCGGATGATCATATAGTGTATAATGTAAATGTTCTTAATTTTCTTTCTTTTCAAAAGGAGGTCAGAAGATGAAAGCGATTGCAGAAGGAGATATTTTATGGGCTCCAACGAAAGAGCAAATCGAACAATCAAGCGTGAAAAAGTATATGGATTGGCTACAGAAGAGAAAAGGACTTTCATTTGATTCGCATGCGGCGCTATGGAAATGGTCGGTCGAGAACCTTGAGCAATTTTGGGAAACGGTGTGGGAGTATTGTGACGTTCAGTCGTCTGCATCGTATACGTGTGTGTTAGAAGAGCGAAAAATGCCGCGGGCAAACTGGTTTCCGGGGGCACGGTTAAATTATGCGGAACATATTTTTCGTAACATACAGGAAAAACCAGCAATTTTATTTCGTTCCGAGCGCGTTTCGCTTCGTGAAGTGACGTGGGAAGAACTAAAACAACAAACAGCATCGGTCGCTTCGGCACTGAAAAAACTTGGCGTCAAACAAGGAGACCGCGTCGTTGCTTATATGCCGAATATTCCAGAAACCGTCGTAGCATTTTTGGCGTGCGCGAGCATTGGCGCCATTTGGTCAAGTTGTTCACCAGATTTTGGTGCCAATAGCGTCATTGATCGCTTCCAACAAATTGAGCCGACCGTTTTATTTGCGGTGGACGGTTGCCAATATAACGGGAAAACGTTTGATAAAGTGCCTGTTGTGAAAGAGTTGCAAGAAAAACTTCCATCGTTAAAAAAGACGATCGTTGTTCCGTATTTGCGTGACGATATAAGCGCATGGGACGTTTCTGTTTTATTATGGATGGACATATTGCAAGAAGAAGGCGAGCTTGTGTATGAGCAGGTACCGTTTGCTCACCCGCTTTGGATTTTATATTCTTCCGGGACGACCGGACTGCCAAAGCCAATCGTGCAAGGGCATGGGGGCATTTTACTAGAACATTTAAAAATTTTATCGATTGAATATCATATTGGACGGGATAGCACATTTTTTTGGTTTACAACGACCGGTTGGATGATGTGGAACTTTTTAATTGGCGGGCTATTAGTCGGGGCAACGGTTGTGTTATATGACGGGAGCCCAACGTTTCCAGATGTAAACGTTTTATGGGAGCTTGCCGAAAAGGCAAAAATTACGCATTTTGGCACAAGCGCAGCGTTTATTAACGTTTGCATGAAGCAAGGTATTCAACCGAAAGAAACTTACGATTTTTCGCCATTGCAAGCGGTTTTGTCGACAGGATCGCCGCTGACGACCGAAGGGTTTCTTTGGGTGTATGAACATGTGAAAGATGTTTGGCTTGTCTCATGTAGTGGTGGAACAGATATATGCACCGCGTTTGTCGGTGGGTCGCCAATTTTGCCGGTTCGTGCAGGCATGCTGCAATGCCGTTCGCTTGGGGCGAATGTGCAAGCGTTTGATGAACATGGACGTTCGCTGATCAACGAAGTTGGGGAACTAGTCATCACGGAGCCAATGCCGTCGATGCCACTCTTTTTCTGGAACGACGAAAACGACCGCCGCTATCTCGAAAGCTATTTTGATACGTACCCAGGCGTATGGAAACATGGGGATTGGATTAAAATTGACGACGAAGGAAGCTGCGTCATTTACGGCCGTTCCGATTCGACGATTAACCGTGCGGGTGTGCGAATGGGCACGAGCGAAATTTATCGTGCGGTTGAAACGGTTGATGGCATTCTCGACAGCTTAGTTATCGACTTAGAAGTGATGGGGCGGAAATCGTTTATGCCGTTGTTTGTCGTCCTTCAGCCAGGAGCAGAGCTAGATGATACATTAAAACAACGAGTGAAAGAAGCCATTAAAGCACATGTATCGCCGCGCTTTATTCCGGATGCGATTTACCAAGTCGATCAAATCCCAAAAACGTTAAACGGAAAGAAAATGGAAATCCCGATTCGCAAAATTTTATTAGGTTTCCCGCTCGAAAAAGCGGTGAACGTTGGCTCAATGGCAAACCCTGAATCACTTTCTTTCTTTATCGAACTCGCGAAACAATGGGAACATTCGAACGTATAAGCAAGGCTGTTGCCGTTTGGTAACAGCCTTAAAGGCGTGCGCCTCTTTTTTGATTGACTTTTACGTAAACGTAAATTAAAATAAAATTCATAAAATTGAAAACAAAGGTGAAAAAGATGAACTATTATACGATCTCCCAACTGGCCGAGCAGTTTGATATTAGCACGCGAACAATCCGATATTATGAGGAACGTGGGCTCATTTCACCCATTCGCACCGAGTCGGGCCAGCGATTGTATACGAAAAAAGACCGAGCGGTTCTAAAGCTCATTTTACGCGGGAAACGGTTCGGCTTTTCGTTAGAAGAAATTCATGAGATGATTAGTTTATTCGACAACGATCGCACCGGTCGAAAACAACTGAAAAAAACAATTGTATACGGTGAGCAAAAGTTAAAGGAGGTGACGGAGCGGATTGAGGACTTAATGCAGTTAAAACAAGAAATGGAGTCAATTTTGGAAGATTTTCGTGAACGATTACAAAAATTGGAGGGGATCGAATGAACATTTCTGAGTTGTTAGCGCGTAATGCGCGAAAGTTTCCGAACAAAGTAGCACTAATTGATGGTGACGTGTCGCTTTCTTATCAAGAAGTAGACGATACAGTCAATCGGCTCGCTTCTTCGCTTGCTTCACTTGGCATCAAACGAGGCGATAAAGTCGTATTATATATGCCAAATACGAAAGAATTTGTATATGCGTATTTTGCCGTCTTGCGCCTTGGTGCCATCATCGTACCAATTAATGCGCGGCTAACTGCCCAAGAAGTGCAATATATTATTGATCATAGCGAAGCAAAAGCAGTCATCGCCCACGATTGGATTTATCAAGAACTTGCCTCGATTGTCCATACGGCTAACGTCATTTGGGTGAAAACAGGGGAAGCGGCAGACGGTTGGCGTTCGCTCACGCAACTCATTGCAAACGGTGATGCCTCCCCAATCGTTTGTCCGCTGAACGAAGATGATGAAGCGACAATTTTATACACATCCGGAACGACCGGTAAACCAAAAGGAGTATTGTTCACAGCGCGCAATATTTTCGCTGTCGCAACAATGATGGCGCTAGAAACGAAAATGGATAAGCATAGCCGACTGTTGCATATGATGCCACTTAGCCATTCCGCGCCGCTTCATTTATTTTTTGTCGGCGGTATGTACGTCGGGGCCACCCATGTGTTATCACCAACGTTTTCCCCAGAAGCATTGTTACAGCTAGTCACGAAACATAAAATTACCCACTTTTTCGGAGCACCAGTCGCCTATTTACTCACCGCAAAACATCCACGACTTCACGAATACGATTTATCGTCTGTCCAATATTGGACGTATGGCGGGGCACCATTATCAGCAAATGAAGTCAAATTTGTCGCCGAACAGTTTCGCACGAATCGACTCATGTGTTTGTACGGACTAACGGAAGCCGGTCCGAACGGAACGTATTTATCGCCGGAAGAACATGCGACAAAGGCAGGGAGCATAGGCAAAGATGCCGCCCTTCATTGTGAAGTGAAAATTGTCGATGAACACGGCAAAGAAGTTCCACTTGGCGAAATCGGTGAAGTCATCTTAGCTGGAGAAGGAACAATGAAAGGCTATTATAAAGATGAAGAAAAAACAGCGGAAACGGTAAAGAACGGCTGGCTATACACTAGCGATTTAGCGCGCCGTGACGAAGATGGGTACATTTGGATCGTCGATCGAAAAAAAGATATGATCATTTCTGGAGGGGTGAATGTTTACCCGAAAGAAGTGGAAGATGCGTTAAAGCTACATCCGGCCATTGTGGATGTGGCAGTGGTTGGTGTGCCGCATCGAGAATGGGGCGAAACGGTAAAAGCGTTTGTCGTCACAAAAGAGCCGATCGAGCAGCTTGCAGAAGAATGTAAACGTTTTCTTTCTGATAAACTTGCAGACTATAAAATTCCAAAGCTATACGAAGCCATTCCTGAACTGCCGCACAATGCGACAGGAAAAATATTGAAACAAGTATTGAGAGGGATGCATAATGAAACAGCTACGAGAAGTTGATCCGAACTTACTTGCCAACTTAAAAAAATATTTAGACGAAGAATTTTTTGTGTACGCAGAAGAAGAGTTAGAGAAGTTTTGGCAACGCTGCATGACCGATATCGACCGGCGCGCGGTACATACGGACCGCGAAGGACAGCCGCGGCTCATCAAATATGACCGTTTTGGTAACGACATTTCCGAAATATGGGTGAACGAAGGATATAAACAAACAGTGAAGGAAACGTATGAAACAGGCATTGTCGGCTATGTCCATAAATCGATTCCTGCGCTTGGTCGTGTTGGCAATTACATTTATTCGTATGCTCAAGGCTATTTGCTATCGCAAGTCGAACCAGGATTTTATTGCCCGGTGACGTTAACAATGGCGACTGCATACGTATTAGAGCATTTTGCGGATGAACGAATCAAAGCAAAATATTTGCCGCACGTCATTTCTACTGGCGAAGTCGAGCTGTATGAAGGCGCGACGTTTTTAACCGAGCGGCAAGGCGGTTCGGACGTCGGTGCCAATGAAGTGCGCGCTGTTTTATGCGGGGATCATTATGAAATTTACGGAGAAAAATATTTTGCGAGCAACGCTGGCATGTGCGGAGTTGCGTTAGTGCTTGCGCGCATCGACGGAAGCGAGCCGGGGACGAAAGGGCTGAGTTTATTTTTAGTACCGTGGCGCAACGACGATGGCGCGTTAAACGGCATTCACATTCGGCGTTTAAAAGATAAACTTGGTGTTCGCGCTGTGCCGTCAGCGGAAGTCGTATTTGAAGGGGCAAAAGCTTATTTAATTGGCGATGAGAAAAAAGGGTTTTACTATATGATGGAAGCGCTCAATTTATCGCGCGTCTGCAACGCTGTCGCTTCGATTGGCATTATGAAACGAGCGCTAGAAGAGGCAAAGCAATACGCAGTCAATCGTCAAGCGTTTGGACATACACTTACATCATATCCGATGGTGAAAGAAACATTGGCGAACTTAACGGCGCGTCAAGAAGTGCAAACGAGCGCTTGTTTTGAGCTCATTTCCTTTTTTGACCGTGTGATGCGCACGCCAGAGCAAGCATCTGAACAAGAGAAAGCATGGAACCGCTTGTTAATTGCGCTTTTAAAAATGCGAACAGCAGAAGAAGCGATTGCATTTGCCCATGAAGCGATTGAAATGCACGGCGGAAACGGCTACATTGAAGACTTTGTCACCCCGCGCCTGCTTCGCGATGCACAAGTATTGACGGTGTGGGAAGGAACAGCAAACATTTTAGGGCTTGAAGTGCTACGCCTCATTCGTAAATATCGTGTCCATGAAACGTTTATTCAAACAATAAGCGAGCAACTCGCTGCACTCCCTCACGAAATACGCGCATTTGCTACATCGGTCGAAAGCGGGCTGCACGAACTCATACAGTCGCTAAAACAATTGCACGGACAACGAGAAGACGTGCAAACGTATCACGCCAAAAAAATTGCCAATCGCCTTTGCGACTTGTATTTGAGCGTCATCGCGTTAAAAGAAGCGGGAGAAAGCGAACGAAAACAAATCATCGCCCGCCTCTTTTTACAACATATTTGGGGAAGTAGTTTATTCGATCAAGAAATGCTGGCTGTCCAGTATTTTGATGTAGTCATGAACGAAACGAAAGAAGTGGGAGTATAGAAAAGGGCAAGGGACCAAGTCGGTTCCTTGCCTTATATTAATACAAACACCGCTAAAAAATGAGCAACAGATCCCCCTAATACAAACAAGTGCCAAACCGCATGGTGAAATTTAAACCCGCGCCAAACGTAAAAAACCGCGCCGATCGTGTATAAAATACCGCCAATGACTAAGTAGACAACTCCTTCTAACGAAAGACTAGAAACGAGCGGTTTCCATGCAAATACAATCAGCCAACCCATTACCACATAAATGATTGTCGATGTATATAAAAAGCGATTGACGAAAAAGCATTTAAATACGGTACCCACAAGCGCAAGTCCCCAGACGATGCCAAATAGCGTCCAACCGATTGCGCCCTTCACCGCTAAAAATAAAAACGGCGTATATGTGCCTGCGATAAAAAAGTAAATCGCGGAGTGGTCGAAAATTTCAAACAACCGTTTCCAGCGTCCTTCCGGCAACGCGTGCACAATTGTCGACGATAAATACAAGAGAAGCATCGTGCTCCCAAATAATGAGACGCTTACGACGTGCCATGCATTTCCGTACATCGCAGCCGTGACCGTCAAAATAACAAGCGCTGCGATGCTAAACAACGCACCAACGCCATGCGTAATCGCATGAACGATTTCTTCTTCTTTTGTAAATGTATGTGTAAAAGCCAATGGTTTCATTCCTTTCGTGAAAGACATTTTGTTTATTCTACCACATATACATACATATCGTACATTTTTATTCATTATTGTTTTTGCTCGCGATATAATGGGAAAAAAGAGAGGTGAGGACGATGCAAATACAGGTAGAAAGGCAACGTAAGACAAAAAAGTGGCTTGTACCGTCGTTTATTGGTGTGTTGTTACTTGCGGCGATTGCGTGTGTTGCCATTTCGATTTACGTCGGCTGGAATTTGACGCATAAAGAGCGAAAAGCGGTCGTAGGAACGCCAGCAGCTTACGGTATGACTTATGACAATGTTACGTTTATAAGCAAAGATGGCGGATTGAAACTGAAAGGTTGGGTGATTGAGCCGACAAAACAAGCGAAAATGACCGTTATTTTTTCGCACGGTTATGGCGGCAATCGCTACGAGCCGAACGTGCCGTTTTTGCCAATTGCTAAAGCACTAACAGACGAAGGATATCGCGTCATTATGTTTGATTTTCGCGCCAGCGGCGAATCGGAAGGAGACATGACAACGATTGGTGCAAAAGAAAAGTATGATTTGCTTGGCGTCATTGATTATGCAAAACAACACTATTCCGAACCGATTGTTCTGTATGGAGTGTCCATGGGAGCAGCAACGTCGATTTTAGCCGCGGGAATGGATAAAGATGTGAAGGCGGTTATTGCGGACAGTCCGTTTAGCGATTTAGAAGGATATTTGCGGACATATATGCCTGTATGGACAAACTTGCCGAACGTGCCGTTTACGTATTTAATCATTACCCTTATTCCGATGATTACCGATTTAGACCCAGCGGAGTCGGTGCCGATCAAAGCGGTCGATGCAATTGCTCCACGCCCGATTTTATTTATTCATAGTAAAGCCGATCCGTCCATTCCATACAAAGAAAGTGTAAACATGTACAACAAACATCCGGACGTATTTGAACTTTGGCTCACCGAAAAAGCGAAACATGTGAAAAGTTTTGACATGTATAAAGAGGAATATATTCACAAAATGTTAGCATTTTTAGAAAAGGTACGAAAATAAAATTCTGAATATTCATTGACTTTCAACAAAAAGATGAGTATGCTTGTAGTAAATTTGAAAAATAGAGAGGGGAAAGAAGATGAGTGTAGTTGAGCAGAGAAGAGGGTATTTTGGAGAGTTTGGCGGAAGTTTCGTACCGCCGGCGTTGCAGGAAGCGTTAGACTATTTAGAGGCACAGTTTTTAAGATACAAGGATGATCCTACATTCCATGAGGAATTTGCGTTTTATTTAAAAGAGTACGTCGGACGAGAAAATCCGCTCACCTTTGCCTCAAGGTTAACTGAAAAACTTGGCGGAGCGAAAATTTATTTAAAACGAGAAGATTTAAACCATACCGGTTCTCATAAAATTAACAACGTCATCGGGCAAATTTTATTAGCGAAACGCATGGGAGCGAAACGCATCATTGCTGAAACAGGCGCCGGACAGCATGGTGTGGCGACAGCGACAGCTTGTGCGATGTTTGGGATGGATTGTGTCATTTATATGGGGGAAGAAGATACGAGAAGGCAAGCGCTAAATGTTTTTCGAATGGAGTTATTAGGAGCGAAAGTTGTTCCTGTAGCAAAAGGGCAAGGGAGATTGAAAGATGCAGTCGATGAGGCGTTAAACGACTATGTCCAAAATTATGAACATACATTTTATTTGCTTGGTTCAGCCGTTGGACCACATCCGTACCCGACGATCGTGAAACATTTCCAATCTGTCATTAGTGAAGAAAGTAAGCGACAAATCATTGAAAAAGAAGGACGTTTGCCTGATGTTGTGATCGCTTGTGCGGGTGGTGGTAGCAATGCGATTGGTGCTTTTGCACATTATATCGACGAACCGAGTGTACGTTTAATCGGAGTCGAACCAGAGCAAGCGGCAACGTTGACAAAAGGTGTCCCAGCGATTATTCACGGCTTTAAATGCCTCGTTTTGCTTGATGAAGAAGGAACTCCACAACCAACATATTCAATTGCTGCGGGGCTTGATTATCCAGGAATTGGACCGGAACATAGCTTTTTAAAAACGTCTGGTCGGGCAGAATATTATACAGTCACAAACGATGAAGTATTAGAAGCATTTCAAACACTTTCAAAAACGGAAGGGATCATTCCTGCGCTAGAAAGTGCTCACGCAGTTGCGTACGCCATGAAACTAGCTCCGACGCTCGATCGCGATCAAATCATGATCGTAAACTTATCAGGTCGTGGAGATAAAGATGTCGAGCAAGTATTTCATATGTTAAAAGGTTAGTCATAAAAAGCGTCGTTCCCACAACGTGAAACGACGCTTTTATCGTTATAACATATGCAGCTCTTCCTCTGTACGTGCGATGTGTCCAAGCCGGTAGTCAGGTCGTTCATGGATGTAGGCGATATCTTGTTTTGTGGCCGTTTCTCCGCGGATGTGAGCAATTTCGTGTCGCACTGCATCGTGAATACGCCGTTGTTGTAGCTGATTGTTCCGAACAGCTTTGATCATTGCGGTATTTTCTTTCATTTGTTCTTTCAATCAACGAATATCTTCATCTTGCTTATTCACTTTTGTTTTTAATTCAATAATTTCCTGTTTCATTGTTTGAAACTTTTGCTCGATCCATTGCACGTTTTCGGATACGTTTTGAACGAGGTTAACGAGTTGGAGGAGAAGCTGTTCTGGCATGCTTGTTCACAGCTCTTTTATATGAAAATGTATGACATGTCCAAAAGAAAAGTGACAAAGAGGACCGCGTGGAAATGCCTTTAACCTTTAACGTCAACGATTCGACAAAGTCGACAAAACATTTTCAGCATTAGCTTATTTTGTCGTACGTGTAGCATACATACGCTCTTTTGCCACTTGTAAAAGCTGTTGCAATTGTTCTCCTTCGACTGGATATGTGGCATAGCCAGCGAGAAAAGATATGGGACTATTTTTTTTAATCCGCTCAATCATTGTAGATGGTTTCGCACCGTTTTCGACAGCGATAATTAAGTATTGATCGTTTGACCATTTAGCTACGATATCGCTTTTTCGAGTTTCTTCAACTAATAGCTGTTCAAATGCGGTTTGTTGTTGAGGATGACTATCTGTTTTTGTTTGAAGTAAGTAAATCGTTAAGCGACTATCTGGATCGCGATCAACGAGCGCAGCGATTTTTTCAAATGTACTTGTAGCAAAATCTTTGCTTTTTAACTGATATATTAAATCTTTGACGCAAGTTTTTCGATCATAACGATTACCAAAATAAATACCTACAATGGTTTGGAACACATAAAAACCGACGACAACATATAATTCCGTTCCACGTAATTGTGTGACATCAATCGTATCACTCATAGCGATCGCTTCTGAAAATAATACAAGTTGACTAATGAATAAACCGATTGTTTTTCCTATATGTTTTTTAAACATATATTGTCACCTCTCTCCATATTATGAAACAATCGTGCTATTGGGTTGGACAAATGGAGGAAAAATAAAAAAGGGCGAGATGACCGCCCTTTTGCGTTAAAAAATGAGATGCGCAATAAAAACGATAATTGGCAACGTAATGAGTGTGCGGAGAAGAAAAATGACGACGAGATCCTTAAATGTAATAGGTAGTTTTGATGCAAGTAGCAATCCGCCGACTTCCGACATGTAAATAAGTTGTGTGACAGAAACACAAGCGATAACGAAGCGAGTAAATTCGCTTTCAATGCCACTACCGATAATAGCTGGTAAAAACATATCTGCGAAGCCGACGACCATCGTTTGTGCAGCCGCTGATGCTTCTGGCACTTGCAGGAGAGTCAAGATTGGTACAAACGGTTTACCAAGCCATTCAAACACCGGTGTTGTTTCAGCAATGATTAATGCGACCGTTCCAATGGCCATAACGACAGGTAAGACACCTAACCACATATCGATAACCGTTTGTACACCGTTTTTCAATAGCTTTCCCATATTGCTATTGCTTTGTGCGACTTCCACCGCTTGTTTTAATCCCCATTGAAAAGGTGTGTACCCAGCTGGTATTGTTTCATCAACTGGTACGTGATGTTCATGGTAATATGTGTCTGGCTTTTTTGATAATGGAGGGATGCGTGGCATAATGATCGCTGCTACAAGACCAGCAACAACGATCGTAAAATAGTACGCACCAAACATATGTTCAAGTTTCATATACGTGATAACAACGATACTAAATGTAATTGATACAACAGAAAAGGTTGTTCCGATTACTGCCGCTTCCCGCTTTGTGTAAAAGCCATCTTCATACTGCTTATTCGTTAACAATACGCCGATTGTTCCATCCCCTAACCAAGAAGCAATACAGTCAATGGACGAGCGGCCAGGCAGTTTAAATACCGGGCGCATAATTTTCGTCAAAAGTGCACCGCATAATTCGAGTAAGCCGAAATCTAAAAGTAAAGGCAAAAACAAGCCAGCAAACAAAAAGACAGAAAACAAAATAGGAATTAAGCTGTACAATAGCAACGCACCTGTATTTTCTGACCATACCCATTCTGGACCGATTTTCCATAACGTCATCGCTCCTAAAATCGTTCCAACTATGCGAGCGGTAACAAATAGACCATTGACATCAAATAAACGACGAAGAAATGGGCTGTTCATTATGAAAGAAGGATAAGCGATTTTGGCAATGATCGTGCCCATGGTAGCGATAAACATAAATAAAACGGAAATCGTTGGAATGGCTGAGCTAAAGTTTCCTTCTACCCATTTTGCTAAAATGGCTACAGGAATCGTCATTTCACCTTCATAAGGAACAGGAATCATAAACAAAAATACACCAATAAGCGATGGGACGAGAAACTTAAGTACGTCAGATAAGCGACGTCGTTGAGTATGTTTTTGTGCAACATTCATCTTCTGAAACCACCTTCCATTTTATGTTTTGAAAACGGATACATAACATTACTACTATCGTAATATAAAAATAAAAATAGTCAATATAACAAAATGATTCAGAAATCTAAACAAATATTCATATGTGCATAAATATAAAACTAGATCTTTATACAAATACAAAAATATGCATCAATAACGATCATTTTATTGTAGAATAAGCAACATAAAGCATAATAAAACAAAATTGATATATAATCAATCATTTTTTTGTATAAACGTTCAAATTCGAAATTTTTTGTTTTTCTCAGCGCATTGAAACGTGTATTTTTTGTGCTTGTGCGATATGATAAGCGAAAATGTGTAGAGGAGGAATAAACGATGTGGCATTATGCGAAACCAATTGTCGTTGTAAGTGAATGTCTTGGTTTTTCTCCTTGTCGATATAATGGTGATCAACTGAATGATGAAGTCGTCCACAAACTATGGCCATTTGTTCAATTTGTTCCTGTATGTCCAGAGGTGCGAATCGGACTTGGTACGCCACGGGAGACAATCCGACTCGTTAAAGATGGAGAAAATGTTCGGCTCGTTCAGCCGTCAACTGGAATGGATATTACCGAGCAAATGAATGAGTTTTCTTTTTTGTTTTTAAACCAATTGTTAGATGTAGATGGCTTTATTTTAAAAAGTCGGTCACCGTCATGCGGGATAAAAGACGTCAAGATATACAGTAGCAAGCAAAAAGGACCTGCCGCAGGAAAAGGGAGCGGTATGTTTGCTGAACATGTATTACGAATGTTTGGCTATAAAGCTGTGGAAGAAGAGGGACGATTAACGAATTTCGTTATTCGAGAGCATTTTTTGACGAAGTTATTTACACTTGCTTTGTTTCGAGAGGTGAAACAGACAAAATCACACCATCGTCTCGTTGAATTTCACGCTGAGCATAAATATTTGTTTATGGCTTATCATCAACAAAAATTGAAACAATTAGGAAATATTGTTGCTAACCAAGCACGTTTACCGATAGAAGAGGTATTTTTGCAATATGAACAAACATTATATGAGTTGTTTGCGCGGCGCTCACGCCGAAATTCGAACATTAATGTTTGTCAACATATGATCGGTTACTTTAAACATGAATTAAGCAGTGAGGAAAAACAGTATGTTCATGAGTTGTTAGAAAAATATCGAGTAGGCAAGCTGCCGTTAAGCAGTATAACAACAGTTATTCGCTCATGGGCGATTCGCTATCAAAACGAATATTTATTGAAACAACGATATTTTCAACCTTATCCGGAGCCATTACTTGATGTGACGGACTCAGGAAAAGGAAGAGATTATTGAAAAAGCGACGAAGGATTATCCTTGTCGCTTTTTTGTAATGATATAATATATCGGGATACCAGATAACGTAACAACAATCGATAAAAACGTATCTAGCGGTGCGTGGAGTACCGTACTCATAATAATATATGCTGTGCCGGCAAGAGCAACGATTGGAGTAAATGGATAAAGTGGCACTCGATATAATTGTTCGTTAGATGGTGATGATTTTCGTAATAAAAATACTGCATAAAAAGCAAAGCCGTAAAATAAAAAGACACTAAAAATAGCAATGTCCGTTAAGCGATCGGCATTACCAAGTAACATCATGACAATCGCAATAGCAATTTGCATTAACGTTGCAAATACAGGCGTGCGCCACTTTGGATGAATACGAGAAAAATAACGGGAAAACGGAAATAACCTATCTGTTGCCATCGCCAATGGCATGCGAGGAAATGTAAGAACTTTTCCATTTAAGCAGCCGAAAATAGAAATTAAAATACCAATAGCAATTAATTTTCCGCCGAATGCCCCAAATAAAATGGTTGCTGCTTCGCTTGCTGCGTTTGGACCGAGCGCAACAATTTCATCGGCACGAAGGACATGAAGCAATGCAACATTCACAGCCACATAGGCAAACATGACAATAAGAATACCGGTGATAATAGCTTTTGGTAACGTTTTTGCCGGATTTTTCATTTCACCAGCAACAAATCCAACGTTCATCCATCCGTCATAGGCCCACAATGTTGCTAAAACTGCTGCACCCATGCTGATCGCTTGGCTACTGCCACTATCCATACCGAAGATCGGCACGTTTCCTTTTACGACTCCGAAGATAATAATAAGAAAAATAGGTAATAGCTTTGCCGCAGTTAACACGCTTTGGACGATTCCACCAAATTGTGAGCCGAGCATATTAATGACAGATAAAAATAAAACAGCGATGATTCCGATCCAAAGTTCACTTTCCTTTGGCAGTGCAAAAATTCCTGCAAATAACGCACCAAAATACAACCCTAATGCACCGATGACGGCAGGACCGTAAATGATCGTTTGCACCCATCCACATAAAAAGCCCCAAAACCGTCCGTACACTTTTTCGATATATACATACAACCCGCCTGTTTCAGGAATTTTTGCACTTACTTCTGCAATCGTTAATCCGCTTGCTAAGGTAATAATCCCTCCAATGACCCAAGCGAGAAGAGCAAGTGTTGAGTTGCCCGTTGCTCCGATAACAATCGCAGGTTTCATAAAAATCCCAGAACCGATGACAGTGCCAATGACGATCGCTGTTGCGGTAATGAATCCAATGCTTCGTTTCAATTGTGTGTTTGTCATTCTGTTCACTCCTAAAGGACAAATGTTTTTTTATATCGAACAATCGCTATTATAGCATGAGATGGAGAAAAACTTCTTTTTTTGAAAATTAAAATATTGACATCGTGAAAAGAAAAGAATAAGATAAAACTAAATTTGGTTTAAAGAAACTTTTTTAACTCGAATCATCATTGTTTGCTTATCCCACACATCACGTCGTTTTATGCTCATGCATATGATGAGCGAGTAAACAAATTTTTTTTCGCTAATTTTTGCATTGAGGAAACTTTTATATCCTGATGCAAATTTGGAGGAGGACGCATATGAAAAAGTGGATGGTCATATGGACCGCTTTGTTATTGTTATTTGGATGCGAAACAAAGGAGAATAAAAAAGATGTCATCTATGTTGTTGCAACGACAGGGCAAATAGCTGATCTCGTTAAACATGTCGGGGGAGAATATGTTCACGTGGCAGCGTTAATGGGGCCAGGGGTAGATCCTCATTTGTATAAAGCAACGCAAGGAGATATTCAAAAATTAAGTCAAGCAGACATCATTTTTTACAATGGACTTCATTTAGAAGGAAAACTGGGAGAAATATTTACGAAAATGTCAAAAACGAAAAAAGTCGTCGCGGTAAGTGAAGAGATTCCGAAAGAGAAGTTAATTGAAATAGATGGAGTATATGATCCACACATATGGTTTGACCTTGATTTATGGAGTTACGCTGTACAGATGGTAGGAGACGAATTAAGTGCAATGGATCCGAAACATAAACAAATATACGAAGAACGAGCGGCAGCATATGAATCTCAACTGATGCAATTAAAAGAAGAAGCGAAAAAAGAGATGAACACCATTCCGAGAAAACAGCGCGTTTTAATTACAGCTCATGATGCTTTTCATTACTTCGGCCGTGCATATGATATCGAAGTGGTTGGTTTGCAAGGATTAAGTACAGATGCAGAATATGGATTAAAAGACATTCAAGAACTCATCGATATGATTGTTGATCGAAATGTTCAAGCTGTATTTGTGGAAAGTAGTGTATCGAAAAAGGCAATTGAAGCGGTTGTCGAGGGAGCGAAACAGCGTGGTCATCACGTTTCGATCGGCGGGGAACTATTTTCAGATGCCCTTGGACGAGAAGGAACAGAAGAAGGAACGTTTATTGGCATGTATCGTTATAACGTCAAAACGATTGCACAAGCATTGAAGGGGGAATGACGATGAATCCGCTAGTTGTTGAACAGGTAACCGTTGCATATGATCGAAAACTTGTATTAGAAGACGTATCATTTTCTGTTCCAGAAGGGAAGTTAGTCGGAATTATCGGTCCAAACGGCGCAGGAAAATCAACGTTAATGAAAGCGATGTTAAATTTTATTCCGCGTATGCATGGAAATGTTTTCGTATATGGTAAGCCGTATGAAAAGCAACGTCATCTTGTCGGATATGTTCCACAACGAAATTCTGTCGATTGGGACTTTCCGACGAATGCCCTTGATGTTGTATTAATGGGGAGATACGGTCATATTGGATTGTGGAAACGACCACGAAAAGAAGATGTAGATATCGCTATGCAATGTTTAGACAAAGTCGGCATGTTACCATATGCGAAAAGACAAATTAGCCAACTATCTGGCGGACAGCAACAGCGTGTATTTTTGGCGCGTGCGCTTGCACAAGATGCATCCGTTTATTTTATGGATGAACCGTTTGTTGGAGTCGATGCCGCAACAGAAAAAGCGATTGTCCAACTGTTAAATGAATTAAAAATGCGTGGAAAAACAGTATTAGTCGTTCATCATGATTTGCAAACGGTGCGAGATTACTTTGATTACGTTTTATTGTTAAATAAACGCGTCATTGCATTTGGCGAGACGGAAAGTGTATTTACGTACGATCATATTCAAAAAACGTATGGTGGAAAGGTCACTTTCCTCTCTGCGGCACATATCGTGAGGTGAATCGCGTATGGACATCAATGTTCAATGGGTATTTACAAGCATGGCTTTGCTTGGATTGGCGAGCGGAATGATTGGTACGTTTGCATTGCTGAAGAAACAAAGTTTAATAGGAGATGCGATGGCACATGCTGCGCTTCCAGGTATTTGTATCGCTTTTCTTCTCTACGGACAAAAATCGCTTCTCGTCTTTCTAATAGGTGCTGCTTGCTCAGGGTATATCGCTACAGTATGTATTCAATTTATTGTAAAACATACGCGCATTAAAGAAGATGCCGCCATCGGCATTGTATTATCTGTATTTTTTGGTTTAGGTATTGTGTTATTAACGTGGATTAATCAACATGAAGGTGGAAATCAAAGTGGAATTAACGACTTTTTGTTTGGAAAAGCGGCGTCGTTGACTGGAAGCGATGTGAATGTGTTAACGGTAACGGCTATAACTATGATTATCACGATCCTCATTTTTTTTAAAGAGTTTAAAATTATTACATTTGATCGGACGTTTGCGCAAGGGATCGGTGTGCCCGTGTCACTGTTGAACGGTGTGCTTATGTTTTTAATCGTTTCGGTTGTTGTAATTGGTTTACAAGCGGTTGGGGTTGTGTTAATGTCTGCACTATTTATTACGCCAGCGTTAGCTGCAAGATATTGGACAGAAAAGCTCGAGTGGATGACATTGTTAGCTGGAGTATTTGGTGCTTTGTCAGGAGTTGCTGGGGCATATACGAGTCTAGTTGCTTATGTGCCAACCGGTCCACTTGTTATTATTTTCGCGACCATGCTATTTCTTTTCTCGTTTTTATTCGCCCCGAAACGCGGCTTATGCAGCAAAATGATTCGTCGTTATATTCAAAGACGAACGTTGCGATCTAAACAACTCGTATATAAGCGAGGGGAACAAGCATGAGCTATACGATTTGGATTTTATTCACCGCAGCTCTTGTCGGAATTAATTGTGGATTAGTTGGTACATTTCTCGTCTTACGAAAAATGTCGATGCTGTCTGATGCGATCAGCCATAGTGTGTTGCTAGGGATTGTAGGCGCATATATGGTGAGCCATCAGCTGCAAGGAGTGTCTATGCTCATCGGTGCCTTGCTTGTTGGATTGCTAACGACATTTCTCGTTCAATTGTTGCATCAAAAAGGGGTACAAAGCGATGCTGCTATCGGTGTTGTGTTTACATGTTTGTTTGCTATTGGGGTTGTTCTTATTTCCTTATTTGCGGATCGCGTCCATTTAGACGTTGAACACGCTTTAATGGGGGAGATTGCATTTGTGCCGTGGGATGTGCTTGAAGTTGGCGGAAAAAGCATTGGTCCGAAAGCCGTTTGGTTGCTTGGATTTGTTTTAGCAATCAATATATTTGTCATTGTTTTTGCTTATAAAGAGTTAAAAATTAGCTCATTTGATAGCGAAATGGCTGTAACGCTTGGGATTCCAGTCGTGTTTATTCATTACGTATTAATGGGGATGTTGTCGCTGACGACCGTTGCTTCATTTGATAGTGTTGGAGCAATTTTAGTTGTAGCCATGCTTATTGTACCAAGTGCAACGGCATACTTATGGACAGATCGGCTAAACGTAATGCTGATATGTAGTGCAATGATTGGTGTGTTGGCATCAATGATCGGTTACATGGGGGCAACAGCGTTTAATGTCTCTATTTCTGGAGCGATTGCAGTGGCGACAGGTGTCATCTTTTTTGTTTCTTTATGGATTGCACCAAAACATGGATTGTTGCGGAAATGGCTAAAAAAATCTCCTGCCTAGGCAGGAGATTTAGTCTTTTATTGCTGAAAGAAATGAATCGATAATACTTACATCATTTGTAACTAAAAAAGCAGGAAGTAACGCTATAATGGTCACGACCGTCGCGTATGAAACGATAACATTTTTCACTATTTTCATAGTGCTCACTTCCTTTTGAATTTATTTTCTTATTTTTCTGTCATTTTGTCAATCTTTTTTATTAGCGAAATTTTTGTACGAAAATGGTATAATAACAAAATGGTTGTCTTAAAAGGGGGGAATACAATGCGAATACGAGATTGGGATCGAAACTTACGCATTCGTTTAATAGGGGAATCATTCGTTGGGGTTACATTTTGGATGATATTCCCTTTTATCGCTATTTATTTTTCTAGCATGTTCGGTAGAGAAAAAACAGGTGTACTGCTTGTTATTTCGCAATTATTTTCGGTGATTGCTAATTTGCTTGGTGGATATTTTGCTGACCGATTCGGGAGAAAAAAAATGATGGTGGTTGCAGCATGTGGACAATCACTTGCTTTTTTCTTATTTGCACTATTCAATTCACCGTTATTCTCATCACCGTTGATGAGTTTTATTTGTTTTGCCCTCGTAGGCGTATGTGGCTCGCTTTATTGGCCTGCTAGTCAAGCGATGGTCGCTGACGTCGTTTCGGAAAAAGATCAAAGCCGAGTGTTTGCTGTATTTTACACGATGAATAACGTCATGGTCGTCATCGGACCACTACTTGGTGGAATATTTTATCCACAATATCGTTTCTTCTTATTCTTGATTGCAGGAACGTTTTGTGCGATCGTTGCGATTGTTCTTTTTATTTATTTAGATGAAACTGCACCAATATGGAGAAAACCAACAGGAACATGGTATACGTTTTTTATTGAGCAGTTAAACAATTATCGTCTCATTGCAAAAGACCGTACGTTTCTTTTATTCATTGTTGCTGGTATTCTCGTTGCACAAACATTTATGCAATTAGATATTTTACTTCCTGTTTACATTAAAGATGTTGTGTCCAAACAAACGTTATTTTCCCTTGGGCATTGGTCGCTTTCGTTAAGTGGAGAAAAAGCGTTTAGTGTTCTTATTGCGGAAAACGGATTGCTTGTTGCTTTATTTACGGTAGCTGTGACGAAGTGGATGGAAAACTATAGAGAAAAGTGGGTATTTGTCTTTTCTTCTCTTTTGTACGGACTTGCTATTTTTCTTTTTGGTCAAACCACATCGTTATGGATTATGGTTATTTTAATTGCTGTATTTACACTTGCCGAGCTAATGACAGTCGGCTTACAACAAACATTTGTCGCTAAATTGGCACCTGAGCATATGCGTGGACAATATTTTGCTGCAGCGAGCTTACGTTTTACGCTTGGGCGCATGATGGCACCGCTCGTTTTGACGTTGCCATTTGCGTATCATTGGACGTTTTTTATTTTAATGTTACTTGCGGTATGCAGTGCGTGGTTGTATGCTGTCATGTTTCAAATGATGGAGGAAAAACAAGCATGATTATTCTTATTCGGCACGGAAAGCCTGTTTGTAAAAGAGGCGGATGGATGACGAGAGAACAATTAATCAATTGGTTAAAAGCATACGATGAGGCGATCGTTTATGACGAGCCTCTATCGTATGCGGAAGCAAAAGAAAAAATAAAATGCGTATCTGTCGTCCTTGTTAGTTCGCCTGCTCGCGCTCGCCATTCAGCGTCTTTATTGCAACCAGCAAGTCCAATTGAGGAGCACAAATGGCTAAATGAAGCCCCACTCCCTCAACCGCCAAAGTGGGTGAAAGGTGTATATCCGCTATGGATGTGGCTTATTTTGTTGCGCTTGTTATGGTTTTTTGGATATGGAGAGGAGCCTTATACCAAAACAAAACAGCGAGCGATGAAAGCGGCACAACAGCTCGTCCACTATGCTCGAACGGGAACCGTTGTCGTCATTGGACATGGTTGGTTTCATTTGCTTGTTAGTCGGCAACTCAGACGATATGGTTGGCTTGCAAAAAAGAAAAAATGGGCGTATTGGGAAGCTGTGACGTTGTCGTTGACAAGGCACATACCGTGATGTACATATATGTTGTGTAGCCCCTTCTTTTTCTCATATTTTCCCTTTTCTTCTCATACATATAATCATGTAAATATTGAGAAAAAGAGGGGAAATACGTGTGAATGAACAAGGGGGAATGCAAAAAGAGGCGATGACGCGAGGCGAACGACGAAAGCAAAAACGACTATTTGTTTTTGTATGTTTATTGTTCGTTGTCAGCACATGTGTCGTCGGTGCATGGGTAGTGGCAAAACAAAAGACGAGTGAACAAAAAGCAATCGAGCAATTCATCGTAGCGTTGCGCCAAGAAGATATGCATATGTTGCAACAGTTCATCGATGTTCCATTAGAAAATAAGGCGTCGCTTTTACCGCTTTTTGCGTATTTGCGTAAACATCAAGAAGGCTATGACCAAATAAGAAAAGAGTTAGACCGACAAAAAGATGATCGAGTTTACATAAAAGGATTAACGTCAACTCCACCGATTTTTTTAATGAAATTGTCACAAGGAACATACAAATTTGAACCTGCGTTATACCATGTATATGTGCAAACGAACGAGCAAGGAGCCCGTATTTTGATTAACAACACATACGTCGGTGAAACGAATGCATCGTTAATGAAAGTAGGAGAGTATGTTCCTGGATTATATGAAGTAAAAATGGTGACAGATGAACGAGAACAAACGAAGAAAATATCGCTCTTTGGAGGAGAGCGGATTCGGATCGTTCATTTCGATTCGAACTAAAAGATGCAACGACATGTTGCGTCTTTTTTTATGAAAGTCGAAACATATTCTTTCGCTCGTACGTAGTATAGTCATCGTTTCCATTTCGCATGAAATCGTAGTAAAATAAAGGATCATAGACGATGGGAGGACGACGATGAAACGGGTCATTCGAACGATATGGCGATGGTTTGTGTCATGGAATGTCGGTTTATTTAGTGCACTGATTTCATTGTTTGCATTTCGCTTGCCATTTCTTATTTCATTTTTGATCGGGGGAAGTATAGGAATAATGTATTCATTTTACATGAAGAAAAAAGAGGAGAAACATTATCCTTCAAAAGATGATCGGTTGAAAGAGGCGAAAAAAAAGGTGCGGACAATTGGACAAAGTTTGTGGAGAGTTCGTTCGGTTGCGATGTTTTCCAAACTTTCGCGCCTGTACTCCATTTGTCAAAAAATGATTGAAATAGTTGAAAAACAACCGGATCGTTTAGCTGTCGCGCAGCCATTTTTTAATACGACATTAGATTCGATTGTTACAATTATTAATAAGTATATTTATTTAATGAGGCAGCCGGTGAAAAATGATGAAATTCGGCAAGCGATTGGTGAAGCGGAACAAGCGCTTGATCTTGCACTTACGAAAGCAGAAAATCAGCTGTTGGACATGCTTGAAGAAGATTTATTTGATTTACAAACGGAAGTAAAACTTATGAAACATACGATTACAGCAGATAAGCCTCTTTCGTTATCCACTAAGCATACAGTAACAATGATGGAGGAGAAAAAGCATGAACAAAAACGATGAAGTACTTTGGACAAGCTCGATCGATTCGTTGCTTGCCAATCCATTTGGCGAAGTGACAGAAGTAAGCGAAAAGCCATCATCTCCACGATTAATCGATCAATTAAAGGAGGAACATCGGCAAAAAGCGTTAGCTCTTGCTGAGCAAATTGATCCACGCAACCATCAAGCCATTTTGCAATACGGTGTGGCAGCCCAAGCCGAACTATCGCGCTTTTCTCATTCGATTTTAAATCATGTACAAAAAAAAGATGCTGGGCCTGTTGGAGAAGTGATTCATGAACTCATGACAAAAATGAAAGAAGTTAACGTAGAAGATTTTGCGATGAATAAAAAGAGTTTTTTGGCACGTATGTTTCAATCTGTCACCCAGTCTGTCCAACATATTTTGTCGAAATATCAAAAATTAGGTGTCGAAATTGACCGTATCGCTGATCAACTTGAAAAACATCGTCAAATATTATTTCGCGATATTATGATGTTAGAAACGTTATATGAAAAAAATAAAGAATACTTTGATGCCTTAAACATTTACATTGCTGCTGCTGAAGTGAAACTAGAACAACTGCGAACAAAAACGATTCCGGAGTTAGAAAAAAAAGCATTACAGTCACAAAATCAAATGGACGTGCAAGAAGTCAATGATATGATTCAATTTGCTGATCGGCTTGAAAAGCGCATTCATGATTTAAAATTAAGCCGCCAAATTACGATTCAAACAGCACCGCAAATTCGACTGATCCAACACGTCAATCAAACGTTAGTTGAACGCATTCAATCGTCGATTTTGACTGCCATTCCACTTTGGAAAAATCAACTTGTTATCGCACTAACGTTGCTTCGCCAAAAGAAAGCAGTTGAAGCGCAAAAAGCGGTAACAAAAACGACGAACGAATTGTTGTTACGCAACTCAGAAATGTTAAAAATCAATACAATTGAAGCAGCAAAAGAAAATGAAGAGGGGCTCGTCAGCATCGAAACGTTAAAGAAAACGCAAGAAAATTTGTTAGCAACACTTGAAGAAACATTAAAAATTCAACAAGAAGGACGAATGAAGCGCCAGCAAGTGGAACGAGAGCTTGTTGAAATGGAGGAACAATTAAAACAACGGTTACTTATATTAAAAAAGGGCTGAATAAAATCAGCTCTTTTTATTGATTTTTTTATACCTATTAGGGTATGATTTGTGAGGGAGGTAAAATAACATGATTTATGCAATTCTCGGGATGTTTGTGTTATATGCACTATATTATCGTTACGTACCTGTTCGGGGAGTAAAAAAGCTTCAATCTTTACGTATAGACGGACAAGTTACATTGCTCGATGTGCGTGACTACAATGAAAAGGATGAAATCAAAGGAGCGGTCCGTATTCCAATTGCTTACTTCAGACGTCACTATAGAGCCATTCCACACCGTGAAGTTGTTGTCGTTGCTCATAATGAACTAGAGAAAAATGTCGCAATTCGGTTACTTAGACGTTATCATTTTTCAGTACAAGGATATTATATAAAGGAACACGAACATGTACATGAGTTAAATATGGTAAAATGTCACTAACTGTTCAAACTTTATGAAGCAATTGTTTGTTATAATACGGTTACATGTACTTGTATATGGAGGGGATATATGATGAGAAAAATCGTCATTGTTGGTGGTGTAGCCGGTGGAGCTTCCGCCGCAGCGCGATTACGTCGGTTAAGCGAAAAAGATGAAATTATTATGTTTGAGCGTGGCGAATATATTTCATTTGCAAACTGTGGACTTCCTTATTACATTGGGGATGTCATTCAAGAACGCAGTAAGTTGCTTGTTCAAACCGTTGATGGTATGTCAAAACGGTTTCGTATTGATGTACGTAATTTAAGTGAAGTGATAAGCATTAACCGTGATCGAAAAACGGTAACAGTAAAAAATTTACGAACAAATGAACAATATGAACAACCTTATGACGTTCTTATTTTGTCTCCTGGGGCAAAACCAATTGTACCACCAATTCCAGGTATTGATGAAGCAAAAGCGCTTTTTACGTTGCGTAATGTGCCAGATACGGATCGTATTCGTTCATTCGTCGATAGCGAAAAGCCAAAACGTGCTGTCGTTATTGGTGGTGGCTTCATCGGTGTAGAAATGGCTGAGAACTTAACCGAGCGCGGTGTGCATGTGACGCTTGTAGAAATGGCGAATCAAGTCATGGCACCGATCGATTACGAGATGGCAGCGATTGTGCATACACACATGAAAGAGCATGGTGTCGATTTAATTTTAGAAGATGGCGTTCAAGCGTTTGAAGACGAAGGACGGCGCGTCGTGTTAAAAAGTGGTCGCACAATCGATACAGATATGATTATTTTAGCCATTGGTGTTCAGCCAGAAAGTCAGTTGGCGAAAGAAGCAGGATTGGAACTTGGTTTTCGTGGTGCGATTAAAGTAAATGAACATTTACAAACGTCTGATCCAAATATTTTTGCAATCGGTGATGCCATTGAAGTAAAAAGTTTTATTCATGGATTTGAAACATTTGTTCCGCTCGCATGGCCAGCAAACCGTCAAGGTCGCCTTGTTGCTGACTACATTAACGGTCGTGACGTGAAGTATAATGGAACGCTTGGTACGTCAATCGCGAAAATCTTTCATATGACCGTAGCAGCCACAGGATTGAACGAAAAAATATTAAAGCACCACGGCATCGACTATGAAGTTGTTCATGTTCATCCAATGAGCCATGCAAGCTATTATCCAGGTGCAACGCAAATGACATTAAAGTTAATTTTCGATCGTCAAGGTCGCATTTATGGGGCGCAAGCGGTTGGACAAGATGGAGTGGACAAACGTATTGACGTTATTGCAACAGCGATAAAAGGCGGACTAACCGTATATGATTTACCAGACTTAGAATTAGCTTATGCTCCGCCGTTTTCATCAGCGAAAGATCCAGTCAATATGGCCGGATATGTAGCATCAAACGTGTTAGATGGTATGGTAGAAACGGTGCAATGGCATGAAATTAATGACATCGTTGCTAACGGCGGGTTGCTCATTGATGTTCGTACGCCAAAAGAATTAGAAACAAGAGGGGCAATTCCAGGAAGCATCAACATTCCACTTGATGACTTGCGCGATCGCCTTCATGAATTGCCGAAAGATCAAACGATTTATGTTACATGTCAAGTCGGTTTGCGTGGATATTTAGCCACTCGCATTTTGAAAGAACATGGCTTTGAAGCAAAAAATTTAGACGGTGGGTATAAATTGTATTCGAGTGTAAAGTAGGAGGAATAAATATGTTTGAAAATATTTTACCGACACAAGCAGATGCCTTGCGTCATGAAGCAAATGTCGAAGTGCTAGACGTTCGGGAAGCGCATGAAGTGGCGGCAGGAAAAATTCCAAACGCACGCCATATTCCGCTCGGGCAACTATTTGCTCGTCTAAACGAACTAGATCCAAACAAAACGTACATTGTTGTTTGTCACTCTGGTGGTCGAAGTGCATTAGCGTGCGAATGGCTATCGGAACGAGGCTTCCGTGTAAAAAACATGGTAGGTGGCATGATGAGTTGGGAAGGAGAAGTAGAATAAGACTGGCGATGTGCCAGTCTTATTTTTTTATGCACTTGGCAACGTTTTATTGTACAATAAAATACATGTATTGGAAGTGAGAGAAGGGGAACGATATATGTGGAAAAATAAAAATGTGATACTCATTTTTATTGGAGAATTTATTGTTGGGGTTGGTTTATGGCTTGGAATTATCGGAAATTTAGAGTTTATGCAAAAGCATGTTCCATCTGACTTTGTGAAGTCGCTTATTTTATTTTCTGGTTTGTTTGCTAGTGTTATAGTTAGTCCGATAGCGGGAAAATGGATTGATACATATATGAAAAAACATATTCTCCTATACGCTGGAATCGGACGTATATGTAGCGTCATTTTTATGTTGTTCGCTTTAAAATACGAATCTATTTTTCTTATGGTTTGTTTTATGGTTTTGATTCAAGTGGCCGCATCTTTTTATTTTCCAACGCTACAAGCGATCATCCCGCTTGTTGTAGCAAATGAGAAACAATTGATGACTGTCAATGGTATACATATGAACATTTCAGCCTTATCACGTATTTTTGGTACCGCCTTTGGTGGTGCACTTCTGATGATTACGAGTTTGCAAATGTTATATGTTGGATCAATGATTGCATATATTTTACTATTTTTGCTTACGTTTTTTATTGATATAAAGGAAGAGAAGCGCGAAACAACAAACTATGTAAAAGAAAAACAACGATTTACAGATATATTTCCAATTATTAAGAGTCTACCTATTGTTTATATGGCGGTTATTTTAACGATTGTGCCACAGTTGTTTATTGGGGGATTTAATTTAATGGTTATAAACATTAGCGAATTGCAACATGATTCGTCAATTAAAGGATGGCTGTATACCATTGAAGGAATCGGATTTTTATTTGGAGCTTTTTTCATTAAGTATGCCGCTCGTGAACAAACGTATGTGAAATGGATGTATGCATTAACTTGTTTCATTGCTTTTGCGCAACTATCTTTGCATTTTGCTCATATTAAATGGGTTTCACTTGTCTCGTTTGGTTTGTTTGGTATATGTGTCGGTTGCTTTTTCCCGATGATTGCGACGATTTTTCAAACGACTGTCCCAAAGTTATATCACGGCCGATTTTTTTCATTTAAAAATATGTTTGATCGCGTGACGTTCCAAACCGTATTGTTAGCTTCGGGATTGTTGCTCGATACAGTCGGTTTAGAATATATGGTTGTCTTGTTTGGCATGCTATCGCTTTTATTAATTATGTACACGTTGTTTAGAAAAAAAGGAAATGTATTAAAAGGCGAAGGGGCTTAAGCCCTTTCGCCTTAACCAATAATAATACGTTCTTTTGGATAATGATACGATTCTTTTTGATTGTTTCCACGAATAAGGAATAAAAACGATAAAATACCAATTCGTCCGATAAACATTAAAACTGTAATAACTAACTTCCCAAATGTGCTTAGTTGTGACGTGATGCCCATGGATAAGCCTGTTGTTCCAAAGGCGGAGCATACTTCAAAGACAATTTCAATCATTGTGAAAGACTCTGAAAAAGAAAGGAGCACAATAGCTAAAAAACAAAGTATGAAAGCTGTTCCGAACACGATAAATGATTTTAATATATCTTCATGATGAATTTCTCGTTGAAACACTTTAATCGAGTTTTTCCCTTTGGCATAAAAGAAAATAGATAGCATCATAATGGCAAACGTTGTTGTTCGAATCCCTCCCCCTACGCTACTTGGAGAAGCACCGATGAACATGAGTGCACTTAAAACAAGTAACGTCGGTTCAGAAAAGTCGGCAACATCCATCGTTGCTAGCCCACCGTTGCGAGAAGAAATGGATTGAAATAGTGCATAAAAAAGTGATTCGTGCCATGTTTTGTTAGAAAAAAATCGATTCCATTCGATCAGTAAAATCGCCCATGTTCCAAATAAAACAAGTAGAAAAAATGTGACGGTCGTCAATTTTGTGAAAAGCGAAAAACGATATTGCCGTTTTTGACGATGAAATAAAAATTCTTTTACTTCAATGAGCACAGGAAATCCAATCGCCCCTAGGACGAGCAAAATCATATGTACTGTTTGAACAAAATAATCATTAGCGAATGGAATAAGCGATTGTCCTGTAATGTCAAATCCAGCGTTTGTCGTTGCGCTCACCGATGCAAAAAAGCCTTGAAAAAACGCTTCCTTCCACGTCGGAAAGTAACGAAGAAAATATATACCTAAAATGATGGCACCAATCATTTCAATGGCAATAATGAGCGTTAAAATCTCCTTCATTAACTTTACTAATCCAGCAAAGGTCGAACGATTTTGATCCGTCATAATGAGTTGGCGTTCACGAAATCCAATTTTTTTTCCGAACATAAGCCAAATAAATGTTCCAAGTGCCATAATACCGATGCCACCAAATTGAAGAATAAAAGCAAGCACAAATACACCAGGTGTATTAAACGTATCCACCGTTGATACAACGGTAAGTCCTGTGACACTAATAGCGCTTACAGCAGTAAATAATGCATCAACAAAGCTCAGCTTCACACCGGGTTGATGGAAAAAAGGCAACCATAGTAACAATGTGGATATGCAAACAGCTACAAAGTAAAACAAAACAATAAGCTGAACGGTAGATAGACGCGACAATTTTTGAGATTTCACAGTTTTACTCCCTCGCATGTTTTCGTTTTAAACATATTTTGATTTTGGCAAATGGTGAAAAGGAATGCAAGTATGTTTTTTGAATAAGAAATATTTGTATTTACAAAATTTTTTGTTTTTTTATAATGATAACTAGCCAATGATAGAAAGGTTGGGGGATATGTCAACACGCACAAAAGGATTATGGATGGTTGTTATTGCTGCAACGATGTGGGGACTTTCCGGCACAGCTGCACAATGGGTGTTTCAGCAAAAACATATAACCACAGAGTGGCTTGTTTTTGTACGAATGATCGCTTCCGGTTTTTGTTTATTAGCTTTCGCATCGTTTCGTGGTATTCCTTTATTTCATATTTGGCGTGAGAGAAATAGTCGACTGTTACTCATTTCTTTCAGCTTAGTAGGTATGCTTGGAGTGCAATATACGTATTTTTTGTCCATTGCATATGGAAACGCTGCGGCTGCAACGTTATTACAATATTTAGCACCGATTTACATTGTCTTATATTTTTTGATACGTGAGCGGAAACATCCATCTGTTTCGATCTGGGGTGCGCTCATTTTAGCTACTTGTGGGATATTTTTGTTGTTAACAAATGGAAAATTAAGTGCATTAAGTATCTCCTTTCCCGCATTTTTATGGGGAATTGTATCAGGTGTGCTTCTTGCATTTTATACGATTTGTTCAGCAAAACTATTAAAAAAATGGGACTCACTTATTATTGTCGGTTGGGCGATGGTAGTTGGAGGAGTTGTTATGATTCCGATCGTACGTTCGTTTTTGGGGCCATTTTTCACGCTAGATTTTCCAACGATTGTTTCGATTTTATTTATTGTCATATGTGGAACGTTACTTGCTTTCTTACTGTTTATTGAAAGCATTAGATATTTATCTCCGACAGAATCAAGTATTTTATCTAGTGTAGAGCCTTTGTCGGCTATTATTGCTTCTGTTTTATTTTTACACGTATCGTTCGGCTTTTTTCAAACGCTTGGCAGTCTATTAATTATTACAACAGTTATTCTTTTAGGAAAACAAAAAATCGTGTCCTCTTCGTAAAAAATAAATGTTTGTTTTTTTCTTATTTGATAAAATAGTGTTGCTCATGAATTCACAAAAATGGAGGAGAGAATGGTGAAAACGCGTGGAAAAATTGTAGCTGTATACATTCTTACCGTTTTTTTGTTAGTTGGACTAATTAACGGTATCATTTATGTTCAATTTCAATCATTGATTGCGAACAAAATAATGACGACGAACGCTCAACTTGCTCTGCAACTAATTGATGCAAAATTTCCTGGAGCATGGCAAATAAAAGAGGGGGCACTATATAAAGGGGAAATAAAAATGAACGAAAACGAGGAAGTTGTCGACTACATAAAGGAAGTTGTTGGTGCAGATAGTACTATTTTTCTGAACGACGAACGTGTGGCAACAACAGTCATGAAAGATGGCCAAAGACAAATAGGGACAAAGGCTGATCCGAAAGTTGTACAAGAAGTCATAAAAAAACAAAATCGCTATATCGGTGAAGCGAACGTGCTTGGAAAATCGTATGTAACGAGTTATTTGCCAATGAAGAGCGAGCGTGGTGAAGTCATTGGTATGTTTTTTGTCGGCATGCCAAAGCAAATCGTCAATCAAGAGATTAATAGCGTTATTGTCAAAGTCATTGCTATTTCTACATTGTTTGTCATTGTTGGAGTAATGGCATATCACTTATTTATTTCCATTCGAATTATGAAACCGTTACATATTGCAAAACAACATCTTGAACAAATAGCTAGCGGTGACTTTAGTAAGCCGTTGCCTGAAAAACTTCTCGGTGCAACAGATGAATTTGGTGAAATGGCACGTTCCCTTGCAGAAACGAAACAAGCGCTCCGAAAGATAGCTGTTCATATCCAAGAACAAGCAGATGCGATTGACCAACAATCAGGTGCCCTATCTGCTACTTCACAACAAATGTCTGCCTCTACGGAAGAAGTGGCGGCAACGATGGAACAAGTATCGCAAGGGGCAGCGTCACAAGCGAACGATTTAGCTGACATGACTCATTCACTTTCTTACTTAACTGAAAAAGTTGAACGTGTGTATGTAGAGCTGGCGAATGTAAAGCAAGAAGCACTTCATACGTCTGAACGGGCAGATATCGGTAAAAAAGAAATGGATGTATTAATAGAAACCATCGATCAAATTAAACGAGCGTTTGAAACGGTAACAAACCACGTTCAAACATTAACGGCATCCGTACAAAAAATAAGTGGAATTACAGAAATGATTTCGACGATTTCGGATCAAACCAACTTATTAGCTCTAAATGCTGCCATTGAGGCAGCACGTGCTGGAGAAGCAGGGAAAGGATTTGCGGTTGTTGCGGATGAAGTGCGTAAATTAGCTGAACAGTCGAAATCATTTACGGAAGACATTGTTCAGCTCATTACCTCAATTAGCAAAAATACAGATGATGTCATTTATACATCAAGTGAAGTGCATCTCTTTATTAAGGACCAAGCGAATGCCGTTGAAAAAACGGTACGTTCATTTGCTGACATTTTAACATCCATTAGCCGTATCGCTCCTCTTATTGTTTCAACTGAACAAGCAATGGATGAAATCGTTAAAGAAAAAGACAAAGTTATTGTCCGCATTGAGCAAATTAGCGCAGTAGCTGAAGAAAATTCAGCAGCAACAGAAGAAGTCACCGCCTCGTCAGAAGAGTTAACTGCATCAGCCGAAGAAGTAGCCGCAACAGCTCAACGGTTGTATGATATTGCAGAAAAGATGAAAGAAACGACTAATCGATTTATTGTATAAAAGCGGCAGGCAACCTGTCGCTTCAAAAACAATTGTAAACGTTATCAAAAAGAACTATAGTAAAATTAGGTGAAGACAATGGCACAAAAAAAATGGACAATCAGCCTTATTATATTGCTCGTTTTGTTTTTATATGTTTTTTTTCACTTTATCACCGTAACAAAACAGCTTGAAAAAACTGTAGCAAAACTACAACATGAACAAAAAATGATGTCACACTTCCCACATGTGATTTTAATATCCCAAGAGTTTGATAATCCATATTGGCGAAAAATTGAACAAGGAGCGAAGGAAGCAGGAAAACAGTATGATGTAAATATTGAATACATCGGCCCTCTCCGAACAAGCATCGAGGAGCAAGTGAAATTACTCGAAAAAGCGATTGCTTCTCGTGTCGATGGCATTATTGTTCAAAATTTAAAAGATGAAGCGTTTACACCACTTATTGACAAAGCTATTTCACGAAATATACCTGTAATTACAATTGATGCAGATGCTCCAAAGAGCCGCCGTATCGCTTATGTTGGAACAAATAATTTTGAAGCTGGTCGATTGCTTGGACAGGAAGTTGCTTCCAGGGTAGAAGGAAAACAAGAGATTGGGATTATGATTGGGACGGATACATCAGAAAACCAACGTCTGCGCTTACAAGGGTTTTTATCTGTTATTACCGAATATCCACGTTTAAAAGTCGTTTCCGTTGCCTCATCAAATATTTCGCGCATTCAAGCGTCTATTCAAGCAGAACAAATGTTAAGAAAACATCCGAATATTTCTGTTATGGTTGGCACAAGTGCGCTAGATGCGATTGGTATTCGGATGGCGATAAAAAACTTGCACCGTGAAGACATTCAAATTTTCGGTTTTGACGATGTAGAAGAAACGATGGAAGCGATTAAAGAAGGAGATATTGTCGCAACGGTCGTTCAAAAACCTTATGATATGGGATATTCGGCAGTGAAGCTCATGGCTGATCACCTTTCTGGCAAACAAATTGACAAAGAGCATTTTACAGCCACGGGAGTGATTGACTACCAAAACATTCAGCAGGGGAGAAACAAATGAAAATTCGGACGAAATTGTTTGTTTTTATTCCGCTTCTCGTTCTTCTATTGAATTGTATCGCGTTTTTTATTTTTCAAAGCGGAAAAAAAGTACAAGAAAGCTATGATGTCATGATGCAACGCATCTTTTTATATAAACAAATTTCGCTTGAGACACAAGAAAATGTACGTTTTTTAAGTAGATACTTAATTCACCAAGATGAATACAATTATAAGCAGCTTATCGAACATAAAAAACGACTCGAAAAGTTGCACCGTGAGTTAACCGAAAGACAATTGGAAGGAAATGATGCGTTCACGCTCGAAAACTACAAAAATATGGTTTATGTCTTTCTCGATTTAGAACGAGCGATTATTCATCAACTAACAAAACAACAATTCACAGGCTATGCCGATCAGTACAATGAAATTGAAAAGATTGCTTCGTTTATTCGCGAAGATAGCCAAGCGCTCGTTGATGTTGAGCTGAACTTATATCAACCAGTATACAAACAAATATTACAGCATACGTCACAAATGAATGCACTAGGTAGAATGCTTTTTACTTTAACAACGATTTTAAGCATTGTATTTGCCATATGGTTATCACGGACAATTGTCATTCCAATCCATCATCTCGTTCATGCGGCGAAAAAAATATCAGCCGGTCAACTAGACGCGCGTATTCCTCGCTTCCATGGGCATGATGAAATCGGCTTGCTCGGTAAAACATTTCAACATATGATTGAAAACTTGCGCATATTAATATCAAAAAATATGGAAATATTAGAAAAAGAAAAACTTGTACGTGAATTCGAGTTAAAAGCGCTTCAAAGTCAAATTAATCCTCATTTTTTATTTAATACGCTAAATGTCATTTCAAAGCTAGCCTATATTGAAGGAGCAGAGCAAACAAGCGAGCTGACTATTTCGACATCTAATTTGTTGAGATATAACTTAAGAAAGTTAGATCAACCTGTTACGTTGCGTGAAGAAGTAGAGCATGCGAAAGAATATTTTGCGATTCAAAAAGCTCGATTTCGTGATCGTGTTTCTTTTCAGCTTGAAGTAGATGAAGCGTGTTTGGATCAACCGATTCCTTGCTTAACGTTGCAACCGCTCATCGAAAATGCTTTTATTCATGGGATTGAAGGAATGGAAAAAGGGGCGAAAATTCAATTAATCATCGAGCAAAAAAGAAACTGTATTCAAGTGACGATAGCAGACAACGGTGTAGGAATGCCGTATGATGTGCAAAAAGCGATTATGAATGCATCGTATTCATTAACGAAAACGGGCCATTCGACAGGACTTGGATTAGAAAATGTGCTGAGACGTCTCCAACTTTTTTATGGGGTAGAAAAAATACTTGATATACAAAGTGCACCAAACGAAGGAACTGCCATTATTTTGCGACTGCCAAGGAGGGAAAGCGATGTACAAGCTACTTATTGCCGATGATGAACCGCTAGAGCGGGAAGGATTGCAATTGATGATCGAGCGGGCATTTCCACATATGTTTACGATTTTTCATGCCGAACATGGTCGAAGTGCGATTCAGCAAGTAGAAAAACATCGTCCACACATTATTTTCATGGATATAAAAATGCCGGGCATTCAAGGACTTGAAGCTATTGCTGAAATTCGAAAGATAGATGCGCAAGCAAAAGTTGCAATTTTAACAGCATATGATTACTTTACATACGCGAAAGAAGCTATTTCTTTAGGTGTAAGCGAATACGTGTTAAAACCAGCTAAAAAGCAGCAAATCACTGATCTGTTACAAAAATTGTTACATCAAATTATGGAAGAACAAGCGATGCGCGAACAACAATTAATTGCTCGTGAAAAGCTTGTTCAGTTGCAAATGTTAAGTGAAACAGCTTGGACATGGTTATTGATGGGGAAGATGGACGAATGCTCTGCACATACGTTTAGTGGTATAGAATTTGAATGCGCGTACGCCATCGTTATTGAATTGGAAAAAAACGATGCATATGAGCGTGAAAAGTGGGAAGAAACAGTGAAACAATGTGTAAAACGCTATCGACGTTGTTTATGCAGTCCGCTTAGTCAAAAGCAAATAGCCATTTTTATTGAAAGTCAACCACATGAGCATGTTATTTCGTCCGTTCAATCGTTGCTAAAGCACCTTGAGAAAGAACTGAAGCAGCGAGTAAAAATCGGAATTGGAACGGTACAGTCAAGCATTGACGGATTGAAACGTTCATACAAAGAAGCGCAGACAGCTGTATGCTATTTATCGTCATTTAGCCGAGTGATGCATATTGACGATGTTCCGATAACGGATGAAGTGGAACAAATCAATTTGAAAACAAACGGCAGCGTCATTGAGCAAGTCGAACTGTTTTTGCATGAAAACTATTGCTATGATGTGACGCTTGAAGAAGTCGCAAAATACGTTCATTTGACACCGTACTATTTTAGTAAACTATTTAAAAAGGAAACGGGACAGACGTTTATTGACTATTTAACAAACTTACGTATTGAAAAAGCGAAGCAGTTTATGCGTGACGAAGGATTAACCGTGAAAGAAGCATGTTATCGCGTAGGATATAAAGACCCAAACTATTTTAGCCGTGTGTTTAAAAAAGTGACAAATATGACACCAACCGAATATCGGCAACAAGTATGCGGGCGTTCGTAAAGCGCTCGCATTTTTTTGTTTTATCACAAAAAAATGCTAGTTTGTTTGTTTTTGTTGCGATGGAAGCGCTTAAATTGTGCGAATATATCGCAAATAAGTGAAGAAAAGAAAGAAAACGCTTTCTTTTTCCTGTGTTACGCTTAACATGTAAATCATATGAAAAACAAGGGGGAATACGTGTGAAGTGGTGGAAACATGTCGCAAAGGGAGCGGCAACATTTGTGTTAGCGTCTGCACTAACAGCATGCGGTGTTGTATCTTCAGGAAACGAAGGGGGAAGCGAATCGACGAAAAAAGACGATGATAAAATTGTCATCGGTTTTTCGATGGATACGTTGAAAGAAGAGCGTTGGCAGAGGGATAAAGAATTGTTTGAAGCAAAAGTGAAAGAACTCGGTGCGGAAGTGAAAACGCTAGCAGCAAACGGAGACGATGCTGCGCAGTTGAGCCAGGCAGAACAACTCATTTCAGAGGGCGTTGATGTTCTCGTTGTTGTACCTCATAACGCCGAGGCGTCCGCAGCGATCGTAGAAAAGGCACATAAAGAAGGAATTCCGGTTATTTCTTATGACCGTTTAATTAAAAATGCGGAAGTAGACTATTACGTTTCATTTGACAACGTGCGTGTCGGTGAAATGCAAGCACAAGCCATTGTAGAAAAAGCGCCAAAAGGAAACTATGTTTATATCGGTGGAGCAGATACAGATAACAACGCTCATTTATTCCGCCAAGGAGCGATGAACGTATTAAAGCCACTTGAAGAAAAAGGCGACATTAAAATTGTTTACGACCAATTCTCAAAAGATTGGAAACCAGAAGAAGCATTAAAAAACATGGAAAACGCATTAACAGCAAATAACAACAACATTCAAGCAGTTGTCGCAGCGAATGATGGCACAGCGGGTGGTGTTATTCAAGCTTTAGCGGCACAAGGATTAGCAGGAAAAGTGCCGGTCTCAGGACAAGACGCAGAATTGGCCGCATTGCAACGTATCGTTGAAGGAACGCAAACGATGACAGTATATAAACCAATTAAAGCTATTGCGACGAAAGCGGCAGAAATGGCCGTTGCATTAGCGAAAGGTGAAAAAATCGAAACGAATCAAACTGTATCAAACGGCAAAATCGATGTTCCATCTGTATTGCTTGATCCAATTGCAGTAACAAAAGAGAACGTGTTGGATACAGTCATTAAAGATGGCTATCACAAACTAGAGGACGTGTTTAAAAACGTACCGAAAGATCAATGGCCAAAACAATGAAAATAGGGGCTGGCTTTGCCAGACCCTTCTTTTCAACATGATACAACGGGAGTGACATGGATGTATGCATTAGAGATGATAAATATTACGAAAGAGTTTCCCGGTGTGAAAGCGCTTGATCGTGTCAGCTTCAAAGTGAAAAAAGGGGAGATTCACGCGCTTTGTGGTGAAAACGGAGCAGGGAAATCAACGTTGATGAAAGTGTTAAGTGGGCTGTATCCAGCTGGCACGTATGAAGGTGAAATTCGCATTGACGGCACGCCTGTTTCTTTTCGAAATATTGTCGATGCGGAACAAGCAGGTATTGCGATCATTCATCAAGAGCTTGCGCTTGTAAAAGAAATGACAGTTGGTGAAAACATTTTTTTAGGGCGAGAGCCGCGTAAATTTGGCATCATCCAATGGGATCAATTGTATTATGAAGCAGAAAAATGGTTAAAGAAAGTCGGATTAACCATTTCTCCACAAACTAAAATTCATTCCCTTGGCATTGGTCAACAGCAATTAGTTGAAATTGCAAAAGCGCTAGCAAAACAAGCTAACATTTTAATTCTAGATGAACCTACAGCTGCGTTAACAGAGAGCGAAGTTGAAATTTTAATGGGTATTTTAGAACAACTGCGCGAACAAGGCGTTGCATGCATTTATATTTCTCATAAAATGCCGGAAGTGTTTCGACTTGCGGATTCAATTACCGTATTGCGCGATGGAAAGTCGATTGCGACGCTTTCGCGAGCGGAAACGAATGAAGACGAAGTTGTTGCACTTATGGTTGGACGCGAGTTGACAGAGCGTTATCCGTATGTCAAAAAAACACCAGGACATGTCGTATTAGAAGTAAAAAATTATTCTGTTTGGCATAAAGAAAAGCCGATGAAAGTCAACGACAATATTCGTATGACTGTTCGTGCCGGAGAAATCGTCGGAATTGCTGGTTTAATGGGGGCAGGACGAACGGAACTCGCGATGAGTTTATTCGGTGCATACGAAGGAAAAGCAGAAGGGCAAGTGTGGTTGGAAGGGAAACAAGTGCACATTCGTTCGGTACAAGATGCGATTCGATCAGGTATTGCACTCGTCACAGAAGACCGCAAAAGGTTGGGGCTTATACTTGGAATGGATGTGAAAACAAATACGACATTAGCTAGCTTAAAAAATATTAGCCGCTTACAAGTGATCAATCAAAATGAAGAATTAAAATGGAGTCAAAAATACGTCGATGAATTAAAAACGAAGACGGCTTCGTTAGAAACAACAGTCGGTACATTATCCGGAGGAAATCAACAAAAAGTCGTATTAGCGAAATGGCTAATGGCAAAGCCAAAACTTTTAATATTAGACGAACCTACGCGCGGCATTGATGTCGGGGCAAAATATGAAATTTATCATTTAATGAATAAATTAGCTGAAGAAGGCGTTGCTATCATGATGATTTCTTCTGAGCTTCCAGAAATTTTAGGGATGAGCGATCGCATTTATGTTATGCGTGAAGGACGAATCGTAAAAGAGTTGTCGCACGATGAAGCAACACAAGAAAATATTATGATGGCAGCGACAGGAGGGGAATGAGTCGTGGAAGTCAAAGCAGTTATTGAACGGCAACAAAAAAAGAAAAATATACTTGGCAAAGTAGATATTCGCGCCTATACGATGATCGGTGCCCTCGTTGCCATTTGGATTTTTTTCGGAATGTTAAATGAAACATTTTTAAGTGCACGAAACTTATCTAACTTATTTACACAAATGTCAGTTACTGCGATTTTGGCAATCGGGATGGTACTCGTTATTGTTGCGGGACACATTGACCTTTCCGTCGGTTCAATCGTCGGCTTCACAGGAGGCATTGCTGCTATTTTAAGCAATTGGATGGGAATGCCAACATCAGTTGTTATTGTATGTACATTGATTGCAGGAGCCCTTGTTGGCCTTGTGCAAGGATGGCTAGTCGCCTATCGAGCCATTCCTGCCTTTATTGTCACGCTAGGCGGAATGATGATTTTCCGTGGGGCGTTAATGGGGATTACGAAATCAACAACTATTCCGATTTTCGATGCGAAGTTCATTGCATTAGGAAGTGCGTATTTTACGAACGTGTTCGGTATTGTACTTGCGGTAATCGCTATTGTTTCTCTATTTGTTTCTACGTTTCGTAAGCGTAAATCAAGGCAACAATACGGTTTTACTGTTTCGCCATTGCCGCTTGAGATGGCCAAACTGTTTGTTATTAGTATACTGATTTTAGCTTTTGTTCTTACGATGAATAGTTATAAAGGAATTCCGTTCCCTATTATTTTTGTCATTGCACTAGCGCTTATTTTCTCATTTATAGCGACGAAAACGACATTTGGTCGACATGTATATGCAATCGGTGGCAATGCGGAAGCAGCTCGTTTATCTGGAATTAACATTCAACGTCATACGATGATGCTATTTGTCTTTACTGGATTACTTTCAGCAATTGCTGCGCTCGTTTTAACAGCTCGTTTATCTTCAGCAACGATTTCAGCCGGTCAAATGTACGAGCTAGATGCCATCGCCGCCTGCGTCATCGGTGGAACATCCTTAATGGGCGGATCTGGTACAATCATCGGTGCGATCATCGGTGCGATGGTCATGACATCGCTTGATAATGGAATGTCATTGTTAGGTATGGAAACATTTTGGCAATATATCGTAAAAGGGAGCATTTTAATTTTAGCGGTTTGGATTGATATTGCTAGTCGAAAGCGGAAAACAAATTAAAAAATAGATTAAAGAGGGGCGACCGGAAGGCCAGGCGATGCTGACTTTCCGGTTTTTTGTATGAAAATGGAAATATTTTAGAGGTATATTGTTAACGGTAATGTATTCATACATTTCATTTTGTTTCTCCTCAACTCCAGAAAACGAAAATAAATAGAAAGAGAGATGGCACGTATTGTTATAATCATCAGTTTTTGATTTATATCTTTTCTCTCATATTTTTGAAAATACATCTTGTATATTCAGAAGATTCATATTATATTATTGTTGTGAAAATATTAAATTTTTTGAAAATAAAAAGGGGGATTTGCATGAAAAGGAAAAAGGTGTTTTCTATTTTCACATCCGCTACGCTTGCGATTGGTTTGTTGACTGGTTGTTCGGCGGATAAAACGTCGCAAACATCGAAAAACAACGGGGAAGGTGGAGGGGGTACAGTCATTAAAATTGCCACTCAAAGCCCTCTGTCTGGTGGAGCAGCGACGTTAGGTGAATCGATTAAACTTGGAGCTCAGCTTGCTTTAGAAGAACAAAAAGAAAAGTTCGAAAAATTAGGGTTTAAATTGGAGCTTGTTCCATATGACGATCAAGCAGATCCGAAAAAAGGGGTAGCTAATGCTCAACTCATTGGAGCGGATCAACAAGTTTTAGGTGTCGTTGGACATTTGAATTCGGGCGTTGCGATTCCATCTTCAGAAATTTACGAGAAATATAACATTCCAATGGTTTCCCCAGCAAACACAGCAACAGATGTGACAGATCGTGGCTTAAAAACGGTGAACCGCATTTGTGCACGCGATGATTTTCAAGGTCCAGCAGGTGCAAAATTTGCTGTTGAAAAATTAGGAGCGAAGAAAATTTTTATCATTCAAGATAAAACGGCATACGGTACAGGATTAGCGGAAGCATTCAAAAAAGGAGCGGAAGAAGCAGGTGCTGAAATTGTCGGATTTGAAGGAATTACAATTGGTGAAAAAGACTTTAACGGTGTACTAAACCAAGTGCTTGCGAAAAAGCCGGATCTTGTGTATTTCGGTGGGATGTACACAGAGGGTGGAATGTTAATTAAACAGGCGCGTGATAAAGGCATTACCGTACCGTTTATGGGTGGAGATGGAATGGACTCTTCTACACTTGTTGAAATTGCAGGCGACGCGGTGAAAAATACGTTCATTACATCAGCAGCAGGTGTAGCAACGGCGACAGAAGCTGGAAAGCAATTTGCAGAAAAGTACAAGCAAAAGTTTGGTAAAAATATTGAATCGTACTCTGCTTATGGGTATGACGCAATGGCTGTCTTGTTAAAAGCGATTGAAGAGGCAATTAAAGCGAATGGAAATAAACTCCCTACTCGCGAACAAGTAGCTGGTGCTGTTCGGAAAGTGCAAGATTATGAAGGGGTTGTGACGAAAGTAAGCTTCGATGAAAAAGGGGACAACAAATACGCGAAAATTTACATTTACAAATTTGAAGAAGCAACGTATCCAGCACGATTAGAAGATGAGGTAAGCCAATAAAGATAAATACGTTTGAAAAGGGTATGACAGTTTGCCGTACCCTTTTCTTATAATTTTTTTACATGTTATTGATAGGAAAAGGGATTAGGTAATTTTATATAAAGACAAGGAAATGGAGGAACGACATATGATCGAACATGTGCTACAAACATTGCCTCAAGTCGTCATTGATGGATTAGCATTGGGAGCTGTATACGCGATTGTTGCCCTCGGATATACAATGGTGTACGGCATTTTAGAGCTTATTAACTTCGCACACGGGGAAATTTTTATGACAGGTGCATTTGTTGGCACAGCTCTTTTCTTATCGTTTTCCGCTTTTGGTTGGCTATCGTCTATGCCTATACTGCTGTCTTTACTTCTCGTCCTTGTGGCGACATCGATTGTGACAGGATTGCTTGGCATGGGAATTGAACGAGTTGCATATCGTCCGTTACGAAGCGCTCCAAAATTAATTACCCTTATTACAGCAATCGGTATTTCATTTTTATTGCAAGATTTTGTCCGTTTTATTACAGAGTTGAAAAAAGGAAACTACATTTTAACCGGTCCAAGCTTGTTTACCGGACAAGTAAGTATTTCGGCTTCCTCTATCTGGTCAGGATTTCATGATGCCTCAGTTAAGTCCTCATTTTTTATCGTTTTAGTTACAGCCGTTGTCATGATGGTGACGCTTGACTTTTTTGTGAATAAAACAAAATGGGGAATGGCAATGCGTGCTGTTGCCCAAGATCGTGAAACGGCTGCACTGATGAGTGTAAATGTCAACAAAGTCATCGCTTTAACGTTTTTTATTGGCTCTGCGCTAGGAGGAGCAACCGGTGTTCTTTTTGCGATTCAATACGGAACGATTGATCCATACATTGGTTTTATTTTAGGCTTGAAAGCTTTTACCGCGGCAGTATTAGGGGGGATCGGAAACATTCGTGGAGCCATGTTCGGTGGCATTGTTCTCGGGTTGCTTGAAATGTTTGCAGCAGCTAACTTACCAATCATTTCTAACGGTATATTAGGAGCAGAGTACAAAGACGTGTTTGCTTTTTCTATTTTAATCATGGTTCTCATCTTTAAGCCAGAAGGACTATTCGGAAAAGTGTCTATCGAGAAAGTGTAGGTGGTCAACATGAAAAAATGGCTGAACGTATTGGAGCAAAATAAACGCCTTCAGGCAATTGTGATCGCTGTATATATTGTCATAACATTTATTAGCTTATATTTAGCGCAAAAATCGGTTGTTGCTTTTTTACTTTTGCTTTCCTCGCTTTTATTTTTACATTTCACAACGTTTTCTCATCGCGTGAAATGGGTGATAGGCATTGTCGTATTAAGCGTACTACTGCCATTAGCCGCTAGTCAAGGAGAAGCATATCAATCGTATATGGAAGTGGCGACGTTAGTTGGAATTTATATCGCCATGGCGCTCGGTTTAAACATTGTCGTTGGCCTTGCCGGCCTATTAGATTTAGGATTTGTTGCCTTCTTTGCGATTGGCGCTTATACGTATGGTATTTTTGCCACAACGCAAGCAAATAACTTTATGCCATTTGGGCAATATCCGTTATCGGGAGAAAGCTTTTGGGTATTTTTAATTATCGGTTGCATTGTCGCTGCGATATTTGGAATATTACTAGGCATTCCAGTGTTGCGTGTAAAAGGTGATTATTTAGCCATTGTGACACTTGGATTTGGGGAAATCATTCGCATTATTTTTAATAACTTAGATAAACCGGTCAACATTACAAACGGGGCGATGGGACTTGCTTCTGTCCAACCGCCAAAGTTGTTTGGACTAGAGTTCATGTACCCAAGTCAATTTTATTATGTCGTATTAGTTATTTTACTGTTTACCATTTTTGTCGTTCGACGATTAGAGTATTCAAAAATTGGACGAGCGTGGAAAGCAGTGCGCGAAAATGAGATTGCTGCACAAGCGATGGGCATTCCACTCGTCCGTACGAAGTTGATGGCGTTTGCTGTGGGCGCTTCATTTTCAGGAATGATGGGCGTCGTCTTTGCCGCAAAACAGACGTTTGTTGATCCGACAAGCTTTACGTTGCTTGAATCCATTACAATTCTCGTCATGGTCATTTTAGGAGGAATGGGTAGCGTCCCAGGTGTTATACTCGGTGCGGCGCTTGTAACGATTTTAAATCTTCAAGTGCTTACAGAGCTAACAAACTGGTTGAACCAACTCAGTTTGAGCGGAGTGGTCAGTATTCCAGATGCGCTATCTCCTGCGAAAATGCAACGATTTATTTTCGGAGTCATTTTAATTTTATTCGCTTTGTACCGGCCACAAGGGTTATTGCCAGCAAAAAACCCTCGTTTTGACGAAAAAGAGTTAAAAAGCGGTGCAACGAATATGGTAGATGGAAAGGAGGGGGCGAAAGATGTCTATTTTAACGGTTAAACAATTAACGAAACAATTTGGTGGACTTACGGCAAACAGCAATATTAATATGGACGTACAAAAAGGATCAATTACAGCAGTCATTGGACCGAACGGTGCAGGAAAGACGACGTTGTTTAACATGGTGACAGGTGTATATCAGCCGACGAGTGGCGATATTTTACTAAACGGTGAGTCAATCGTTGGTTTAAAACCGCATCAAGTCGCACAAAAAGGCATTTCGCGCACGTTCCAAAACATTCGTTTGTTCGGAGCGATGACAGTTTTAGAAAACGTCATGGTTGGCATGCATACACATTTGCGGAGCGGGTTATTTCATACGATGTTTTCCACGCCACTTATGCGCAAAGAGGAAAAAGAAGCGAAGCAAGAAGCGTATCGCCTTTTGCAATACGTTGGGTTAGAGTCGCTTTATAACGAAGAGGCGAAAAATTTGCCGTATGGGGCACAACGGAAACTTGAAATTGCCCGCGCATTAGCGACAAAGCCAAAAGTGTTGCTGTTAGATGAGCCAGCTGCGGGAATGAACCCGAAAGAGACAGCAGAATTGACCAAGCTCATTCACCATATGCGCGAACAATTACAACTAACGATCATTTTAATTGAACATGATATGAAACTTGTTATGGAAATTTCTGAACATATTATTGTGTTAGATCATGGGGAAAAAATTGCTGAAGGAACACCGAATGACATTCGAAACAACGAAAAAGTGATTGAAGCTTATTTAGGCAAAGGAGCGACAACAGCATCATAGGGAGGGGTAGCGAGTGAGTTTGCTGCGGCTAGAGCGTGTTCATACGTTTTATGGCGGAGTTCATGCGTTAAAAGGAATTGATTTAGAAGTGTGCGAAGGGGAAATTGTGACGTTAATCGGCAGTAACGGTGCTGGAAAATCAACGACGTTAAAAACGATTAGCGGACAGGTGAAGGCGAAAAGCGGGAGCATTTTGTACGAAGGAAGAGACATCACAAATACGCCCCCACATATTACGTCATTATCAGGCATCGCTCATGTTCCGGAAGGACGGCGAATTTTTCCGAGACTGACGGTAAAAGAAAATTTAGAAATGGGAGCTTTTTCGGTAAAAGATAAAAAAGAAATAGCTGAACGAATGGAACGGGTGTTTCATTATTTCCCGCGACTAAAAGAGCGTTTACAACAAAAAGGGGGAACGATGAGCGGCGGAGAACAACAAATGCTAGCAATCGGTCGTGCTTTAATGATGAAGCCTCGACTTCTTATGCTAGATGAACCGTCAATGGGTTTAGCCCCAATTATCGTCGAACAAATCTTTCATATTATTCGCGAGTTAAACGATGAAGGAATGACGATTTTGCTCGTTGAACAAAACGCATTCCAAGCGCTTCAAATTGCCCATCGTGGCTACGTCATTCAAACAGGGGAAATTACAATGTCAGGAACAGGAAAAGAGTTGCTCGGAAACGAACAAGTGAGAGAAGCGTATTTAGGATGAACAAAAAGGCGCATGGCGACAAAAGCTAGCGCCTTTTTGTATAATGATTTTGGAGGGATTTTTGTGCAATTTCATACAGTTATTTTACGATACTTAGAAATGGAATTAAAATCACCATTTACGACAAGTTTTGGGACGATGAAAAAACGTCCGGTTTTATTAGTGGAAGTCATTGATCAAGATGGTGTGCGCGGCTGGGGAGAAGGCGTCGCGTTTGCTGCACCTTGGTATACGGAAGAAACGATCGAAACGATGTGGCATATGCTTGAAGCATTTTTAATTCCGCTTCTTTTTCAAGCACCTGTTTATCATCCGGATGAATTGCGTGACCAATTTTCGCTCATTCGCCGCAATTATATGGCAAAAGCGGCGCTTGAAGGAGCCGTATGGGACTTGTTTGCTAAGCGGCATCATATGCCGTTGCACGTTGCGTTAGGCGGTGAAAAAAAAGAAGTAGAAGTTGGCGTAAGCATCGGTATTCAACCGATAACGGATTTATTAAAACGGATGGAGCAGGCGCTTATAGAAGGATATAGACGTGTAAAAATAAAAATTAAGCCGGGGTGGGATGTAGATGTCGTTCGCGCTGTTCGTCATCATTTTCCCCATGTGCCGCTTATGGTTGATGCGAACTGTGCTTATTCGTTACGCGACATCGCCCGTCTGCAAGCGCTTGATGATTATGAATTGCTTATGATTGAGCAGCCGCTTGCTGTGGACGATATTGTTGACCATGCTAAATTACAAGCGAAGCTAAAAACACCGATTTGTTTAGATGAAAGCATTTGTTCATATGAAGATGCAAAAAGGGCGATTGAGTTAAAAAGTTGCCGCGTGATCAATATAAAAATTGGTCGAGTAGGTGGATTAACAGAAGCAAAACGCATTCATGATTTATGCCAGCAACATCATCTTCCTGTATGGTGCGGTGGGATGTTAGAAGGTGGGGTTGGGCGAGCGCACAGCATCGCTTTAGCGACACTTCCATATTTCTCGTTCCCTAGCGATACAGCTGCATCGGCAAATTATTGGGAACGTGATTTCATTACCCCCGAAGTGACTGTCCGTGATGGGCGAATTTTCGTTCGACATGAGTTCGGAATTGGCTATGAAGTTGATGTGACAGAAGTCGAAAAGCGTACAGTTCGTTTAAAAATATGTAAACGTTCGAGAGGATGATCATATGTTTGACCCGACGATTTTTGATAATTTAAAAACGGTGGTAGAAGGAGCGATATATGATTTAGATATAAGCGATGAGCTTATTACAGTCGTGGATCGTTCTGACGTTGTCGACTTAGCGAAATTTACGCGCGCATATGCGCTTTCTTTTCAATTGCGGCATGCGCATGAAGTGACGTGCACCATTTCGCTTGCGATGACGCTTCAACATATTGCGAACGAACTGTTATATGAAGATGCAACGCATGCAGGCTGTACGGTAACCGTTTCGTTTTCTTTTTTAGCGACAAACGTCGATGGAGCTGACGTAGAACAAACGTTAAAACACATTTGGGGAGAGCGCCGCATCATTTTACAAACGTTGACGTATACATATGGACAAAATGAACGATACACGCATGAAGTGACGATTGATTTCGGACGCACGATTAACGAAAGCCATGTCGACGACTTATTACATATGATTCCGTACATCATCCGCTCGCTTGAACAATTACAACAATATGCCGCATAAAAATCATTGAAGGAATCAAACATTCGAAGTATGATAGAAATGAAAATGATTATAGTTATCATACTTGGAGTGTGGCGACATGAAAAAAATGCATTTTTGCAAGAAAAATAAATTTGCAACAAAAACGTTATATGCGTTTTTCAAACAAACGTTCAAACATGTAAAAATAAAACGAAAAGATTGCGTTGGCAAATGTAAAACATGCAAACATTGCCCGTTCGTTTTACTCGATGGCGAAGTTGTCAAAGCGACGACGACGGATGAATTATATGACCGCATTGCTTATGAAATAACAAAACAATGGTGGGCGTTTCGAAAAAAATAGGAAGGAATTTTTTTATTTTTGTTTAATTCCATGTGTGAAAGGGGGGAGAACGGTGTGGTCAGAAGTGAAAAACGTTTTATCTCGCATGATGTCCTCGCTCGCTTTTCACACATGGATCGAAGGAACGACAGCGACGATGGAAGACGATAAAGTCGTTATTCATTGCACGAACCCATTACAAAAAAATTGGCTTCAAACGTTATATACGTCTCACATCGAACAAGCGATTGAAAAAGTTTGCGGCAAACGACTGCCTATCCAGTTTGAGGCGCCCCATGAGCTGTCTGATGAACAATTTATGCGCATGTGGAACTACATGATCGCCCTTGAAAAACAGACGTGGAACCTCGAAGCGCGCGTAACGAAAGTGGAACGACGAATGGAAGAAATAGAAAAAGAAGTAGCCCAACTACGTGAACGTACTGACTTCCTTGAACGATTACTCGCAACCGATGAACAACCCGTGCCGAAAACGTATATTCATTAAAAAAGGTGTTCCAGCCAGCGGAACACCTTTTTTATTAACATTTTTTGTAATGTACCGTCATACATAACTTTCCACAACAAATAGAACCACCGGATCCTCCTAAACAACGAATAGATACATTTCTTAGACTATTAAATGTCTTAGAAAACGATTGTCCCTCTTTTAGTGTAGTAATTAATGTTTGATTCACACGTACTTCGACACCATCACAACTATTTTCCACTAGTACCGTTACTGTTCCAAATGGTTTAATGACATCCCCATCAGCTTCCCAAATTGTACGATCTGTACTGTCACAACTAAACTCCCAATTTTGACAAATTTCATCCGTCACGATTGGACGGTCTGGACAACATCCGCTACAGCTCATTGTATCCGCTCCTTCTCATCTTTTATTAGAAGAATGATCTTCCTCTATATACAATGCAAAAAATGAAAATGTGTATAGGATTTTGTCCTTTGTTTCGCACCTATTTTTTATTACATTTTTTCACCGTACGCCTATGCACGAATGTACATCGACACATAGTATGATATATCGAATGAAAAGGAGGGAGTGGCAGGTGGAGAAGCATTGTGTTCATGTAGAGAAAGTGTTTGATTGGGTTACGCGTTCGGTAAAATTAACGAAAAGAGGGGCGTTGACCGAACCGATTGTCGAGCACAATATTTGTGTTAACGTTTGTGCGCCATGCGGGGAAAAAACGATCGTATGGTCAGCGGAAGAACATGTGCATGCGTTTGGAACGGTGACGGTTGTATATGAACAAGGTTGCGGACAACAAATGGACGTCTTGATTAACGGAGAAATCGCATGTTCATTACAAGAAGGGGAATCCCGTTCATTGACGATGGCGCGTTTACGCGACGTGCATGTTGAATGTAAAGGAAATGGCACGTGCATCGGACGCGTATGTATCCAACTCCATCAACAGCTCGATCGTCTTGGCGATTGTGAACATATTCGTTGCATATTGACCGATGCGTGCGGACAGCCGATTACACCAGAACAAATCGTTTGTCATATACTTGATGAACGACAGACGGTGCAAGTCATGTTGCCAAACGGAAAACGAGTTGAGCTACAGAAAATATATGTTCTTGTCGAAACATTTGTCGTATTACAATGTACGCGGAAAGATGGTACGGTATGGAAGACAAAACCGATTTCATTAGCAACGGTCGAAGACGTGTTATTATGTGCTCCATCGGGGACGAACGTCGTCTGTGAAACGGTTGTAGCTGACTGTAAAGCGGCGCTTCTTTCGACAACGTGCCCGCAAATATTCATTTCTGTTCATCTTTGTCAACATATTCAATCGCTCGGACGTGTGAAAGTTGAAATTGACGGAAAAACGTGTACACCACGTATTGAACAACAAGTAGACGTATGTCCTGCCCATCTTTTCATTCCGAGCTGTCCACTACTGTAAAAAAGAGAGCGACGCGTGAAGCGAAGCTCTCTTATAGTGAAAAGCCAAATATGCCCGAAATAAAACAACTGTTTACGACCCATGTTTCGTTTGTGGTTGTCAGACGCACAGTTCCTTTTCCGACGTCATCGACTGTAACATTTTGCACATTGTTAAATTGCCCGGTAGCTAATGTGTCGACATCTATCGTCTGTCCTTGAATACGTTGCAAAAAGCTTGTAATGGAACGTTCGCAACAATCGCACGTTTCGTCAATGGCGGGAAGATGAATATTTTTTAGCGCATCTCCTCTCACCCCAACGACATTACAAATCGGAAAAGCGGCAGAACGTCTATTTTGTCCGCTTCCAGGAATCGTACCCGTGACGATTAAGTCATTTACGATCGTACCGACTATAAAATTATTATTTCCTTGTCCTAGTCCTGTTTGGTCGAGTGTGGCAATATCGACTTCTTTTCCGTTTAGCTGTGCTAATACATCTTTCATTCCTTCGACACAGCATGGGCATTCATCGCGTTGTGGCGGCATTGGTTTATGACGCGTTGGTGCACAACAACATTTTTTCATTTCGTTTCCTCCTCTCTACTTTATCGTATGAATGAGAGAGAGGAACGGTGTGGACGGGCGGTTACAAAAACGGATTGCGCCATTCCATAAGCAAGGCGTAGTTGCACGATTGGGCATCTTCTAAATAGTTGGCGACGAGTTTCACTGGCGTGCGCCCACAACGAAGTAAAAATGTAATGACAGGGTCTTTCAGTTTTCCTTTGATTACAGCGTCTACATATTGTTCAGCGGTCATTTCACTCGCGTATAGATGATACCCCGGCATCCGACTGCCACCTAATAGTCGTTCAAGCTTTTGCTGGACGACAACTTCGTACATCGATTGCATCAACCATTTTCCTAAGCCGAGTTTTCGATATGATGGGCGGACACCGATGTCAACGACGTATAGCGTATTGCCGTTTCGGTTATGGTTGCGAATATATCCGTTATCCGTTATTTCTTCCCACGTATGATCGGCATCGCTTGGATGAAAGTTCACGATCAAACCGGTCATCGATCCGACGACTTCCCCGTCCACTTCGACACATAACGCCCCCTCTGGAAAAAGTGTGATATGATTCATAAGCTGTTCTTTATTCCACCATAGTTCAGATGGGAAAGGAGGTGGAAAACTTTCTTGCTGAATGCGAATTAACGCGTCGATGTCTTTTTCTTCGTAGTTACGAATGATCGCAGGAATTGGACGATCGCCATGAAAGACGTAAAGTTGCTTTTTATACATCGTTCTCCCCCTTATGTCCAATCTGTATATAAATCCGTGCGCCGATCGCGCCATGTTGTTACCGATCCGCGTTCGCGAACGTCGTAAAGAAGCTGTAAATCAAGATCAGCCGTAATGATCATATCGTTATTGATTTCTCCTTCCGCTAAAATGCCACGCGGTGGAAATGGAATATCGTTCGGTGTAATGATCGCTGCTTGACCGAAGTTTGCCCGCATAAAATCGACGGTTGGCAACGAGCCGACTGTTCCTGTCGTGACGACGTACACTTGGTTTTCAATGGCACGGGCGTGGCATGTATAGCGTACGCGATGAAACCCGTGGCGGTCATCGGTGCATGATGGGCAAAAAATGACGTCTGCTCCTTTTGCGCGCGCCATGCGCACGATTTCAGGAAATTCGATATCATAACATGTTAAAATGGCAATCGTTCCTTTCGTTGTTGGAAAGACGCGCAATGTATCGCCGCCATGCATATTCCATTCGTTCACTTCCGTCGGCGTAATATGCAATTTCGCCTGTTCAGCAATCGTTCCGTCAGGATAAAATAAATGAGCGACATTATATAGCCGATCTCCTTTTTTTACGACATGCGTCCCGCCGATGATATGCATATTCGTCTGTTTCGCCAGCGTGGTAAATAGCGAACGATATGCTTCTGTAAACGTCGGAAGCTCGTCGATCGTTAACGCTTCTTTCGTGTCATCGCCAATGGACATGAGCTGTGTCGTCATAAACTCTGGGAATAAGACAAATTCAGCCCCAAATTCTTGTGCTGTTTTTACATAATGTTCAACTTGTTTTGCGAACTGTTCAAACGATTGAATCGTATGTAAATGATATTGCACCGCACTGACGCGCATTTTCAATGAAAACACCTTCTTTTTTGTATTTTTTCACTATTATAGCGAATATGTTTTATTTTGTCTGAATGGAAGCATTGTTTGTGTAGAAAAAACGATATGTGTGCTACAATAGCGATAAAAAGGAGGAGATACAAATGAGTGTTTACGATTTTCATGTGCGCACGATCCGTGGTGAAGATCAATCGCTAGCACGATATAAAGGAAATGTACTATTGATCGTTAATACGGCAAGTAAATGTGGATTGACGCCGCAATATGAACAATTACAACAGCTATATGATAAATATAAAGATCGTGGTTTTGTTGTGCTCGGTTTCCCGTGCAATCAGTTTGGAAATCAAGAGCCGGGATCGGAAGAAGAAATTTCACAATTTTGCCAATTGAATTATCGTGTAACGTTTCCGATGTTTGCGAAAGTGGACGTAAACGGTCCAAACGCCCATCCGCTGTTCGTTTACTTAACTGAGCAAGCGCCAGGTGTGTTAGGAACGAAAGCGGTGAAATGGAATTTTACAAAGTTTTTAGTTGATCGAAACGGGCAAGTGGTCGCGCGGTTTGCGCCAACAACAAAGCCGTTAGAACTAGAACAACATATTGAACAATGGCTTAGTGAAACCGTCTCTGAATGAAAAGAGGCGGTTTTTTGTTGGGCGTAATGGATATGTCTATACGAAATTTCTTTTAGTGCATATGTTGAGATAGTAGGGATTTATGTCAAATAGGAGGGGTTATATGTTCATTGAGCCATGGATTGTCGATGAAACGATGCACGAATTTTTCGTACCGGACTATATTGAACAAATGGCAGAAGACGTTTTGCGCCATTACGATTTGTCTGTTCAAAGTAGGCAAGTCGTGACGACGAAGCCAGATAAAGGGGGAGCGATTTGGAAATTAGAAACGAACAAAGGTCCGAAAAGTTTAAAATTGCTCCATCGCCGGCCAACGCGCAGCTTATTTAGCCTTGGGGCACAACGATATTTAGTCGATGTGCAAAAAGCCAACGTCCCGCCGATCGTACAAACGAAAGACGGAATGGATTATGTGGAGGCGGGCGGAAAACTATGGTTTGTAGCGGAGTGGATTGAACCGTTATTTCCAGTAGCAAAAGATTTAGAAGGAGCAAAGCAGCTTTGTTATGCGCTTGGCGAATTTCATCGTTTAAGCAAAGGATACGTTCCGCCTAAAGGGGCAGAAATCGCTTCGCGGTTATATAAATGGCCGAAAACGTATGAAAAAACGATTAGTAAAATGGACTGGTTTCGCCAATTAGCTAACGTATATAAAGAAATGCCAGCAAGCGCCATGTTATTGCAAGTTGTCGACCACTTTCAAGCTCAAGCGCGTGACAGTTTTATAAGACTTCAACAATCGCCATACAACCAACTCGTTGAGCGCGGACATAGCGAATGGGGGCTTGTGCATCAAGATTATGGGTGGTCGAACGGTCAAATGGGTGCAAATGGCATGTGGATTATTGATTTAGATGGTGTTGCATTTGATTTACCGATCCGCGACTTACGAAAACTCATCTCTGGTACGATGGCTGATTTATATCGTTGGGACGTTCATTGGGTGCGTGAAATGATTCGAGCATACCACGAAGCGAATCCAATTGACGCTTCATTATATGATGTATTGATGATCGATTTGTCACTTCCGAATGAATTTTACAAAAATATAAAAGAAGTAGTATATGACCCAGAGTTATTTCTAACGGAGCAAACAACGCAACTTATCGACATACTCGTTGCTACAGATGAAACAAAATGGCCAGTGCTTGCAGAAATTGAAAACGACTGGAAGGAGAATAGAAATATATGAACGTTTTAATGATTTGTACAGAAAAACTACCTGTTCCTCCCGTACTTGGTGGTGCGATTCAAACGTATATTGCAGGCATTCTTCCTCATCTTCGTCACGCACACCGCATTACTGTGCTAGGTGTACAACACGAAACATTGCCAAACGAAGAGACGATCGACGGTATCCACTACGTACGTGTTCCAGGGAACGTATTTGATACGTATTGCGATCACGTCGTTCAATATGTGAGAGATCATACGTTTGACCTCATTCATATTTTTAATCGTCCACGCCTTGTTTTACCCATTCGCCAAGTTGTTCCTCATGCAAAAATTACGCTCAGCATGCATAACGACATGTTCCAACTAGCGAAAATCAACCGTGAAGAAGCAGAACAAGTGGTGCGGCAAGTATCAGCGATTGTGACGATCAGCAACTACATCGGTCAAGTCATTCGCGAGCTATATCCAGAAGCAGAAGGAAAACTGCGGACGATTTACTCCGGTGTTGACTCCGAGCGGTTTTTGCCAGGGAGCCATCCGTATATGGCGTCGATTCGCAAACAGCTGCGCCAAGCGCACGGAATAGATCAAAAAACAGTTATTTTATTTGCCGGTCGGTTGTCGCCGAATAAAGGGGTTGACAAACTCATTCAAGCGCTGCCGGAACTTGCGAAACGATTTAACGATTTAGCGCTCGTCATTGTCGGAAGCAAATGGTTTAGCGAAGAAGGGACAACCGATTATATTGCTTACATTCGTTCGCTAGCTAAAAGATTGCCTGTCCCTGTTGTAGCGACAGGATTCGTACCGCCAAATGAAATTCAAAACTGGTTTGCAGCTGCTGATTTGTTCGTTTGTACATCGCAATGGCAAGAGCCGCTTGCTCGTGTCCATTATGAAGCGATGGCGGCAGGGCTTCCGATTGTAACTACTGCTCGTGGCGGCAATCCTGAAGTTATCGTTCCGAATGAAAATGGTGTCGTTGTCGAAAGACCAGAAGATCCGCAAGATTTTGTGGAAAAAATGACACAAATCTTATCAAATCGCATACTAATGAAAAAAATGGGGGACAACGGACGAAAATTAGCTACGTCGCTTTATCGTTGGGAACGCGTGGCTTCCGATTTGCTACATGTGTGGCAACATGTCGAACAAACCGATCTTTCGTTTGCACAAGCTGTGGTTCCTGTTGAAGCACCGATCGAACAAGTCGTTGAAAAACCGATGCTCGAGCCAATTCCACAACGTGAAAAAGCCGCGCCAAATAAGAAAAGGAAAAAAACATTTGTATGGGCGATTACAACATAAAACTCCCACTTACGTTTGTGGGAGTTTTGGCCTTGTTTGCATATATAAATAAAAGTCATCATTTTGTTTTTCTGTTATCACATCGCGTAAAATTTGGGCGAGTACAGTGCTATATACGGTTCCGTTGTCCCCGTAAGCATAGACGAAATAACAATTCGGGAAGGAATCATATACACCAATCATCGGAAGGCCATCATGCGTCCCGCCGTAAAAGGCAGCTAAATAAAATTCAGGAACGACGTGAATATTAGGAAATAGCCGATGAAATTCTTCAATCAGTCGTTCTTTTTTATGCATGAGCTTCGCGTCACGGTCGTCTGCATAAGCGGTATTTTCATCTAGCCCACCGATAATAATGCGATTATCAGCCGTTGTGCGCATATATACATACGGGCGCGCCGTTTCCCAAATGAGCGTTCGCTTATACCAACTTGAAAAATCTTCAATCCGATTTGTAATGACAGCGTACGAACTAACGAGCAACGCCTTCTTTTCTTGCTTTACTTCTAACGTTTCGTAACCTGCGGCGAAAATGACTTTTCGTGCTCGAATGCTATATCCGTTTTTCGTATAACATGTTGCCATATGTTGTTCAAGTTTTTTTCCGTTCATTTCTGTTTCTTCAAACACGCGCACGCCGCGTTTTTTTGCATATTCCAACAGTCCGATCGTTAATTTATACGGATTGAGTTCCCCATCGCCTGTTGTATATAAAGCCGCATGTTTTTTAAACGGATAGTGTTGGCGTATTTGTTGTTCATTTAGCCAAACAACGGGATAGCCTTGCTTTTTTAATGCTTCATATTCTTTTTCAAGTTTTGCTACATCTTCGGCAACGCTCGCATAATACAAACTATCTCTCCGCTTAAATTCTGTATCAATATGTAATTGATTTGCCGTTCGTTCAAGTTCATTGACTGCTTGTTGACAAAGTGTCAAATGTCGGGCGGCATACGTTTCTCCAAAACTGTTGACAAGTTCAAAAAACATTTTATCCCCGAGACATTGAATAAGCGCCGTGTTTGTCATTGTACTCCCGTATCCCGCTTTTCGTTTGTCGATGACGACAACGTCTAAATCGGTTTCACTTAAATAATAAGCACATAACGCCCCTGATCCGCCCGCACCGACAATTAATACGTCACATTGAATATCCTCGTCTAGTGGTGGATACGAAGGAGCGTCGGGAAACGTCGTTGGCCAATATAGCTTTCCTGTTTGCAAATTCATGGCGACAACCACCTTCCTTGTTTGTTTTGGTCTTTTTTAGATTGACCTGCATATGTAAAAGTATGCGACAAGAAAAACAACCTTTATATATTGACATAACAAAACGCTTTCTTATTTTTGGAATATTTGATAAAATGAACGAAATGACAACAGGAGTGCAAGAAGGTAGGGATGGTGTGTGAAAGTATTCCTCGACTTAATGTGGTTTTTTAAGCAAGAAAGAAAAGCGTACATGATTGGAATTATATTGCTTGCGATTGTTTCATTGCTTGAGCTTATTCCTCCAAAAGTGATTGGGCATGTTGTAGATGCTGTCAAAACAGGGGAATTGACGAAAGAAAAGCTTATCATGTGGTTAAGTTTGCTTGCAGGTGTTGCGCTTTGTATGTATGTTTGTCGTTACGTTTGGCGAACGATGATTTTCGGATCAGCGGCAAAGCTCGCGCGCTTGTTGCGCGATCGGCTGTATAGTCACTTCACAACGATGTCTCCATCATTTCATCAAAAACGTCGCATCGGCGATTTAATGGCACATGCGACAAACGATTTGCAAGCGATTCAACAAACTGCTGGCGTTGGCGTTTTGACGCTTGTTGATTCATTATGTATCGGAGGCTTTGTCATTGCGACGATGGCATTTACAATTAGTTGGAAACTAACGCTTATTTGTTTATTGCCGATGCCGCTTATGGCGTATTTAACGAGCTACTACGGCTCGTTGCTTCATCAACGGTTTCATCTGGCGCAAGAGGCGTTTTCTGCATTAAACGATAAAGTACAAGAAAGCATTGCTGGTATTAAAGTGATAAAAACGTTTGGACAAGAAAAAGAAGAAATTGAATCGTTTCGAATGCAATCAGATGATGTCGTCCGAAAAAATATGGCTGTTGCTCGCATTGATTCATTGTTTGATCCAACGATTTCACTCATTGTCGGCGTATCGTTTTTCTTAGCGATTGTTTTTGGGGCTCGTTTTGTCGTTCAAGGAGAGTTAACGATCGGGCAGCTCGTTTCATTTACGATGTATTTAGGACTTCTCATTTGGCCAATGTTGGCGTTCGGTTGGTTATTTAATATTGTAGAACGCGGTCGTGCTTCATATGACCGTGTGTTATCGTTGCTGCGCGAACAACCGGATATACAAGAAAATGACGCATTGCTTGATGAAGTACCGACAGGGAATATCACGTATGATCTTCGTTCCTTTACATATCCAAATGAAACGAAGCCAACGTTGCAAAACATTCAGTTTACATTAAAAAAAGGAGAAACGTTAGGGATTGTTGGAAAGACAGGAGCTGGAAAGACGACGCTTTTGAAAGTGTTACTGCGCGAGTTTGTTGGCATGGATGGTGACGTTTATTTTGGTGGACGTTCGATTACGCAATATCGAATCGAACGGTTGCGCGAAGCGATCGGTTATGTGCCGCAAGATCATTTTCTTTTTTCTACCTCTATTCGCGATAATATCGCCTTTGCACGACCAGAGGCAAGTCAAGAAGAGGTGGAGCATGTCGCTAAACTCGCTCACGTGCATGAGGATATTTTACAGTTTCCTGACCAATACGCAACAGTTGTTGGTGAAAGAGGTGTGTCGTTATCAGGAGGGCAAAAACAACGGCTGTCGATTGCGCGCGCATTGTTGCTTGATCCTGAAGTGCTCATTTTAGACGATTCATTATCGGCTGTCGATGCACAAACAGAAGAGCGCATTTTACAGGCGTTAAAAGAAAATCGCGCCGGGAAGACGACGATGATTGCCACACATCGACTAAGCGCCATCCAACATGCGCACCTTATTTTAGTGCTTGAAGATGGGAAAATTGTTCAACGTGGTACGCATGACGAGCTCGCTGCACAAGACGGATGGTATCGCGATATGTACGCTCGTCAACAGCTCGAACAACTCGTTGAACGTGGAGGGATACAATGAATCAACGGCAGGTGTTTATGCGGCTAATGAGCTATGCTATACCGCACCGAAAATCGTTATTGTTTGCTTTTTTTCTTTTGGCGTTAACGACCGCAGGAGAAGTACTTGGTCCGATTATTGTAAAAATTTTCATTGATGATTATTTAACGCATATGACGTTTCCGTTTCAAGCGATGATCGCACTAGCAACTGCTTACGCTACGATACACATCGGAAAAGTCGTTCTTTCTTATTTTCAATTGCTAAAGTTTCAAGAAATCGCATTAAAAATTATTCAACAACTGCGCATGGATGTATTTGCAAAAGTACAATCGTTGGGGATGCGTTATTTTGATCGCACACCGGCTGGGAGCATCGTCTCACGAGTGACAAATGATACGGAAGCCATTAAAGAAATGTTTGTTGAAGTGCTTGTCACGTTTATTCAAAGTGCTTTTTTCTTAGTTGGTGTGTTTGTCGCGATGTTTTTGCTTGATGTGCGATTAGCGGCTTTTTGTTTAGTCATTTTACCGATTATTTATTTTATTATTCGTACGTATCGAAAGTATAGTTCAGTATTTTATAGCGATTTGCGTGAGCGATTAAGTCAACTGAATGCGAAGTTAAATGAATCGCTTCAAGGGATGGCAATTATTCAAGCGTTCCGTCAACAAAAGCGGATGAGGGAGCAATTTGGTGCGATTAATGAAAAACATTATATGGCGGCGATGAAAAACATTAAATTAGATAGTTTGTTGCTTCGTCCCGCGACAGATGTCGTTTATGTGTTTTCGCTTATTGTCGTTTTAAGTTATTTTGGTTTTTCTTCTTTTCAAAGCCCGGTTGAAATTGGTGTGTTATACGCCTTCGTCAACTATTTAGAGCGATTTTTTGAACCGATTAATCAAATGATGATGCGCTTATCGATGTTTCAACAAGCGCTTGTTGCTTCATCGCGCGTGTTTCAATTGCTAGATGAACGGGAAGAAGAACCGAAACAAGACGAACGGCCGCTCGTTATTGAAAAGGGCACGGTTGAATTTCGTAACGTATCGTTTAGCTACGATGGAAAACGTGATGTGCTAAAAAATATTTCGTTTATTGCTCGACCAGGAGAGACGGTTGCGCTCGTCGGGCATACAGGGAGCGGAAAAAGCTCGATTGTTCAATTGCTTATGCGCTTTTATGAATTTGAACGTGGGGATATTTTCATTGATGGACAGTCTATTAAAGCGTATCCGAAAAAGGAATTACGAAAAAATATTGGCCTTGTGCTTCAAGACCCGTTTTTGTTTTACGGAACGGTGCGCGATAACATCCGGCTTCATAACAAAAATTTGACGAATGAACATATTGAGCAAGCTGCCAAATTTGTTCAAGCCCATTCGTTTATTGAAAAGTTGCCGAAAGGGTATGATCATCCGGTGACAGAGAGGGGCACGACGTTTTCAAGCGGACAACGGCAGCTCATTGCGTTTGCCCGAACGATTGCGATGAATCCGAAAATATTAGTGCTTGATGAAGCCACAGCAAATATTGATACAGAAACAGAAGAAGCCATTCAACAGGCACTTGAAAAAATGCGAAAAGGACGAACGACGATTGCGATTGCCCATCGCTTATCAACGATTCAAGATGCGGATCAAATTCTCGTCTTGCATCAAGGGGAAATTGTCGAGCGCGGCACTCATCAACAGCTGCTTGCAAAACGAGGGTTGTACTATCGTATGTACGTATTGCAAAATGGATTAACGGAAGATGCTTATGTATAAGTGAACATATTTGTTGAAACCGCCACGTTTTATGTGGCGGTTTCGTGTTCGCAATGCACGATTTCACCTAATTTCAGCACGCGCAATTGTTCGTTCGGAAGGTTTCGGCGCTCCCATTCAGCGTAAAGGCGGTCTAACGCCTCTTTCGGTGTATCGTCAGCTAGCGGAAATGTGCCATAATGCATCGGAATAAATGTTTTTGCTTGGCAATCGATAAATGCTTGTACTGCTTCTTCTGGTGTCACATGTTGAGGGCCCATAAACCACTCTGGTTCGTATGCACCAATCGGCAATAAAGCATAATCGATTCGAAAACGTTCTCCAATATCGCGAAATCCACGGAAATATCCGCTATCTCCTGCAAAATAAAACGTCGGTTTGTCTTTTGCTTCAATTACCCATCCACCCCAATGGGATGTATTTGTATCAAATAACGTCCGTTTAGACCAATGTTGTGCCGGAACGAACGTAAATGAAACATTTTGTTCGACAACCGTTTCCCACCAACAGCATTCCACAACACGCTCAAACCCTCTTTTCAGAAAGGATGAACGTAATCCGCTTGGAACGAGGATGAGAGGATTTCCTTTTAGTTGCTTTATACTTGAAAAGTGCAAATGGTCGTAGTGGCTATGGGAAATGAGTACAATATCGACAGGAGGTACGTCGTCAATCGAAAGAGCTGGATCCGTTAGTCTGCGCACCGTTCCTAACCGTTTTGCCCAAACAGGATCTGTAACAATCGTCAACCTGTTTATTTGAATAATAAATGTCGCATGTCCTACCCATGTGAGTAACGTTTGATTTTTATTTGTATGTAACAACGAACGATGAATATGTTCACGAGGCAAAGTATATGACCAATCTTTCTTTTTTTGTCTTCTTTCCGCATACCAACACCGTAAATCAGCAAATGTTTTGGTTGTTGAGACCCCATCTAAGTTTTCATATCGCTTTCTCATTTTTTCTCCTCCTAAAGTCGTGCTTCTTTATATAGAATCTTTTTCTCATAAAACAACATAAAACAAAATTTCATTATTCTTTACCCGTATGAGTACAAAAGTGATTATGTTTGATTTTTGTTGCATCTATTTTCGAATTTTTTGTAAAATAAAGAACAATGAATAAGGGGGTACGATGTCTATTTTATCAAAAACAAATGAATTTATGAAAAATAGAATGGGTCATAACATATGCTGCTTTGTTCTATCTATTTTTTATTGTGAACATATGATCATAGGTGTATAAATCAAAAGAGCCGGGACGCGCCGAACAATAGATGAATACATTATAGTAAAAAAATGATTGGAGAGAAGAGTGGTGGAAGATGTTATCCTTCAACACGCGGAGCAGTTGAAGCGGTGGGAAGAAACACAAAAAAATATTTTTCAAGACTTAGTTGAAAATCAACAAAAAATTCAGCAACAAAACGCTTTATATTATAACGAAAATGAAGAGGCGCGCATTGTTGAACGATATTATGAGCATATAGATGATCAGATGGAAGGAAAGCTGTTATTTCAAGCGTATCACGATTTAGTGAAACGAACGCATATACGTCGCATCCCGTATTTTTTAAGCAAAGATTACTATTTATACACATGGGTTGATTTGCAGCCAGACGGAACAGTAAAAAGTATTTATTCGGGAAAAAAGAAAGATCCGCGTACGGTGATTTTACAAGACTATGAAACCATCCAAAAGCGATATGAACAATTTGTTCAACTTGTGAAAAAAGCAAAAAAAGGTGAACTTGATCTAGAGCAAAAGATAAAAATGGTTGATCAACAATTTAAATTTAATGCAGAACATGTTGTGCCACAATCGTGGTTTGGGGCAAAGGAACCGATGAAAGGGGATTTGCATCACTTATTTGTTTGTGAACCGCGATGCAATTCTATTCGCTCGAATTTTCCGTATGCGGATTTTCCGTTTTATGAGCCAGAGTCTCCTAATGAAATCATTCAAAACGATTGTGGCGTGGCATACGGGGAACATTTTGAACCTGAACACGGAAAAGGGGCGGTGGCGCGAGCGATGCTATACTTTCTCGTTCGTTATCCACGAGCAATCAAACAGCCTTTTATTGATCAAGTCTATATTCCGCTACTTGTTCAATGGCATAAACAATTTCCTGTTACAACATATGAGAGGCATCGAAATGCGGCGATTTTTCGAATTCAAGGAAATCGCAATCCATTCATCGATAAACCAAATCTTGTTGATCAACTTTATTTTTTGATTGGGCGTAAAAGCAGATAGGCGTTCGCACACATCATCCTCTTTTTCATATGCTGTATTACAGTTTATGAAAAGGGGAAGAGAACGATGGGTGTAGAGCTAACAGCGTTACATTGGATTTACGTCTCGTTTATTTGTATCATTATCGCGTTGATGGTTTGGCGCAAAGATACATCTTTAGCTTGTATGGTGGGCATCTTGTTGTTAGCGATTACAGCAACAGGATCGCTACCGCTTTCTATTAGCGTCATTTTTAAAAGTTTTATTTATGCCATAACTGAACTTCTTCCAACTATTCTTGTCATCTCGATGATCGTATCGATGAGTAAGCTTCTTACGATCACAGGAATGAATGAAGTGATGATCGCGCCGTTTGCGAAATTGATTCGGACGCCTTCGTTAGCTTATTGGACGATAGGGATATTAATGATGCTAATTTCTTGGTTTTTTTGGCCGTCGCCCGCGGTGGCATTGCTTGGAGCTGTATTATTACCGGTTGCTGTTCGTGTCGGATTGCCGGCATTAGGGGTGGCAATGGCGATGAATTTATTCGGCCACGGCATTGCGCTATCAGGTGATTTTATTATTCAAGGGGCGCCGAAATTAACAGCAGATGCAGCTGGTATTCCTGTATCTGAAGTCATCTCAGCAAGCATTCCACTCGTTTTCGTTATGGGAATTGTCACTGTTACAACCGCATTTTTCTTGTTGCGTCGCGATATGAAGAAAGGCAATATCCCACAAAGTGAAGCGGTTTCAATCGAGGTTAGTGAAGTACAGTCTCACTTATTAACGAAACGGATGAAAGTGATATTTGCATTTCTTATTCCGATTTTATTTGGGTTAGACGTTGTAGCTATGTATTATTTTCAATTGCAAGGCGGAGATGCAACCGCATTAATTGGAGGAACAGCGATTTTTATTTTATCTCTTCTGTCGTTAGTTGCATACAAAAAGAACGGTTTAGAACAAATTACAGACTTATTCATTCAAGGATTCCAATTCGGTTTTAAAGTGTTCGGTCCGGTCATTCCAATTGCAGCGTTCTTTTATTTAGGAGATTCCGGATTCCAAGCGATTATTGGAGAGTTTTTACCAAAACAGTCGCATGGCATTGTCAATGATTTAGGTGTTGCCTTATCTAGTGTTGTTCCATTAAGTAAAGAAGTAGGAGCAGTTACGTTAGCAGGAGTAGGGGCAATTACTGGATTGGACGGTTCAGGATTTTCAGGCATTTCGCTCGTCGGTTCTATTGCCAAATTGTTTGCAACGGCAATTGGAACAGGAATGGCTACATTAACGGCACTTGGTCAAATTGCTGCGATTTGGGTTGGGGGAGGAACGTTAGTACCTTGGGCGCTCATTCCAGCAGCTGCGATTTGTGGTGTTAGCCCTTTTGAGTTAGCAAGACGAAATGTTGTGCCAGTTGTTACAGGACTAATTGTAACGACCATTGTCGCCATGTTTCTCATTTAATTGTAGGAGTGTCTCTAATGAGGCACTCTTTTTATATGTTATGAAAAGTGACATAAGAATAAAAAATTTTCAAAAAAAATGTTGCATTTCTGTTTCTTTGTGTAATATATTATAACCATAAATGTTATAAAAAATAACATAAAGGAGAGATGAGAATGAATGAGGCGCAGTTGAGTTTTGCTCTTGATTCACTTTGGGTCATGTTAGGGGCGATTTTAGTCATTGGAATGCAAGTCGGATTCGCTTTGTTAGAAGCAGGTTCAACGCGAATGAAAAATGCTGGCCATGTCGCTGGAAAGCAAATATTAAGTTTTGCGATCGCTTCGCTTGCATTTTGGGCTGTAGGTTTTGCTATTACATTTGGAAAAGGAAATGGATTTATTGGAACAGAAGGATGGTTTTTAAAAGAAGGAAAAGAGACGTTTTCTTCGCTTTCGTGGGCAAATGTGCCACTTGAACTGAAATTTTTATTCCAACTTGCTTTTGTCGGTGTCTCTTTAGCTATTGCGTGGGGAGGATTCGCTGAGCGTGCAAAACTATCGGTTTACTTTATTTTCGGAACGATTTTTACGATCGCTATTTACCCAGTCATCGGTCATTGGGTATGGGGAGGTGGATGGCTTGGAGAAATGGGAATGCAAGATTTCGCAGGATCGACGGTCGTTCATTTACAAGGTGCAATTGCAGCGCTCATTGCAACGATGTTATTAGGCCCAAGAATTGGAAAGTTTAATAAAGACGGGACACCCAATTACATCCCTGGACATAATCAAGTATATACAGTCATTGGTGGTTTCGTATTGTGGGTTGGTTGGTTTGGATTTAATGCAGGAAGTACGATGGGGACAGCAGATGGATTTTTTGGTTATGTAGCGTTGACGACAAATATTGCAGCAGCTGCTGGAGCAATTGCTTCCATTTTGACAGCAAAATGGCTCGTTGGGAAAGCGGACATTCCAGCGATGGTTAACGGCGTATTAGCGGCTCTTGTTGCGATTACAGCAGCATGCGCATTTGTCGAACCGTGGGCAGCTGCAGTCATTGGTGCCGTTGCCGGATCATTTACATTTTGGACGTCTGTATATTTTGAACGAAAAGGCATTGATGATCCAATCTACGCATTTTCTGTTCATGGTATAGCGGGCATTGTTGGCACGATTTCAACAGGCTTTTTCGCTTCACCGCGTTTAGTGGAAATTACAGGAATAGGAAAACCAGGGTTGTTTTATGGCGGAGGAGTTGATCAGCTCATCGTTCAAACGGTCGGTGTTTTAGGTGCAGCGGTGTACGTGGCGATTGTTTCGTTTATTGTTTTATATACTTTAAAAAAGACGATTGGTTTACGGGTGACGCCTGAACAAGAAATTTCTGGACTTGATATTAGTGAGCATGGTTCGTACGGATATCCAGAACAATTGGATCCAGCTTATCAACAAACGACAACAGTTGTTCCATCTCGTTCGTCATGAAGATGGTGATGTTATGAATGATTTTGAAACAATCATCGTTCGGGCGGAACAATGTAACGATATGTCAGAACTTAAGCAACTTCACGATGAAGTTGCTTTTCTCCTCTCTTCTTTTTCAATTTCTTTTTCCTGTATATTCGAAGTATACGATGCGCTTTGTATGTGCCACGATACGCTCATGAAACAAGCGTTGTTGTTAGCTGAACGAGAAGTTGATCGAAAGGGGATTGGCAAAAAACCTTCTTCTTTTTGTTGGTTTGTGATGGGGAGTAGCGGAAGGAAGGAGCCGACCGTTTGGACAGATCAAGATAACGGAGTGATTTTTTCATGTTTGCGCAGTGAAAAAGAAGATTGTTATGTATATATGCGTGAGTATGCACGCATAGGTGTTCTTTTTTTAAATGAAATCGGCTATCCATATTGTACAGGGTATGTGATGGCGACAAATAAAAGATGGCTAAAAGAAACGGATGATTGGGGAGAGCAAATCGACAAATATGTACAAAATGAGCATATAGATGATATTCGTTATTTGTCTATGTTGGTTGATATGCGTCCGATTTATGGCGAGTATTCATTAGTTATCCAACTGAAAGAAACGTTATATAAAAAAATAGCAACAACTTTTTCTTTGCGTAACCGAATGATTGATAGCATTCGTATTCCTTTTGTTCCTATCGGTCCTTTTGGTCGCGTGTACGTAGAACGTTGGGGAGAAAACAGTGGAATGATTGATATAAAACAAGGAGGATATGTTCAGCTCAATCATATGTTAAAATGGGTTGCTGTTCAAAAACAATTTATTGATGCGCATTCAACATTTGAGCGATTAACACGTTGGTATGATGAAAATGGTTGTTCACAACGGTTATTTGAACGGATAGAAGAAGCGCTTGAAACGTTTTTGTATTTTCGTTTACGTTGTTCGGTAAAAGGGAACAATTTGGTCGTTCGTCATTTGTCGAAAGAAGAAAAACAACGATTAAAAAGAGCGTTGACAGTAGCCAAAAAAGTGCAACATTATGCAAGGAAGTGGGTGTGATTAATGGAACGGCCGTTTCAATGGATCAGCCGCATATTATCGCTTGGTCTTCGATATGATCAAGCAACAGCGGTCGGCCCAACTTTTCAACAAGAGGCGTGGATTCGAAAAATGATGAAAGAAGCAAAGAAACATACGTATTCGCTCGAAACGCCGCTTTCTGACGTGATGTTTATTTTATTAGATACAGAGACGACAGGTTTTTCTCCGCAAAGAGGAGATGAAATTTTCTCGCTTGCTGCTTTAAAAACAAAAAAGGGCGAATCGCTTGATTTGTATTGTTCCGACTTCCGACCAAAACGTCGTATTCCAGAACACGTTGTTGCGCTTACAGGGATAACAAATGACGATGTCGCATGCGCTCCGTTACTAGAGGAGAAAATTCATCATATCCTTTCTTTTTTGAACCACAGCATTTTACTCGGCTATCATATTCAGCATGATGTAGCGTTTTTAAATGAGTTTTTATCACGCAACTATCGTACAGTTTTACAACAAACAGCAATAGAAATGAAGAATATTATGGAGTGTATATATCACGATTCATTTCCAACGCTTGATGATGCGCTTTCATTTTATCAACTCCCCCCGATTGACCGTCATACAGCCAAAGGGGATGTCATGAGTTTATTTGAAATTTGGAAGCGAGTTTTTACGGAGTTGCAACGGTTGCAAATTGATACGTTACATGACTTATATGCGTTACTGAGTCAACGTTCGTAAACGAATGTTGACTTTTTTTGCGAAAAATTATACAATTCCATTAACTTATATGAACATATATTCATATATTGGAAGAGAGGGGGATCGCATGGAACAGCAATACGAGCAGTTAGATGAAGAAACGCTTTTTATCGTATCGCAAACGTTTAAAGCTTTAAGTGATCCGACGCGTATTCGTATTTTACATTTACTTTCATCTGGTGAGTTTTCCGTAACAGAGATTGCGAATCGTTTATCACTTTTACAATCGACCGTATCGCATCAGCTCCGATTTTTAAAAAATTTACGTCTTGTTAAATATCGGAGAGAAGGAACGACGTTATATTATTCGCACGATGATGAGCATGTGTTGCACATTCTCGAACAAACAATTCGTCATGCGCGCGATCATTAGGGGGGAATAAAGTGAAAGAATATCGAGTCAAAGGATTAACGTGTGCCAATTGTGCACGAGCATTAGAAGAACAAATTCAATCACTTCCGTATGGCGAAGGAGCAACGTTGAACTATAATAGCGGAAAATTACGTGTGCATGAACGCATCGATTTAGAAAAAGTACGGACGATTTTAGCGACAGACGGAGCATATATAGCAGATGATGAGCAGGCGCCAAAAAAACGAAATCCGCTTCTCTATTTTGTAGGTGCATCTATTTTTCTTTTTTTGACGGCGCTCGTGCTTGAGCGTTTGGACATAGATGGTGTGAGCGTTGTTATTTATATGGCTGCGATAGCACTCAGCGGATATAAAACATTTGTTAAAGGATTGAATAATATCATTCGTTTTCGTTTCAATATGGATACGTTAATGACGATTGCTTTGATCGGGGCGTTTGGAATCGGTGAGTGGAAAGAAGCGGCTGTAGTTGCCATTTTATTCGGTATGAACGAATATTTAGAAGGGCTAGGTATGGAACGAGCGCGTCGCTCGCTTGACATGCTACTAAAACAAGCGCCAAAAGAAGCGCTTCTTATATCGAACGGACAAACACATGTTGTTCCCATCGAGTCGTTACAAGTTGGCGATGTGGTGCTTGTTCGCCCTGGTGAAAAAATTCCATCCGATGGTGTTGTTATTGAGGGAAAAAGCTCCGTCAATGAGGCCGCGATCACCGGCGAAGCAATGCCTATTGAAAAAGAAAAAGGAATGAGCGTGTACGGCGGAAGTGTGAATAACGAGGGGATGTTACATGTTCAAATTACAAAACAATATAAAGACAGTTCTTTGTCAAAAATTTTACATCTCGTGCAAGAAGCGCAAGAGACAAAAACACCGCTTGAATTATTCATTCATCGTTTTGCGAAATATTATACTCCTTTCATTATGATCGTTTCGTTATTCGTCATGCTCGTTCCACCGTTATGGTTTGAAGCATCTTGGCATGATGCATTATATCAAGGGTTAGCGGTTCTAATTGTTGGGTGTCCTTGTGCACTTATTTTATCTTCACCGATTGCTTTGTTAGCGGGTATGACGCGGAACGCGAGAAAAGGGGTGTTAGTGAAAGGCGGCGTTCATTTAGAAACACTTGGACGCGTACGTACGATTGCTTTTGATAAAACAGGAACGATTACAAAAGGAAAGCCGCACGTAACAGATGTTATTGCATACATCGATGAAAATAAACTGCTTTACATCGCCGCATCGTTAGAAAGTGTATCTTCCCATCCACTTGCACAAGCCATTGTCCAAAAAGCGAAGCTACACCACATAACATATAAACAACCAGAGCAAATGACAACACGAACAGGGAGTGGCATGGAAGGAAAAGTCGATGGAAAATGGTATCGTATCGGAAATGAAAGAATGTTTGATCATCAACTGTTCACCGAGCAAATTCAAAAAGATGCCGAAAAGTTAAAATGCGAAGGACGTACGATTGTTTTTGTAGCAGATGAACAACGTATACTTGGTTTATTCGGTATCGCTGATGAAATACGAGAAGAGAGCAAAAAGGTCATTCAACAACTACATCGTATTGGTATCCGGCGCACGGTTATGTTAACAGGAGATCACAAAAAAACGGCCGAACAAGTTGCTAAACAAGTTGGAGTGACACATACATTCGCACAACTTCTTCCAGAACAAAAAGTAGAAAAAATAAAAGAATTAATGAAAAATGATACGGTAGCGATGGTAGGAGACGGAATGAATGATGCCCCTGCGCTTGCTCATGCGCATCTTGGCATCGCTATGGGGAAAGGGACAGATAGTGCGATTGAAACAGCTGATATTGTGCTCATGCAAGATCATCTTGGAAAATTGCCAGAGGCTATCGTAGTTGCTCGGCGAGTAAATCGTACCATTCGTTTAAACATCGCAATTGCTCTTTCGTTAAAAGCAACAGCGCTACTATTCACTATTCCAGGTTGGCTAACATTATGGATCGCCATTTTATCGGATATGGGGGCAACGATTTTCGTTAGCATACTTAGCTTATTCATTTTATGGGAAAAGCGCACGATCTAAGGTTGTGCGCTTTCCTAAAAAAGGATACTATTCAGAAATATTCGAAACGTTGTTGATTTTTTCACCGTTTTTAGTGAAAATGAAGATAGAATTTTAACGACAAAGAGGATGAATAGAATGAGGCAAGCAATCGCTGTTATGGCTCCAGACGGAAAAATTTTAGGAGCGGATGAACATTTTTTTCGCCATTTTTATCATCTTCATGTGAACCGAGGACTGTTAAAAAAGTTTATTTATGATGCAGAACATGGTCGCATGATTTCGTATGAAATCTTAAAAGAAGAAAATGAACATGTATATGTACAAGCAACGGCTTTATGTAACAAAGAGGGTGCGCTACAAGCCATTATTGTGACATATCAGCATGAACCTTTTATTGATATGCGTCTGACATCTTCTCTTTCTTCAATGGCGTCTGAATTTACATTTATTTTATCATCAGATGGAGAAATTACATACGTTTCGCCAAGCGCCCAACATGTGCTGAAGTGTGCCAACGAAGTTTGCAATCACGAACTATTTTCTTTTGTTCATCATGAGGACATCCCTATTTTGATGGAAAAGTTACATACGATTTATGCGATAAAAGAAAAGGAAACAACGATTGAATGTCGTTGGCGAACACGTGAAGGGCACTTTATATGGATTTATATGCATGCTCAACCATTACTAAATGAAAAAAATGAAATTGAACACGTAATTGTTGTGGCAAAAGATATTACGAAATGGAAATGTTGCGAGGAAGCACTTGCAAAATTAAAAAATTTCGATTCGTTAACGGATATTCCTAATCGCTTTTATTTTGAAACGTATGTGCAACATATGATTCAACAAAAGAAACCATTTGCCTTATGTTACATTGATTTTGACAAAATTAAGTGGATTAACGATCGTTTTTCATATCAAGCAGGGGACTTCTTTTTGCAAGAATCTGTTCGTCGCATCCAGAAACATTTGCAACAGGAAGACTTTTTTGCTCGCATCGGTGGCGATGAGTTTGTTATCGTGTTACATGATGTGAATAAAGAGACGATTGTCGCGCGCATGGAGTATTTGCTTCAATCGTTTGTAGAGCCGTTTCGATATAAAAAGCATGTCATCCAATCAGGTCTTTCTATTGGATTGACGTTCTTTCCGCAAGACGGTACGGATTTAGACACGTTGTTGAAACAAGCTGACCAAGCGCTTTGCTATGCGAAGGAAAGAGGGAAAGGGTATCATTTTTATCATCCACAGCAAAATCGAAAAACGATGATTGAACAAGAGTTGCCCCTCGCGTTATTGAACAATCAGTTTTATTTATGTTATCAACCGAAAGTGTCACTAGATAACAAAGCAATTATGGGAGTTGAGGCGCTCATGCGTTGGACACATCCGACGCTTGGAGCGATCTCACCATTAGAGTTTATCTCAATCGCAGAGAAAAACGGATTCATTTTTGAAATTACAACATGGGTGTTAAAAGAGGCGTGTCGACAAGTAAAACAATGGCAAGCTCATTTTCCGACATTAAAACTCGCAGTGAACTTATCACCATTTTTACTAAATCGAAAAGAATTTGTGATGCATGTGAAAAATATTTTGCAAGAAACACAGTTTCCACCGAACTATTTAATTTTAGAAATAACGGAAAGTGGGTTAATGGAAAATATTGAAACAGGAAAACATATTTTAACGGAGTTAAAACAGATCGGCATTCAAGTTGCGATTGACGATTTTGGTACTGGCTTTTCATCGCTTGCTTATATTCGCAATTTGCCTGTTTCATTATTGAAAATCGATCGCTCGTTTATTCGCGACATCACAGATAATTCGAAAGATGCAACGATCGTCGATACAATTATCCACTTAGCAAAAAGCTTAGATTTACAAGTACTTGCCGAAGGGGTGGAGCGTGACGAACAAGTATCTTTGTTACAAAAAATGGATTGTGATTTCGCTCAAGGGTTTTACTTTAGTCAGTCTCTAGAAGCAGAAAAGTTGTTGCAATGGCTCGAACAACATAATCAATCGAAAGAGGCGCTTCATTAGCGTCTCTTTTCACGTTTTGTTCACATATATTTTCTTTTTTCTTCACAAATTTACATTAATGTGGATGGTATAAAAGATGAACATGAGGACTGAGCGAACATGCGTAGCTTATTTTTTTTGATTATATCGATCGTTATACTTTTGTTTACAGAAACGGTATATGGTGAAAAGATTGAAGTACATAAACAGTTGCAACAAGCTATTGATGAGGCGCATGCTGGCGACGTGCTAATCGTGAAAAAAGGGATATACAAAGGTCCAATTATCATCCGCAAGCCCCTTCATCTTGTTGCCGAACCTGGAGCGGTAGTTGATGGAGGAGGAAGCGAATATGTTGTTACAATTCGTGCCCCTCGGGTTCATGTCGAAGGTTTAACGGTTCGTAACAGCGCGTATGGAAAAGGGGCTGGTGTGCTCATTCAAGAAAGTTCACATGTCACGTTAAAACACGTACGTATTGAACAGGTGCATTACGGTGTTTATGTAGAAAAAGGAACACATATCAATCTCTTAAACAATACTATTCGCGGACGAGATATTCACTTTGCTCAACGAGGAAACGGTATTCACCTATTGAAGACAAGCCACGCTGTTGTGCGCGAAAATCATATTTCACGTGTGCAAGATGGCATTTATTTAGATTGGGCTAAGCAAACCGTGATGGAAAAAAATAAAGTAACAGATGCCCGCTATGCTCTCCATTTTATGTACTCTGAAGGTGGAGCGGCAAAAGAAAATGTGCTGACAGAAAATATTAATGGAATCATGATGATGATGTCAAAGCAGTTTAATATCGGACATAATACGATTGTTAGACAATTAGACTATCGTGGGTATGGAGCACTTATTTACGATAGCGAATATGTCGTAATGCACAACAATACATTATCTTATAATAGCACAGCTTTATCGTTACAAAACGCACGCCATTGTCATATAAAAGACAATGAGTTTATCGGTAACTATCGTGCATTGCATAGTTTGTATGAAAACCCCCACACAATTGTTTTCGAAAATAAATTTTTGGGAAATATGGAAGACGCACTTATTCAAGGTACACCTATTGCATTCGATGATGGACATAAAGGGAATTATTGGGATACTTATCGGTTTTATGATTTCAATGATGATGGAATTGGTGATACCCCACATCGCATTCGTTCCATGTATAGTCGACTGTTGCGGAAATGGCCAAGCGTGCAATTTTATTTTCAAAGTCCGGCGTTAGCACTTCTTGATACAACAGAGTCATTTTTTACGCATGCGCAGGCGCAAGGGGAAGATCATTTTCCGATGATGAAAATCGATCAAGATAAAAAAGAAACAAAGGAAAGATCGTGGAAGCTACTATTGTTTGGAAGCGTTTTATTTATAAGCAGTTTGTTTATGATTAGATATGGAAGGAGAATGACATATGAAAAAAATTGCTAGCCTTTTCTTTGTATGTTTTCTCACCGCATGTGGCGGAACGAAAACGTATGAGCCAGAAGAGATTAACCCGGATATTGATGTGTGTGTAATTTGTAATATGAGTATAACAGCAGAGCCATATGCTACAGAAATCGTTTTAAAAGATGGAACGGTGCATAAGTTTGATGATATTGGGTGCATGATTGAGTGGATGAATGAACAAAACGGCGAGGACATAGCAAAGAAATACGTTCGTGATGTAACAAACGGGAAGTGGATTGAACTTGAGCAAGCTGTTTACGTATACAATCCAAATTATTGGACGCCGATGAATTATGGGGTCGTTTCATTTGCAAACGAAAAAAATGCCAAAGAGTACATGGAACAAGAAGGAAAAGGGGAATTATGGACGTATGAGCAACTAAAAAAACATCGGTGGGGATTTGAACGATGAATACAGCTATAAAGTACCAATGGATGATGATGATTCGTAGCAAATGGCTCATCACTTTTGCCGTTTTGTTTGCTGTCCTATCATCAACTGTAATCGCCAGTAGCGGACACGAGTCAGCAGGAGTATTCACACGTTCGACAGCAGCTTTATTAAATTTGTCCCTTTTACTTGTTCCGCTTGTTGCTCTATTAGCAGGTAGTTTGTTTATTGCAGGGGAAAAAGAAGACGGTCGGTTATCACTTATATTAACATATCCAGTCTCTACTCGTTCTTTAACAGTTGGTTTATATGTGGGAAGTTGTATATCATTATGGACAGTAGTTGCACTCGGGTATGGAAGTGCAAGCGTCGCTCTTTTTGCAACAGGAGGGACGTGGTCGGCGTTTGTTTTTCTTTCGTTTGTACTAACTATTGTATTAACGAGTATTTTTTTAGCAATTGCTTTATTCGTTGGACTTGTTTCCTCTAATCGTTTACAAGCTCTCGGTGTCAGCTTATTTATTTGGGCGTTTTTCGTTTTATTTTATGAATTTATCGTATTATTTTTGTTATCAATCGTTCCAAAGCAATGGACCATTTTCTTATTTACTGGATCCATTATATTTAATCCGGTTGAACTCATGCGCGTTTGGACTGTAGCCGCTTTGAAAAGTAGCGCACTATTTGGACCGCAGCTATATGAATGGTCAAAATGGGCAGAAAGTGCAAGTGGACAACTTACATTTCTTGCGATCGCGTGCATATGGGTTATTGTGCCATTGTTTTTCGTGAATGTATGGTTGAAACGAGGGAAGCGACATGCTTGAAGTGAAACAATTGACGAAAATATATAACGAGCAAAATAAAGTCGAAAACATTTCTTTTTCTGTTCAGAAGGGACAATGTTTAGCACTATGCGGTGGTAACGGCGCAGGAAAAAGCACGATTATTAAAATGTTAATCGGACAGCTCACCCCGACGAAAGGGGACATACATGTAAACGGACAACCGATTCAAAACAACGACAAACAATGGTTTTCGTTTATGCCTGATCATTTGCAATTCCCTCCCTTGTTTACAGGTTACGAATTGTTATCTCTATTTGGACGATGGCAAGGGGCTAATGAGGAGCGCATTAAACAATGTTTAGCACTCGTTGGATTGGAAAACGATCAACATAAACAAGTAAAGACATATTCAAAAGGAATGCAACAACGGCTTGCGTTTGCGCAAGCGCTTTTAGCGGATGCCCCATTGCTTATTTTGGATGAGCCAACAAACGGTTTAGATCCGTATTGGGTATGGGAATTTAAACGGCTTATTCGTTCTGAAAAAGAAAAAGGGAAAGCTATTCTTTTTTCGACGCATATGTTGTCAATGGTTGAAGAAATTGCAGATACTGTCGCGTTTATTCATCAAGGACAAATGCTCATATACGATTCGGTTTCTACACTTTGTCAAGACGGAAAGTCGTTAGAGTCGATATTTTTTGCACAAATTTCACAACATATGTCATACTGAAAAAGTAAGCGAATATAGCTTGCTTTTTTCATTTCGAGGAGGATTGAGAGATGTTAAAGTTATACGTCATTCGTCATGCAGAAACCGAGTGGAATGCGCAACAACGCATGCAAGGATGGAAGGACTCTCCTTTAACTGAAACAGGAAGAAAACATGCGACACTTTTACATGATCGATTGCGTACAGTCCCGTTTACTGCTGCGTATTGTAGTCCAAGTGATCGGACAAAAGAAACGGCGCAAATTGTGTTAGGGCAACGTCATGTGCCAATATATTTTGATGAACGACTACGTGAAATTTACTTAGGTCATTGGGAAGGAAAAACAATTGCAGAAATTGCCCAAGTAGACGAGCAAAATCATTATCATTTTTATCATAACCCAGATGCATACAAGCCGATCATTGGCGAGACGTTTCTTGATGTGCAACGTCGAGCTGTCGCTGCCATTCAGCATATTGCCGATACTCATTCAGAAGGTCATATTCTTGTCGTTACACACGGTATGGTGATTCGTACGCTTCTTGTATATTGGAAACAGCAAACGCTCGCACAGTTATGGGAAAATAGCCGTGTATACGGTACGAGTGTGACCATCGTTTCGTTTGAAGGAGGAAAGTGGAATATAGAATGTGAGTCAGATATTTCACATCTTGAAAGTGAGATGACACATTTATGAGAAAATGGCTTATTTTATTGCTTATTTTATTTACAATCATCTTTTTGATTAGCGGTTGTGTACAGCAAAATAAAGGAACGACGTTTGTTACGACAGTACAATATGTTGTTGATGGGGATACAATCAAAATAAAAAAAGATGGGGAGATTGTAACCGTTCGTCTATTAAACATTGACACGCCAGAAACGTATCGTGAAAAACAGGCGTATGGTGAAGAAGCAAAGCAATTTGCTAAAGATGTCCTTCTTCACAAAAAAGTGACGGTCGAATTAAGTGCAAAAGAAAAACCGTATGATCGCTACGGTCGATTGCTTGCGTACATATGGTTGGAGGATGGAACTTTGTATCAAGAAAAAATTGTAAAAGAAGGACTTGCTCGTGTTGCTTATATGTTTGATCCTGATACAAAATACGCTAAACAATTGTATAAAGCACAAGAGGAAGCAAAAAAAGCGAAAAAGCGCATTTGGAGTGTGGATGGATACGTAACAGAAAAAGGATTTAATATGAGCGTATGTCTCGACAAAGCTTCATGAATATAAAAGGGCTGAATGAAACAGCCCTTTTAATGTGCTAGCATCGCTTGCATATCTTCTTCCACATTGCCAATGAGCTTGAGGCCAAACATATCTTGCAATACGCGCAACACACCTTCAGAAATAAAGTGTGGTGCTTTTGGTCCAATCCGAATGTCTTGAATGCCTAAACTAAACAATCCGAGTAAAATGGCAACCGCTTTTTGTTCAAACCATGAAAGGACGATGCTAACAGGCAGTTCATTCACTTCACAGCCAAACGCTTCTGCAAGCGCCATCGCAATTTTTACTGTCGAAATCGAGTTATTGCATTGTCCTAAGTCAATATATCTCGGAATGTTTGTGCCAGGAACGACACCATAATCTACATCGTTGAAGCGGAATTTTCCGCAAGATGTCGTTAAAATAACTGTGTTTTTCGGTAAAGACGTCGCTAATGAACGATAATATTCACCGCCTTTTCCAGGCGCGTCACAGCCTGCGATGACGAAAAAGCGTTGAATTTTTCCTTCCTTTACAGCTTGAATAATTTCTGGTGCAATTTGAATGACTGTTTCGTGATGGAAACCAGTAACTAATGTTTCATCTGATTCGATATTTGCTTCTGGAAGTTGTAACGCTTTCTCAATCAACGGTGTGAAATCATCATTCTCGATTTTTTGTACATGTTCTAATCCGGCTACATCGTATGAAAACATGCGGTCAGCATACGAGCCTTTAATCGGCATCACACAGTTTGTTGTCGCTAAAATGGCGCCAGGGAATTTTTCAAATAAACGACGTTGGTCGTACCATGCTTTTCCGACGTTTCCTTTTAAATGTTTATATTTTTTCAATTGCGGATAGCCGTGCGCAGGCAACATTTCGGAATGCGTGTAAATGTTAATTCGTTTGCCTTCTGTTTGTTTCAATAACTGTTCAAGTGCAAATAAGTTATGTCCTGTAACGAGAATACATTTTCCTTCAATTTTATTTTGTGTTACGCGAACAGGTTGAGGAATGCCAAGGCGTTCTGTATGTGCCCGATCGAGCAGTTCCATGACACGAATAGCAGCTTTTCCGACTTTCATCGCCATATCTAAATGTTCTTGAACGTTAAAGTTGGAGTTTGTTAGTGTCATATACAACGCTTCATGCGTTGTTGTGTCAACAAATGGATCTGTATATCCGAGTTGATGAGCATGCGTGCGATATGCAGCAATTCCTTTTAGCGCAAATACAATCGTATCTTGTAAGCTTGCAATCGTTTCATCTTTTCCGCAAACACCGACGACTGTGCATCCCCCTGTTGGCGTTTGTTCGCATTGATGACAAAACATGATAACCCCTCCTTTTCTTATTAACACTTTAACAATAGGGGAAAATCACCGTAGCGTAAGTGATGTATATCACACATCTATATAAAAATGTGAACGAAAATTGACAATGTTTTATATTGAATAACGAGAAAAAATATATTAAAATGGAAGAAAATAAAATCAATCAAGCTACTAGGGGTGCCGGATGGCGATGGCTGAGAGGAAAACGCGCAATCAGTTTTCCAACCCTTTGAACCTGATCTGGTTTGTACCAGCGGAGGGAAGTAGGCTATGTTTTGTAAGTACAAACTAGTCGATTCTGTCCGACTAGTTTTTATTTTTTTAAGGGGGGAATACACGATGAATGTTGGACAATGGTTAACGCGCGTCAGAGAGGAGTCGCCACTTGTACATAATATGACGAATGTTGTTGTGACAAATTTTGTTGCTAACGGTTTGCTTGCATTAGGTGCGTCTCCGGTGATGGCTTATGCAAAAGAAGAAGTAGCCGATATGGTTCGTTTAGCACGTGCTCTTGTATTAAACATTGGTACATTAAACGAAACAGATGTAGAAGCGATGGTTATTGCCGGAAAAGCGGCAAACGAAGCAAATGTTCCCGTTGTTTTCGATCCTGTCGGAGCAGGTGCGACAACATATCGTACGGAAACAGCCCAACGTATATTACGCGAAGTCAACGTTACCATTTTACGTGGAAATGCATCCGAAATCGCAAGTATTGTTGGAGAACAAGCAAGTACAAAAGGGGTAGATGCAGGAGATGTTCAAGGCGATCTCGAGCATGTAGCCAAAAAAGCAGCGCGTATGTTTCGTTGTACAGTTGTTGTGACTGGGAAAGATGATGTGGTGACAGATGGAGAAAAATTAATGATCGTCTCAAACGGTGATGCCATGTTAACGAAAGTGACAGGAACAGGCTGTTTATTAAGCTCGGTGTTAGGTGCATTTGCTAGTGTAGGAGAAAATGTGATGATGTCATCTGTCGCTGCGCTTGCTTATTACGGTGTGGCAGCTGAAAAAGCAGCCAAACACGCCAAAGCGCCAGGTAGCTTTCAAATAGCATTTTTAAATGCTTTATACGAGACGACAGCAGAAGAAGTGAATGAATACGCACACATTCGAGGGGAATAAATGATGAAACATATGTTATCGTTATATTTCGTGATGGGAAGCGTCGATTGTACGAAAAATCCGCTTGTCGTGCTTGACGAAGCGATTGAAGGTGGCATTACGATGTTTCAGTTTCGCGAAAAAGGAAAAGGAGCGCTTACAGGACTTGAAAAATATCGCTTAGCTGAGCAATTGTTTGAGCGATGCCGCGCTCGTAACATTCCGTTTATTGTGAATGATGATGTTGATTTAGCGCTTGCCTTACAGGCAGACGGTATTCATGTCGGACAAGAGGACGAAGCGGCTGAACGCGTTCGCGATCGCATAGGGAATAAATATTTAGGGGTATCCGTTCATAACTTGACTGAAGTAAAAAAAGCGCTTGCTGCTCACGCCGATTATGTCGGGCTAGGTCCCATTTTCCCAACCGTTTCAAAAGACGATGCAAAGCAAGTATGTGGACTGACGATGATTGAACATATTCGTGCGCACGAAAAACATGTTCCACTCGTTGCGATTGGTGGGATTACAGAACAAACAGCGGAACAAGTCATCAAAGCGGGGGCAGATGGAATTGCCGTCATTTCTGCCATTTGCCGTGCTGAGCATATTTGTGAACAAACAAAACGACTATATGAGATTGTCATGCGTACAAAACAAGAAGGCGACAGGTAATGTCGTCTTTTTCTATTTTTTTGTGCAGGATTTTACTCACATATGTCGAAAAAAACAGCGAACATACGAAAGAAGGAGATGGGAAAGATGGAACATATCGTATTGTCATATGAAGATCGAGTTGCAACAATTGAGTTGAATCGTCCAGATGCGCTGAACGCTTTAAACGAGAAAATGTTAGCGGAGTTGTTACAAGCGTTAAAAGAAGTGGAAAAAAGCGAGGCGGATATTGTCGTCATTCGTGGGCGTGGAAAAGGATTTAGTGCAGGTGGCGATATTAAAACGATGTTGCAGTCAACGAATGAACATTCATTCATAGAAGTGATGGAAACGATTAAACAAATTGCAATAACGTTACATCAATTGCCGAAACTAACGATCAGTTACGTGCACGGTGCAGCTGCAGGGTTAGGATTTAGTTTAGCGCTTGCTTGTGACTATGTGATCGCAAACGAACAAGCGCGCGTTGCAATGAATTTTATCGGTATTGGCTTAGTTCCAGATGGTGGGGGGCATTTCTTTTTAAAACGAAAAATTGGTGATGTCAAATCGAAGCAAATCATATGGGAAGGAAAAGTAATGAGTGCACAAGAGGCATATGAAGTGGGACTGATTGATGAAATCGGTGATGAGCAGGCGATTCAACAGAAAGTAACGGAGTGGCTAGCAAAACCGATTCGTGCGATGATTGCAACGAAGCAGTTGTATGCTCATCTAAGCGAAGAACAGTTGTTGAACACGTTGCAAATGGAGACAGCGTATCAAGCGAAAATGCGTAAAACAAAAGACCACGAAGAAGGTATTCGCGCTTTTTTAGAAAAGCGTCGTCCGCATTTTAGCGGAAAATAAAAAATTTGAAAAACTTTCATCTTTAAGCTATCTTTTTCGGGTCTGCGACGTGTATAAATGAAATATAGAAAAAGTATAACGAAAAGGGCGGCTGAAGATGAAAGTAGTGATTATAGACGATTACGTGCCGACATTGGAAATGATGGAAGCGATGCTCGAACATATTCAAGGCATCTCCATTCATTCGTTTGAAGATGCGGACGAGGCATATGCATATATTTTATCCCAACATGTCGATGTCATTTTAATGGACATTTGTATGCCGAAAACAGATGGTATTGAATGGTGTCGGCGATTGAAACAACATGAGCAATTGCATCATATCCCTGTATTAATGGTTACAGGTTACGATGATGAACAAAAATTAGAGGAAGCGTTTGCAGCAGGGGCATTTGATTACATTCGCAAGCCGTTTACAATGGTCGAACTCGTTTCGCGTGTTCAATTGGCATATCGCCAAAAAGAAACGATGGATCAACTGAAACGAACGAATGAAGCATATGTAGAAAGTTATCGGCATATGTGGACGATGCAAAAAAAGATGAATGAAGACTTACAATTAGCCCGACTCGTTCAAGAAGGTTTACTTCCTGAACCGCTGAATAATGAACATATTCATTTTGTCGGGACGTATATTCCTTCTGCACAACTGTCTGGTGATTTATATTTTTGGCAACAAGTTCGTCCGCACATGTATGCTTTTATTGTTATCGACGTCATGGGGCATGGTGTTGCATCTGCACTTGTTGCGATGTCGATTCGTTCTTTGTTACATGGATTAATGACGAAAGTGACAGACCCCCTTCTTGTTGTGCATGAATTAAATCGACATGCTTTTCAATTGTTTGGAAAGGAAACGAAATATTACTTTACAGCTTTTTACGGAACGATTGATGTAAAAAAGAAAGTCATTGAGTATGTAAACGCAGGCCATCCGCCAGCCATATTGATGACTAATCGAAAAGCGATGCTTCTTAAAGAAGGGGGCATTCCAATCGGCATTGTATCCAATGCTCCATATAAAAAAGGGACGATTTCGTTTCAACATGACCCCTATCTTATGATTTACACAGACGGATTGATCGAAGTGTTAGGTGAAGAATGTGCCAGACAACTTGCTGACATGATGCAAACGGCTCATACGTTTGATGAGATGGTACAAAAAATAAATGAAAAAGCACAATATGATAAAGGAAACGATGACATTACATTTGTCTCTATTCATGTAAAATGAGGATGATCTATTTTTAAAAAAACGGGTGCCCTAAAAGTAACAGGGCACCTACTTATTTGACATCTACAAATTGATCAAGTTGACAAATCGATAATATATGTTTAATCGGTGCTGAAACGCCTGTCATTTCAATACGCATGCGATCTTTTAATGGATACAGCCAGCTAATCAGCAATCGAACACCAGAGCTATCAATAAATCGAACAGCAGATAAATCAATTTGTAAATGAGATGTTTCCCACGGCTGTGATTGAATCGTTTCTTCCATGACGCGTGATGTTTCAAAGTTAATATCTTGCCGAAAAGAAACAACGATTTTATCATCATATGTAACAATGTTGATCATATTTCTCCCCCTTTATTCCGTGCGACAACGACAATGGCACGTTTTCCTTTTTCGTCAAATGAAAAATGGGAAGCAAGCTGTTGAACAAGGAAAAGTCCCCGTCCTCCTTGACGAGTGAAATCAGGAGGAGGAGCGCTGAGTTTTTCCTCCCATTGAAAGCCGTCTCCTTCATCAATGACTTCAATGGCGATTGCTTCATCTGACCAGCTGATGTGTACAGTAGCATATTTTTTTGTAGAGTGTCGAATGACATTTGAGACGAGCTCCCATAATATTAATTGAATTGTATATTTTTTCATGTCGTCTAGTTGTATATGACCATGTATTTGCTCGAGCATCGCTGAAATCATGGTGCTATAATTTGTTTCATTTAGCTGAGCTTGAATCATTGTTTTTTAATTGAATCAAAAGTTGTTTTATATAAGGATGTTTATAATCACCTTGATGCTCGAGACGATACAATTGGCTCCATAAAGAGTTATATGTTGAACGAAACGAGAGTGGGATGCTCTCTCCAAATGAGCGTTGTAAATGCATGAGACGAAACTTCGCATAATTTCGTGACGGTACATTATTCGGGAGAAGTCCCATATCGATGCGAATGAGTTGCTCGTTTACTTCGTGAAGCAACGTTTCCGCCATTTCGTCGATATGAGCAAACGTCCGTTGCTCGTATTTCAGCCGTGGGTGCTTCATCGTCATCTTCCTCCGTTTAACAATTACGAATTGAACTTTTCGGTCAATTCTTGATTTAAATCGTTTAATTGTTCGGCCATTTCAGCAATTTGTGAGGCAGCGGATGAAATTTCATCAAACATTTGATGAAACTGTTTAATGAGCGAAGTAAATTGATCGATTTTTTTACTAGTTGATTTCACATCAGTAACAGACTGATCAAAAATATGAATAATACTTTCATTTGCTTGTCGGAATGCTCGCGTTTCCTCAACGATTTGTTGAAACGCCTGTTCAAATTTGCGAATCGTTTGTTGAACAATGTCAATGTGATTTTGAATGTAGTCAAGCGATTGTTCCGTCTGCGTTGCAAGTTTTCGCACTTCATTTGCGACGACTGCAAACCCTTTTCCATGTTCACCCGCACGTGCAGCTTCAATGTTCGCATTCAACGATAAAATATTTGTTTGATTTGAAATGTTGCGAATCGCATTGACGATTTCTCCGATTTTTCGCGAGCTATCGGTCAGTTCGTTTGTAAGCGATTTTGTTCCTTCAATTAATGTAGCAACACTGTCTAGTTTTGTTAACGTTTGTTTTACATCTTCTTTTCCTTTTTCGACTCGTTCGCTCATTTGAACAGATTGACGTTGAATACTTGTCACTTCATTCAACATGCTTTGGACATTTTTTTGTACTTCAAAAATGGAAGCGGTCGTTTCTTCTGCACTTGAAGCAAGTGTTGTAGACGATTCTGTTAAACGATGTTGCAACTCTGCAATTTCATTTAACTTCATCATAGACGATGTATACGATTCAATATACGTTTCAATCGCAATTTGCATATCGAATGAACAAAGTTTGGTAAACGAGTGGTAAATGTTTGTTGCTTCTGTCGGAGGTAGCTCCTCCATTAATATGCGAAGCACTTCATTTTGAATGATTGTGTAAGCCCCCAAGTACCACTCCGGAAACAAACCGATCCGATTATGAACGTTGCCGACCACTTTTCGCCGAATAATATATTGTTCACCAATTTCTCCAGAGACCATATCCATTAGATAAGCGCGCAACGTTTGTTTTAAGCGATCAATCGTGGAATGATTGTCAATAATGCGTCTCAAATGTGGCATTTGTCCGACTCGATCGTAAAACGCATCGACGATCCGTTCGACATGTTTAGCAAAAAGCGGACGAATCGAAGCAAGTCGTTGTACATCTTCTTCTGTTAATCCGACGAAAACGACTTGTTGCTTTCGGTCACCTGAAACGAGTTGCCGATAATATGTTTCCACATGTGAAGGTGTAGAGTGGTGAAGAGAAGTGGTCTCTTTTTCTTGTTGATGTTTTTTGCGAAAAAGGTGAATCGCCCCGAGCTCATTAAAAAGGGCATGAAATGGACATTTTGACATCATTTTCCCTCCAATTTTTATAAAAAATCCCCTAGAATATTATATCATGTACTGTAAAAATAAGAAGGAAATTTTTTATGTTATTTCCGAGGGAAGCGCAAAAAAAGACAAAGTTTTCCCTCCTTGTCGAATAAGAAAGAATGAAGTAGAATGTATATTTGTGAACAATACGAACTGCGGAGAGAGAAGCGATGAGTAAAAAAATTTTATATTTGTTTTTTGTTTTAATAGGTGTTACAGTTGTTATTTTTGCGAATATGAAGCATAACATTTATACGTTCATGTAAAATTAGGTATTTCCATTAGTACATGTATACCCCTTTGTACATATGCTAGAAGTGTAACAAACTTTAATACGAAAGGGGTATGAAATATGCGCTGTCGCCCAAATATGATGCCGCCAATCGTTCATCCAACGAAATGTTGTACACAGCATCAAATGCAAACAACGATTGTGCCGCACATTCATCCGTCACATACGACGTATGTGAATCATCATTTGTTCCAGCATCAACATTATTTTCCTCATACGCAATCAGTAGTCAACGATGTATCGCATCAACATGTTGTTTGTCCAGGTCCGGGACCGTTTCCACGGCCATTTTAACCGAAGGCGATTCGCCTTCGGTTTTTTGTCGAAAAAAAGACGAAGTTTGTGAAAATGAAAAATTGACAAAGACTGCTTTTTTTGAAAGAATAGGTGTAGACATGGATAATTGAGGTGAGCAAACGTGCTTTCGGATCGCATCAACTTAACAGCAAAAGACATTCTTGAAAAAGAGTTTAAAATAAGTATGCGCGGATACAATCAAGATGAAGTTGATCGTTTTCTTGATTTAATTATTAAAGACTATGAAACATTTCATCAAATGATTGAACAATTACAACAAGAAAATGCAAAATTGAAAAGCCAATTGCAGGAGGCACAAAAACGTCAGCCATCTCAAACGGGAACGACGAATTTTGATATTTTACAGCGTCTTTCCAATTTGGAAAAACATGTTTTTGGAAACAAACTTTACGAATAAATGTTCCAACCTTTTCTATTGATTTGGCTTATCGTTTCGGATATACTAACATATGCTTACATGAATCATGTTCGGGTAATCGCTGCGATGTGTATGCATCGTAGAGGAAAGTCCATGCTCGCACGGTGCTGAGATGCCCGTAGTGTTCGTGCCTAGCGAATGCATAAGCTAGGGCAGTCTGGCGATGAGCTGGGCTGACGGCAGGGAAAGAGCCTACGTCCGTGATGGATATGGCTCGACTACCTTTAAAGTGCCACAGTGACGTAGTCTTGCTGGAAACGGCAAGAGTGGAACGCGGTAAACCCCACGAGCGAGAAACCCAAATGATGGTAGGGGCACCTTCTCAAAGGAAATGAACGGAGAGAAGGACAGGCATACAGCCTGTAGATAGATGATTACCACCGAAGTACGAGGCGCGAGCCGTTTGCAGTACGACGGAACAGAACATGGCTTACAGAACATGATTCATGGTCTCACTCTCCTGCATAACGTCAGGGGAGTTTTTGTTTTTTGGGAATATGAGGGGAGAGTTTGCCTTGAACAAAAAATTAGCATCTTTGTTGGGTTTAGATACATTTTTATCTGTGTCTCATGCCGTTATTCAAGAAGCAGACGAAGGAATCATTGTTACGGATAGTGAAGGGCATATTTTATTAGCTAACCCAGCTTTCGAAACAGTAACAGGTTATACACAAGAAGAAGTGCTCGGAAAAAAACCGAATATTCTTCGCTCTGGTTTACACGATCGAGTATTTTATGAAAATATGTGGGAAACGATACGTGATCATGGGGTTTGGAAGGGAGAAATTTGGAACAAACGAAAAAATGGCGAGTTGTTTGTAGAATGGTTAACGATTAAAGCTATCTATGACGCTACCGGAAATCCAACACATTATGTAGCAATTTTTTCAGATGTGACGCAACATAAGCGGACGATGGAGCAACTTGCGCGATTATCGAACTATGATTTGTTGACCAACGTTCCAAATCGACAATTATTTACGAAACGTCTGCAACATTTACTTGATATGGCACGTCGCTACAATCAACAATTAGCTATTTTGTTTCTTGACTTAGACCGCTTTAAATATATTAACGATGAGCTTGGACATTATAATGGAGACGTATTGTTAAAAAAGGTAGCCAATCGTTTAAAAAAGCTACTGCGCACGAAGGATACGTTAGCGCGTATTGGTGGAGATGAATTTGTAGTTATTTTACCTAAACTAAAGGATGTTCAAGAAGCTGTTAGCATAGCAGAACAAATGATTGAATCATTACAAGCTCCTTTTATGTTAAACGGAAAAGATGTATATATGTCAGTAAGCATCGGCATAAGCATGTACTCAAACGACGGAGATGATGGTGAAACATTATTACGTCGAGCCGATCGCGCGATGCAAAAAGCGAAAGAAAACGGAAGAAATCGCTTTGAGTTATATACAGCTAAGTTAGACTACCAAAGCGAAGTGGTCATGTTAGAAAATTATTTACGAAAAGCGATTGAACGAAATGAATTATTCATTTGCTATCAACCCATTGTTAATATGAAAACGAAAAAAATTGAAGCACTTGAAGCGTTAATACGTTGGCAACAACCGAATATCGGTTTCATTTCTCCTGGGCAATTTATTCCGCTTGCAGAAGAAACGGGATTGATTGTTCCAATAACAAAATGGCTATTCGAACAAGCATGTATACATATCAAGGCGATTCATCAATTCGCTCCGCATATGAAAATCGGAATGAATATTTCTGCTGTTCATTTTCAACAAGATGATTTCGTTGAGCAACTATCGACGATTGTCAAACAAAACGATGTACATCCACGCTTTTTTAAATTAGAACTAACGGAAAGTACGATTATGCCAAATGCAGAGGAATCTGTTCAAAAACTTGTACAGTTAAAACAGTGCGGTTTTAAACTAGCTATTGATGATTTTGGGACAGGTTTTTCTTCATTAAGTTATTTGCATCGTTTTCCAATTGATATTTTAAAAATCGATCAATCGTTTATTCGTCGCTTATCTTTATATAGCGATGATGCGACGATCGTCTCAACAATTATTATGATGGCGCATCATTTGCATTTATCGGTCGTGGCGGAAGGGGTCGAGACAGAGCAACAATATGAATTTTTAAATAAACAACAATGTGATATGGCACAAGGATATTACATTGCTAAACCGATGCCAATAGATGAGGTGCAGCACTTTGTTCAAGAATGGAATGAATATATCAATGAAAGGTGAATGAATATGGGACAGATAACGTTAATTGCTACTGCAGCAATGGGGCTTGAGTCCATTGTTGCAGATGAAGTTCGAGCGCTCGGGTATGACTGTCAGGTGGACAATGGAAAGGTGACGTTTGTTGCAGATGAGCGGGCGATTTGTCGTACGAATTTATGGCTTCGCACAGCCGATCGGGTGAAAGTGAAGGTGGGGGAATTTCGTGCAACGACGTTTGAAGAGTTATTTGAACAAACAAAAGCGTTGCCATGGGCACAGTTTTTACCTATGGACGCCCAATTTCCTGTTGTTGGGAAGTCGGTTAAATCAAAATTGTTTAGTGTATCCGATTGTCAAGCGATCGTAAAAAAAGCGATTGTTGAACATTTAAAACAACATTACGGCGTTTCATGGTTCGAGGAAACAGGTGCGCAATTTCGTATTGAAGTCGCTTTACATAAAGATATCGCTACATTAACAATCGATACGAGTGGTGCTGGGTTACATAAAAGGGGATATCGTATCAAGCAAGGAGAAGCGCCATTAAAAGAAACGTTAGCGGCAGCGCTCGTTCAGTTAACGAATTGGAATCCGGATCGTCCATTTGTTGACCCATTTTGTGGATCGGGAACGATTACGATTGAAGCAGCGCTGATTGGCCAAAATATTGCACCAGGATTTAACCGTGATTTTGTATCTGAACAATGGAGTTGGATTCCATCTCGATTTTGGGATGAAGCGAGGGAAGAGGCGGAAGATTTAGCGCGCTATGATCAACCGCTACATATCGTCGGCTTTGATATTGATCATCGTATGGTAGACATCGCGAAAACAAACGCACAAGAAGCAGGACTAGCTGATTTAATTACGTTTAAACAGATGCAGGTAAAAGATTTTCGAACGAAAGATGAGTACGGTGTGATCGTCGGCAATCCTCCTTATAGTGAGCGACTAGGGGAAAAAGAAGAAGTAGAACAGTTATATCGGGAAATGGGAAAAACATTCGCTGCACTCGATACTTGGTCGATTTATATATTAACATCTCACCGCCACTTTGAGCAGTTGTACGGGAAGCAGGCAACAAAACGCCGAAAACTATTCAACGGTTTCATTGAAACGCAATATTATCAATTTTGGGGACCTCGTCCGCCGCATTCATATGAAAAGCTGTCTCATTGACAGCTTCTTTTTCTTTTCAACTTCATTGACTTCTTTCTTTTTTTGGTCGATAATTAATGTTTGTGTACTTCGTTAAAATTAATGGAGGGGCTAAAAAATATGAGTAAATATCCGTTTGCATTAAGTAAAAATGAACATTTTTTTGATAAATTAAACGAATGGATTGGGGACGTGTTTTACGATATTTTACCTGAAGCAGGGTTTGAATTACGTGATGAGCAAATTTTTATGGCATTTCAGCTTGAGCGAGCATTTAAAGAGAAAAAAGTGATGTTTGCGGAAGCAGGGGTAGGTACGGGAAAAACGATTGTATATTTACTTTATGCCATTTGTTATGCACGATATATCGGAAAACCTGCCATTATTGCTTGTGCAGATGAAACGCTCATTGAACAACTTGTGAAAAAAGAAGGAGATATTGCTAAAATTTCACGAGTTTTAAACATAAACATCGATGTCCGCTTAGCGAAGTCACCAGACCAATATTTATGTTTAAACAAATTGGACGATATATTAATGACCGAAGAGGAAGAATTGTACGAGCAAATTTTTGACGAATTGCCTCCATTTGTTCATGATCATGCTCCGCTCCAGACGTTTTACCATTACGGTGATCGAAAAGATTATGCTCATTTAAGCGATGAGCAATGGTCAAAAATTGCTTGGGATCCGTTTCAAGACTGTTTAGCATGTGAAAAGCGCCATCGTTGTGGCCAAACGTTATCGCGTGACTATTATCGCAAAGCAACGGATTTAATTATTTGTTCTCACGATTTTTATATGGAACATATTTGGACGTATGAAGCACGGAAACGTGAAGGACAGTTACCACTGTTACCAGAAGCGAGTTGTGTCATTTTTGATGAAGGGCATTTATTAGAGTTTGCTGCTCAAAAAGCGTTAACATATCGTATGAAAGAAACGACATTAGAAACGTTACTTTCCCGTTTATTAGAAAATGATATTCGTGAACAATTAGCTTATTTAATCGAAGATACATTAGAACTTAGTGCACGATTTTTTGATGAATTGATGAATCATGCTAAAGCGGTATCGGGATCTAATCGTCAAGAGATAGCATTTACTGCATCTCTTTTGCAACTGGCACAAACGTTACGAACAAAAGTAGAACAAATTGGAGATGAACTCGTATTTGAGAGTGAAACGTATACGATTGACCATTATCAATTGAAAGTTGTTGATGAATATTTAGACCAAATTCATCATTCACTATATTTATTCATTCATAATCGTGACGCCATTACATGGCTTGAGTCGTCACTTGATGGTAACACGCTTGTCATTATGCCGAGAACGGTACAAGAAGTGTTGCGCGAAAAAGTGTTTTCTAAACATATTCCATTTATTTTTTCATCTGCCACATTATCGAATGAAAAATCATTTGATTATATGGCAAAAAGTCTTGGCATCGACGAATATTTATCATTTCATGTTGATTCTCCATTTGACTATGATGAACAAATGACGATTTATATGCCAATATTTGAAAATAACGAACGCATATTTGAAGAGAAATATGCGTACGCCATAGAAAAAATACGTGAAACAAATGGGCGTGCGCTTGTATTGTTCCCGACGCGTGAACAGTTAAATGAATTTAAAGCTCGTGCTCAGCAAGAAGACGGATTCACTTTTTTATTTGAAGGAGATCAAGAAATTAGCGAACTTGTTTCACGTTTTCAAAATGAAGAAGAGACGGTTTTATGTGCCCAACATTTATGGGAAGGATTAGACATTCCAGGTCCGTCACTAAGCAATGTCATCATTTGGGCACTTCCTTATCCACCGAATGATCCCGTTTTTCAGACGAAGCGAAAACAAACGGACAATCCGTTTTGGGAAGTGGACGTTCCGTATATGGTTTTACGATTGCGACAAGGAGTAGGGCGTCTCATTCGTCAACGGGATGATCGAGGAATCGTATGTATTTTTGTGACAGACGATGAGCCAATGCAAGTGATTGAAACGATCAAACGTGTATTACCGACAGAGGTACATCAAAAATGAAGGAATATTTGTAAGTATTGTAGAATAACAAATACAACGGAATGGAGGGAAGAAAATGAAGAAAAATATTCAGGCAGTTGAAAAGCAATTTTTGCAGTACGTCAAAAAAATGATGGCATACAAAGAAGCTATTTCGCTTATGTATTGGGATTTGCGTACAGGAGCCCCGAAGAAAGGAATTGATCAACGTTCGGAAGTGATCGGGATGTTATCACAAGATGTATTTCATATGTCGACCTCAGAGCAAATGGCCGCATATATTGCGGAACTTTCAGCGAAGTCCGTACAGGAACAATTGTCACCGGTCACCCGTTATACGTTAGTAGAATGTCAGAAAGAGTACGAACGAAATAAGAAAATTCCTGCTGATGAGTATAAACAATATGTCATTTTACAGTCTAAAGCGGAAAGCGTATGGGAAGAGGCGAAAGCGAAATCTGACTTTTCCCTTTTTGAACCGTACTTAGAGCAGCTTGTCGATTTTACAAAACGTTTTATCACATACTGGGGGACAAATGGACACCCATATAATACGTTATTAGATTTGTACGAACCAGGTGTGACTGTTGATTTGCTAGACAGCGTGTTTTCAAAATTACGCGATCATATTGTTCCGCTCGTTCAACAAATTAGCGAGTCGCGACACAAGCCAGAAACAAGCTTTTTATTTCAGTCGTTTCCGAAAGAAAAACAACGATCGCTTAGTTTAGCGCTTTTAAAAGAATTAGGTTACGATTTTGATGCAGGGCGGCTCGATGAAACCGCACATCCTTTTGCGATAACGTTAAATGAAGGAGATGTCCGAATTACAACGAAATATGACGAAAACGATTTTCGGACGGCTATATTTGGTACGATTCACGAATGTGGTCACGCTCTTTATGAACAGAACATATCTAAAGAATGGGCAGGTACACCGCTTTACGATGGTACGTCAATGGGCATTCATGAATCCCAATCGCTGTTTTATGAAAATTTTATTGCACGTCATTATTCGTTTTGGAAGCGACATTATAGCTTATTGCAACAATATGCTCCGCATTTTGCTGATGTTTCATTGGATGATTTTTATCGTGCAATTAACGAGTCAAAACCGTCTCTTATTCGCATTGAAGCGGATGAATTGACGTATCCATTACATATTATTATTCGATATGAAATGGAAAAAGCATTGTTTGATGGCGCGGTTGAAGTGAGAGATTTGCCACACATTTGGAATGAAAAATACGAGGCGTATTTAGGCATTCGTCCAGAGCGTGATGCAGAAGGAATTCTTCAAGATGTACATTGGGCCGGGGGAAGTTTTGGCTATTTTCCATCGTATGCCCTTGGATATATGTATGCAGCACAGTTTAAACACGCGATGGAGAAAGAGTTTACAAACTTTGGTGAGTTGATCGAAAACGGAGAGTTCGTGCGTATTCGTGAATGGCTGACAACGCATATTCACCAATTTGGAAAAACGAAAAAACCGCTTGATATTTTACATGAAGTAACTGGAGAAGGGTTAAATCCGGCTTACTTGATTTGCTATTTGGAAGAAAAATATAAACATATTTATCGATTATAAAAAACCGGGCATTTGCCCGGTTTTTTACCAAAGTTTAAATCCTTTTGAGCCAGGAGGTGCATTTTGGATCATATCGATAAATGGAACAGTATATGCGATCAAAATGAGTACAACAGCAATACCGATCCATAATTTCCAGTTTTCAAATACGAGTGGCGTACGCTCAGCCTGTTCAGCAACTTCTGCAACAGGGAACTCTGTCTCACCTTTTGGAGCGAAAAATGCTAAGTTTGTAACGATAATGAGTACAAGAATAATGCCGATGAACAAAATTGTTCCGCCAACTGCTTGAGCGATTTGATAAGGAATCCACTCTAGCGCTTGTGGTGCATCTCCGTATGTTGAAAACGCTGAACGACGTGGAGCGCCAAGCAACCCAGCAAAGTGCATTGCGCTAGACATAAAAATCATACCAATCGACCAAACGATCGTTTGAATAATTGCTAAACGGTTCATCGCCTTTGTCATCACACGTCCCGTTAAATGTGGGATGAGCCAATAAGCTGCACCAAAGAATGTTAATACAACAGTTGTTGCTAATGTTAAATGGAAGTGACCCGTTACCCAAATCGTATTATGAACAACTTGGTTTAATTGGTGTGATGCGTTGACAAGACCACCGGCACCAGCAGGGATAAAGAACAACATACCGATAAACGGTGCAAAGAAACGAGCATCACCCCAAGGGAGTTTACGTAACCATCCGAATAATCCTGTTGCTCCTTTAGAACGACCGTACATCTCGAACGTTGCAAACATCGAGAACGCTGTCATTAGTGATGGAATAACAACCATAAACGTTAAGACAACTTGCAAGTACTTCCAAGCTGGATCGATTCCAGGTTCCACGAGTTGATGGTGGAAACCGACAGGGATTGAGAAAATTAAGAATAAAATGAATGACATGCGTGCAAGGGAATCAGAGAACATTTTTCCGCCAATAATTTTTGGAATAATGGCATACCAAATCATATATGCCGGTAATAACCAGAAATAGACGAGCGGGTGACCAAAATACCAGAATAATGTTCGGCTTACAAGTACGTTAATGCGATCGACGTAGCCTAATGACCAAGGAATAAGTTGGAATAATACAGTTGCAGCTACACCTAGCGAACAAATAAGCCATAACACCATGTTAACAACAGGCATGAACGTAAGCAACGGACTTACTTGACCAGGATGAGCTTTTTTCCATTTAGCATAGTGAGCAAACATCGCAAATCCGCTAATCCAACTACCGACGACAACAAGTGTTAAACCAATATAAAAGCCTGCATGTGCTTGTAGAGGTGCATAAAACGTATATAAAACAGAAGCTTCACCAATTAAAATGTAAAAGGCAGTAATCGCTGTGCCGATTGTCATGAGCCAAAAACCGACCCAGCCCCAAAATCGGACGCGATCAGAAAGCGTTCCGGCCGTACGACTGACAGCTGCAAATTGGAAACCAATGATAAAAAATGTAGTTAAAACAAGTCCAAGTAATACACCGTGAGTTGTTAAAATCGTATAATAGCTAATGCCTGCTGGCAATTCAAATTTTCCTGAGCGCACAAGCACTTGTAATAGACCGGCAAGGCCTCCTAACGCAAGTGCAACGAAAGCGACATAAATATGAGCCATCGCTAATTTACCATCACGCGCATCTACTTTCCAAGTTCCGTTCATCATTGTTCAACCACCTTCACTTTCGCCGTCATTAAGTGGTGACCGGCACCGCAATATTCGTTACACAAAATCACATACTCCCCGACTTTATCGAATGTTTGTGTATAACTACTTACATAACCAGGTTCAACCATCATGTTCACGTTTGTTCCGGCCATTTCAAATCCGTGAATGACGTCTTTTGTCGCTACGTTAATCGTTACTTTTGCTCCTTTTGGAATTTCTACTTGATTTGGCGTATACGCAAATGCAGAAGCAACGATATTTAATTGATATTCATTATCCCCTGTTTTAACAAGGCCCGGTTTATCAAAAGGTGGTGTTTGGTCGACTTTTTCTGGGTCGATCGTTGTTAAACAGCTTGGTGGCTGTGTGCCTTGTGCAAATGCACCAACCCCTAAGACAGCTAAAAATACGAATAATGAACCGATGCCGAAAAACAGCCAAATTTTTTCATACTTATGCATGTGCATCATGTCCCGTCCCCTTTCTCTCTATAAACGATTCAAAAACAAGAAATATACGCTTACCCACGTGAAAATGAGGAAAAATCCCAAAAACAAAACAGAAACGAGAGTTCCTTTTAATGGGGGTTCTTTCTCCACTTTTGTTTTTGGTGTGTTTGTGTTTAATTGGGTTTTCATTAGCGCTCCTCCCTTCCTAAATAAACCTTAACTAGAAATGTATACACTTACATCATACAAAACAATTTGCGAAATGAAACGTTTTCTTGATACATTTCACAAATTGTTCATTCGTTACTTTACCATCATCATAACCGTAAAAATAAGGAGTAGCTGTGACTTTTGTCACATGAATTTTGTGAGGTTGTGAAAAAAGTGTGAAATATTTAGAAAAAGATGGTTGGGAAATAAAAAAAGAAGCTCACAAACGCAAGCTTCTTTTGTCTACTCATTATCAATCGTTAAAATGAGCTGCAATTCTCCTTTGCTTTCGAAGTAAATCGGGACGCGAAATGCTTTATCAAAACCGTAAATTTTTGTTTGACCAACAAGAACAGTGGGAGGAGTAATGTCGATTGTAATTCCTTTTTGAGATACGATCGTTGCTAAGTTTCCTGCAATCATATTACCAAGTTCACCGGTAAATGATTCGAGCATTTCACCCTCTAAAGGCACACCGAACATCGTTTCTCCGATACTCCCAAACATCGTTTCATGTCCTTCAATCATAAGACGTCCCCGTAAGTCTCCGGTCATTCCAATCAATACACTAATGGACGTTTGGGTGAAAGGTTGTGTAAACAAGGAAGGTTTGTCAATTGTCATCGTTAGTGGGATGACAGAACGAATCGATTCGATCGTTCCATTTAAAATCGTTGTAATTTTTTCACCTAAAGCCATAAAAAGCCCCCCCTTTTTCTTCATCATAACAAATTTTTTACTTCAATTACATCACTTTTCGACAAATACAGACAAAGAAAATATAAAAAACATAGTGACGAAACAATAAATTGCGTTATAATGAAAGTGCACAACAACATACCTCCTTTCAAAACGTTGAAAGCTTTCCTCCTATTGCCGTGAGGAAAGCTTTTTTACTTAATATGTATAAAATTGTTTTATTAGAAAAATACTATCATTAATGAAAGGAGGGAAATGGATGCCAAGCATCGCTGCAGTGGAATTAGCTGAACTTCCTTATCGTGTTTCACAAAAAGAAGTGATGAATGCAATAAAATGTATGTTTCAACATCGTTATGAACATATTGACCGTCTATTGTGCATTTTTGAACACGACCATATTCAATCAAGAGCGTTTGTACAACCATTAGATTGGTATATGACAGAGCACTCATTTGCTGAAAAAAACGCACTGTATATTGAACATGCCGTTCGATATGGGAAAGAGGTAATCGAACGTTGTTTACAGAGCGCCAATATTCATTTTGAAGATATTGAAGCCATCTTTTATATTTCGACAACTGGGATTGCTACACCGAGCATTGAGGCGAGAATAATGAACGAGCTACCTTTTTCGATACATACGAAACGAATTCCTATATGGGGACTTGGATGTGCAGGGGGAGCAGCCGGCATTGCTCGCGCGGCAGATTATTGTCGGGCATATCCAAAAGCGAAAGTGCTTGTCCTTTCGATAGAATTTTGCAGCCTAACCTTCCAACTTGACGATGTGTCAAAAAGCAATCTTATTGGCACATCACTATTTGCTGATGGAGTAGGTTGTGCGTGTGTTGTAGGGGATGATGTGCAGTTGCGAAGTATAGCTCCACAAGTGATCGATATGCAATCGATGTTTATGCGTAACATGGAAGATGTCATGGGGTGGGATATAAAAGATAAAGGATTTTACGTGGTTTTTTCTAGGCATATTCCGACTATTATTCGTCAATCGATTGGTGGAATTGTAGAATTGTTTTTACGGAAAAATGGGCTTGACGTTTCGCAAATTGAACATTTTGTTGTACATCCAGGTGGTAAAAAAGTGCTTGATGCTTATCAAGATAGTTTACATATAGATGAAAATAAGTTAACTTACGCGATTCATGTTTTACGGGAGTACGGAAATATGTCGTCTGTGACTGTGCTTGCTGTTTTACGACGTTTTTTACAACAGTCTATCACTCAACAACATGGCTTAATGATGGCGATGGGGCCTGGGTTTAGCTGTGAGCTTTTATTGTTAAAATGGGGAGAAAAATCATGAGATGGAACGTGTTTTTCTTTTTAATTGTTCAGCGATTTGTTGAGTTGTACTGGGCAAAAAGAAATGAACGATGGATGAAGAAGAGAGGAGCAAAAGAATTCGGACAACATCATTATAAATATATCGTTTGTATGCATAGTTTATTTTTTGTTTCGCTTTTGCTGGAAAGGAGGAAGAAACGCGAACCGACTTTATGGTCATTTTTGTTTAATATATTTATCATTTTACAACTGTTTCGCTTTTGGATCATCGTTTCACTTGGACGGTGTTGGAATACGAAAATTATTGTATTGCCAAATACAGAACGGATACAGAAAGGGCCGTACCGATGGTTTCGACATCCCAATTATTTTGTTGTTGTGCTTGAATTTATTATTATTCCCCTTATGTTTCAAGCATATTGGACGGCTTTCATATTTACAGTATGGAACGCGTACCTTTTATCGATCCGTATTCGTGTGGAGGAACAGGCGCTACGTTTATTAAAATCCCCTCATAAGTAGGGGAATTTTTATGTATTTTTTTTGTGAACTACAGTAAAATGAAGGTAGATTTTTTAAAAGGGGTATGGGGAAAAATGCAAAAAACACAAACAGAACCGTTGCAACAATGGATATACCGCTTAATTGCACTTCATGATCAATTTGTCGAGATAGGCGACACAGTGCAATCTAAAAAAACAAAACAATTAATTAAAAAAGCGTATGATGGAGAGTTTACGATTGCTTTTTGTGGTCATTTTTCTGCTGGAAAGTCCAGTTTAATTAACGAATTGATTGGAGCTCCACTTTTACCATCTAGTCCAATTCCAACGAGTGCAAATCTTGTAAAAGTAAAAGCAGGAAAGCCGTATGCGCGCGTATATTATAAAGCTAGTCAGCCGATTGAATATGTTGCTCCTTACGATTACGAAGAAGTAAAAACGTTTTGTCGAGACGGTGATACTATCGATATGATTGAAATTAGTGATGAAACAGATGCGATTCCAAGTGGGATTGTACTGATGGATACACCAGGTATTGATTCGACAGACGATGCTCATCGCTTGGCGACAGAGTCTGCTCTTCATTTAGCGGATGTTATATTTTATGTGATGGATTACAACCATGTCCAAGCGGAAATGAACTTCGAGTTTACAAAGCGGTTATCGCAGTATGGAAAAACGATATACTTAGTTGTGAATCAAATTGATAAACATCGTGAAGAAGAGCTTCCGTTTTCACTGTTTGCTCACTCGGTGGAAGAAGCGTTTCAACAGTGGGGAGTTGCATTTGAACGCATTTTTTATACGTCGCTGAAACAAAAGAAGCATGTATATAACGAGTTTGAAGCATTAAAACAACTATTACAGTCGCTTTTTGGCGAAAAAAATAAGCGACTTCAACAAAGTATACATATTGCGGTCGAGCAAATGATTGATCACCATATGCAAGCAGTGATTGCGCAACAGGAAGAAGAAGAACAAAACATTCGTCAATTGCTTTCGTTCAATAATGAACAGGAACTTTTGAAAAAGATCGAAGAAATAGAGAAAACGATTAATGACATAAAGAAAACATGGTCAACCGCTAAGCAGCAGGTTGAACAGCAGCTAGCAACAACATTAGATAACGCCTACATGATGCCTTATGAAACGAGGGAGTATGCGCGTGCCTATTTAGAAGCATGTCAACCTGATTTTAAAGTCGGCTTTTTATTTACAAAGAAAAAAACCGAGGAAGAACGAGAAAAAAGATTGAATGCTTTTTATAAAGATTTACATAAAAAAATTGAAAGTCAGTTGGAATGGCACATTCGTGACTTGTTGAAACGGTTTTACGAGCAATATGATATCCGTGATCATGAATTGTTACATCACATTCAACAATTAAAAGTTCCATTTTCTAAACAATGGCTTGTTGAACAGAAAACGAATCAACCGCTTGTAACAGGAGATTATGTGTTAACGTATACGAACGATATAGCAACCGAAATCAAACGGTTATATCGCGACGTAGCCCTTCAAGTAGTGGATCAAATGATTAACAAAGGAAAAGCACAACAACAATTAGCGATATATGAGCAACAACTTGCACAGCTCACGGAGGAACATTCGCGTTGGGAACGATTAAAACAACTTGCGCGTCAACGTGAACATACGCGTCAACAGTTGCGAAAAACTATTGAAACCGCAATGCCACTAAGCGATGAAGCCGTTTATCCGTTTATTCAGGAGAAGTTTATGATACGAGAAAGCAAACGAAAGACAGAAGAAGTTTCCCGTGCGAACGAAAAGATACAAGAAGAACATCCAATTCCATCAGCACAAACGACGAGCGAGACGGTTGAACAAATGATTGAAAAATTGCGTACGGTTAGCCAAATGATTGCTCCGATTGAAGGATTGAAACAATTAGCGAAAGAAATGAACGAAAAGGTTCGGCAGCTTCAACAACGGACGTTTACGATTGCCTTATTCGGGGCTTTTAGTGCTGGAAAATCTTCGTTTGCAAATGCGTTAATTGGCGAACACGTCTTACCTGTTTCGCCACATCCAACAACGGCGACAATTAATAAAATTGTTCCACCAACAGATGAGCATCCACATGGAACCGTTGTCGTACAAGTGAAAACGGAGCAACAGCTTTTAAACGATTTGCAACACTCTTTGCGTTTTTTCGGTATACAAGTTCACTCATTACAAGAGGCGATCGAAGAAAGCGCAAAGGCGATTTGCAATCACCATGTTGAAGCAAAAGAACGCGTACATTGGGCGTTTTTACAAGCCGTTGTGCGTGGGTATGAACAAATGAAAGAAAAGCTTGGACACTTGCTTACGATTTCACTTGAGCAATTTCGCGAATATGTAGCGAATGAAACGAAATCGTGTTTTGTTGAATGGATTGAGCTGTATTATGATTGTCCATTAACTCGTGAAAACATCATTCTTGTTGATACACCAGGAGCAGATTCTGTCAACGCTCGTCATACAGGGGTCGCATTTAACTACATTAAAAATGCCGACGCGATTTTCTTTGTCACATATTATAACCATGCGTTTTCAAAAGCGGATCGCGAATTTTTAATTCAGCTTGGTCGGGTAAAAGATACGTTTAGTTTAGATAAAATGTTTTTTATCATTAATGCAGCTGATTTAGCGCATACAACAGAGGAATTACAAGCCGTTGTTCACTATGTGAAAGACCAGCTTTTACAATTTGGTATTCGTCATCCTCGTCTTTTTCCATTATCGAGTAAATGGGCGCTTGTCGAAAAGAACGGGGAAACATTCAAACATGACGTATTATCGAATTCAGGAATGAGCACGTTTGAGCAAGCCTTTTATCCGTTTATTCATCAAGAAATCGGTTCATTAGCGATAGCTTCCGCTCGTTTACAAATGAAACAAGCGCACAAACGGTTAGCAGAATATATTGCAGAAGCAAAACGAAGCGATGATATAAAACGCAAGAAGCTACAAACATTACAACAAGAGAAACAACAGCTTGAGCGGATTATCGAACAATACGAAATAAATCATGACATTCATGCAATCGAACAAGAATTGAACGAGTTAGTTTATTACATTCAACAGCGCGTTTTTTTCCGTTTGTCAGATTGGTTTAAAGAGTCGTTTAATCCGTCCGTTCTTCATGATCGACAAGCAAATATAAAAAAAGTGTTACAATTATGTTTAGACGAATTGTTGTATTCCATTGGATTCGATTTGGCGCAAGAAATGCGAGCGACTAGCTTACGAATGGAAGCATTTATAAGCAAACGTTATGATCTTCATTTTATGGCGTTAGAGAAACAGTGGAAGGAAGTTCATGATCTCATTGTAACAAAAGTGGATCTTCCTGTTTTTCCAACATTGGAATTTCCGCTTGCTTTTGAACAACTAGAGCGCAGCATATTTAAACAAGCGCTATCGTTGTACAAAAATGCGAAATCATTTTTTGAAAAAGATGAAAAGCGGTTGATGAAAGAACAATTAGAACGACAATTACACGAGCCGGTTGCAACGTATATAAATGAACAAAAACAACGCTTGCTTGCGCATTATACAAAACAATGGAAGACCGTTATTGGGCGGCTTCATTGTCATATGTGTGAACAGATGAATGAACATTTTGCTGGTTTGCTTTCGGCATTAACCGCTCAAGCATCAATAGATGAATTGCAACGCATTTACGATATGATTGGAGGAATGAATGATGAGTGAAGTTCATCAAGCAATTACAGCGCATTCACAAAAACAACACGCACTCGTTCGAGCATTTGTCGAGCTAGATGTGAAACGGGAGATGTATATTGAAGAAGCAGTTGCTTTATGTCAACGAGGAGAGTCATTTTCTGTACACAAGATTAACGAAGTGACAAAACAAATAAACGAACTAGCGAAAAATGGAATCGTGCCACAACGAAAATATGTGACGGTTGACATGGTAAAGGAATATGTCCAAAAATTAAATAATCAATCATCGTAGTGTAAAACGTCCCGTTCGTGCATACTATTCGTGTACGAAAAGGAGGGTTTGAAACAATGGGACGAACAAGATTAGGAAACGCAAATGCACAACGAAACAATAACGCCAAGCAAAAAAATGACTTCAATAACGAATTTGCTTCATATGCTGAAGTGGAAGTAACAAAAATGAGCAATGAACACAAAAATATTCGATAAGGCGCACATGCGCCTTTTCTTATGAGATGATAAATAGAAGGGTAGGTGTGTTGATGAAAAAGTGGTTTGCCATCATGGTTTTATTTAGTTTTTTTGCATATATGCTTTGGGAACATATGACGGAAAGACAAACGATAGAAACCGGTATTCATGTAGGAATGAAGGCTCCTGATTTTTCCTTACAAACAACCGACGGGAGAACGGTTCAACTTTCACAACTGAGCGGAAAAGCGGTTATTGTGAATTTTTGGGCGACGTGGTGTCCGCCGTGTCGTGCAGAAATGCCAGATATGCAAAAATTTTATGAACGATATGGTCAACAAGTAGAAATTTTAGCTGTAAATGTAATGGTGAGAGATTCACAAGAAAAGGTACGTGAGTTTATTAAAGATTACCGTTTAACGTTTCCAGTTGTATTAGATGTTGATGGCGATGTGATGAAACAATATGACATTCAACCGATTCCCACATCGTTTATTATCGACCACCAAGGAATTATTCGTGAAAAACAAATTGGTCCCATGTCATACGAACAAATGGTGCGATATGCAGAAAAATGGGGGAAATAGCCGAGCAGTCGGCTATTTTTTGTATATTTTTCATTATGTTTGGAAAAGATAGAAAAAAACAAAAAGTAGGTGAATACGTGATGCGGAAAATGAGAAAACGAACATTTGCAGAGCTAGTACTGGAAAATAAGCGACAGTTATTGAACGATGTCCGTGCATTAGAAAAATTGGAAGAGAAAATGGAAACACGCTGGCTTCATAAAGCAGAGTAATGTGGTCATACTACAAAGGAGAGGGGGATGAAAAATGGGTAATCCAAAAAGTAATCAACAGCCATTTGTGCCGCAACATATTGGAACGAAATCGAGAGCAGCCGGTGGCAATAAAGGAAAGCAAATGCAAGATCAATCTGGTCAACATCCACAAGTGATTCAAACGAAAGGAGAATAATGAGGGCGAATGTTCGCCCTTATTATAGTTTACATAATTTTTTTATGATAAACAAAATAATATGTATAACGTAAAAAAAAACGTACACGATAAAGGGTGTACATTTTTATTTTAATAAGGAGGATGATCAAATGAAGCCTAATCATGATGACCGTCGCGATAATGTAGAGAAGTTACAAGACATGGTACAAAACACGATCGAAAATATTGAGAAGGCAGAAGAAACAATGGCATTCGCTAGTCCAGAGGAGCGTGAAAAAATTAGAGAAAAAAATCACCGTCGCGAAGAGGCAATTGAAGCGATGAGAGCGGAAATTAAAGATGAGGCAAAAGCACGAGAAAATGGATATGAATTGTAAAAGCCGCATACGTGCGGCTTTTTGTATGTTTTCTTTTGTTTCGTTATAAGGGTGGATTTTCTACTTTTCTCATGTTTATGGTAAAATGATGATAAAGTATCGTGATTTTGGAGAGTGAGAAAAATATGATCATTTCGCAAAAAGAGATTGAGGTTCGTTATGCAGAAACAGATCAAATGGGGATTGTCTATCATGCCAATTACTTAATTTGGCTAGAAATAGGACGAGCTCATTTTATTCAACAGCTTGGTTTTCAATATGCTGACATGGAGAAGCAGGGAATTGTGTCCCCAGTTATAGATTTACAAATCTCTTATAAAAAACCGTTACGATACGGAGAAACAGCCACAATCAAAACATGGGTGGAATCATATGATGGTATTCGAGTTGTTTATGGGTATGAAGTATTAACCCCAACGAATGAAATCGCGGCAACAGCAACTTCGAAACATGTTTGTGTAACGAAAGAAACGTTTCAACCTGTTTTAATTAGAAAATATTTTCCTGATTGGCACGAAGCGTATGAACGCGCAAAAAAGAGATAAAAGCGGGAGAGCCCGCTTTTATCTATATATAAATACCGGTTCGTTTTGTTTTTCATCAAACTCAATATGTAAATCGTGACCATCAAAATACCACATATCGTTTTGTTCGATAAAAAAGATGATGCCCTCTTTTTCTAACGTTACGGCTACATCGATTGGTTCTTCCTTATTCACTCCTAGAGAAAAGCCTTTTTGTACGTTACTACATCCACCATATCGAGCGAAAAAACGAACATAGTCCCCCCGCTGTAATTGGAGTTCTTCTTTATACCACTGAAACGCTCGATCACACATGTATATGTTCATTATGTTCACCATCCTTCACCAATGATTATAAAAGAACGAGAAGCATTTTTCTATTTTTGAATACCCGATTCAAGAAAAAATAAAAAAGGAACTATACAAATGGTGGCAAAACATGTATCATTAATCCGTAATGATTGTGAGAGCGAAAGGAGTGACAGTTCCGTTATGAGCAGGGCGAACACGAATGAACCAGAACCAGCAATAATAGGGGAAGTAGCTTCGTTTTTTGGCGCTGGAACGTACTGCTCACAAACGAAACAGGCGCTCCAACGACAAAAAAGTGGCGCTTACCTCTTGTAGAGAAGATAGGGGGAGTTACGCCATGATGAACATTTATTTATCAAATGATCAAGGAAAATTAGAGGAAATTCATGAGCTCAAAAACGGCTGTTGGGTAAACCTCGTTTCTCCAACAGAAAGTGAAATTCGCTATATCGCAGAGCATCTTAATATTCCGATTGACTCGATTAAAGATGCACTAGATGATGAAGAGCGGTCACGCATCGAAAAAGAAGACAACCATGTGCTCATCATCGTTGACATTCCGATTATTACGTACGATGAGGGAAACATTCCAACATATGAAACCATTCCAATTGGAATGATTATTACAAACACCTGTTTTATTACTGTTTGTCTTCAAGAAAATCCAATTTTTGAGGAGTTTACAAAAAATAAGGTGAAGCATTTTTATACGTATATGAAAACGCGTTTTGCGTTACAAATGTTATATATGATTTCTACGTATTACTTAAGATACTTAAAGCAAATTAATCGAAAAACAAGCGAAATTGAAAAACAGCTGCATCAATCGATGCAAAATAAAGAGTTGTTTTCTTTACTCAGTTTAGAAAAGAGTCTCGTTTATTTTACGACATCATTAAAAGCAAATAATATCGTGATGGAACGGTTACTTCGTTTAAATTATTTGCGGATGTATGAAGATGACCAAGAATTGCTAGAAGATGTCATTATTGAAAATAAGCAAGCTATTGAGATGACAGAAGTATATAGTAGCATTTTAAGTGGGATGATGGATGCATTCGCTTCCGTCATTTCAAATAATTTAAACATTGTTATGAAATTTTTAGCTGCAATTACAATTGTTATCTCCTTTCCAACGATGGTGACAAGCTTTTATGGGATGAATGTTCCGATCCCATATCAAGATAAGCCGTATGCGTATTTAGTTGCTTTAAGTATTTCTTTCGTTCTTTCGAGTATTACGGCGTTTGTTTTTTGGAAGAAGCGTTATTTTTAAAAGGACGGTATGTACCGTTCTTTTTTTGTGTCTTAAATAAAAACGAACATTATATAAAAAATAAATTAAAAAAGATCGTTTTTTATTGACTGTTTGTGTGCTATTTAGTATATTAACATTCGGAAAATGGAAGGTGAGGGATGAATGATGAACAATCGTTACGATGTGATAGTTGTTGGAGCAGGTCCAACGGGAATTTTTACTTGTTATGAATTAACATTAAAACTACCTGGAGCACGTGTGTTACTAGTTGATAAAGGGCACGATATTTATAGACGAAATTGTCCAATTTTGCAGAAGAAAATTGAAAAATGTCCGCCACCGGTTGGAAAAAAAGATTACGCAGGTTGTTTACCTGCTTGTTCGATTACAAATGGATTTGGAGGAGCAGGGGCTTATTCAGATGGTAAGTTTAACATTACGAGCGAGTTCGGTGGATGGATGACAGATTATTTGTCTGATTCGACGGTGTTACAACTTATTCGCTACGTGGACGAAATCAACTTGAAGCATGGTGCTACGCATGCGTTGACTGATCCGCTTACAGATGAAGTGAGAGAAATTGAAAAGCGCGCTTATGCAGCTGGATTAAAATTGTTACGCGCACAAGTTCGTCATCTTGGGACAGAACAAAATTTAGAGATTTTAAAGAGCATATACGAATATTTGCGTAAACACATTGATATGATGTTTAAAGCAGAAGTAAATGATATTTTGACTGAAAAAATAGATGGCAAAAATCATGTGAAAGGAATTCAATTAAAAAACGGGGATATGATCTATGCGGATCGTGTCGTCATCGCCCCAGGACGTGATGGTTCAGCTTGGTTAACGAATATATTGAAACGACGTGGATTGAAAATGATCAACAATCAAGTTGATATTGGTGTACGTGTCGAAACGTCTAACGTCGTTATGGAGGAAATTAACACACATTTGTACGAAGGGAAGTTCATTTTTAATACATCCGTTGGGACACAAGTTCGGACGTTTTGCAGTAACCCTTCTGGTCATGTTGTTGTTGAAAACCATTCTGGCATTATGCTTGCGAACGGTCATGCGTATAAAGATCCGAAACTAGGAAGCAATAATACAAACTTTGCGCTTCTCGTTTCTCATAAATTTTCAGATCCGTTTGATCAACCGAACGAATACGCTCATCAAATTTCTCGCTTAGCCAATGCATTATCTAACGGTGGTATTATTGTGCAAAAATACGGAGATATTTTAAAAGGTAGACGCTCAACAGAAAAACGGATTAAAGAAGGATTCATCGAACCAACGTTAAAAGAAGCGGTTCCAGGGGATTTAGGTCTCGTTCTTCCTTACAATACGATGAAAAGTTTAATTGAGATGACAGAAGCATTGAACTATGTCACCCCAGGTATTGCGTCAGAACATACACTTTTTTACGGGGTAGAAGCAAAGTTTTATTCTGCCCGTCCAAAGTTAAGTGAACGTTTTGAAACGGAAATTACAGGACTATACGTTGGGGGAGACGGTGCAGGAATTACACGCGGTCTGGCGCAAGCAGGGGCATGTGGGGTATGGATTGCGCGACATATTGTAGAAACGTATAGCTAGCGAGCTAGTCTCGCTAGTTTTTCTTTTGTTAACATATATAAAAATAATGTTGACATAAATTTATTGATCGAATACGATTATTGGTAATTAGAAGTAAAAGGGGGAGAATAATGGATTGGTTATCGTTAGCAGATCGTGTATTAGATGGGGGAGAAATTACAGACAATGAGGCACTTGCTATACTAAATTGCCCCGATGATGAGCTGTTACTATTACTTCAAGGCGCTTATCGCATTCGGAAAACGTATTACGGAAATAAAGTGAAATTAAATATGATTATGAATGCAAAGTCGGGATTATGCCCTGAAAATTGTGGATACTGTTCCCAATCTTCTATATCAACTGCTTCGGTTCCGACATATAAAATGGTAAATAAAGATACGATTTTACAAGGAGCCAAGCGAGCGTATGAAGCGAAAATAGGAACATACTGCATTGTTGCAAGTGGAAGAGGTCCGAGCGATAAAGAAATTGATATTGTTGCATCTGCAGTGAAAGAAATTAAAGAAATGTATGGTTTAAAAGTATGTGCGTGTCTAGGAATATTAAAGCCAGAACAAGCGTTGCGCTTAAAGGAGGCGGGGGTCGATCGCTATAACCATAACATTAACACATCTAAAGAACATCATCCTCGCATTACGACTTCCCATACATACGATGACCGGGTACGTACGGTAGAAACGGTCAAGGAAGTAGGGATGTCCCCATGTTCAGGTGTGATCATTGGTATGAAAGAAACAAAACAAGATGTAATTGCGATGGCGAGGAGTTTAAAAGCGCTAGATGCGGATTCGATCCCTGTAAACTTTCTTCATGCGATTGATGGAACGCCGTTAGAGGGGACAAACGAATTACATCCGCGCTACTGTTTAAAAGTGTTGGCATTATTTCGATACACTAACCCTACGAAAGAAATTCGTATTTCTGGAGGCAGGGAAGTAAATTTACGCAGCCTGCAACCACTTGGTTTGTATGCTGCGAACTCCATCTTTGTTGGTGATTACTTAACGACTGCTGGACAAGAAAAACACGCTGATTTTCAAATGCTCGAAGATTTAGGATTTAAAATCGACTTTGCTCCAGCATCTTATGCGAGATAAAAAAGCCGACGTTGTGTCGGCTTTTTTATCTATACATATAATATTACTAATTACGATGCTCAACATTGGAGTGAAGTTCATGTGATATCACGAAAATTTGAAAATGAGCGATTGCGGCGAAAACAAGAAGAAAAAGAGATTATTGACGGTTTATTAGATATTTACAACGACTATAAATGGTTGTATGAATGGTTTGGTGACGAACGGTATGAACAGATGATGAAGCAAGTCGTTGGACAACTAAAAAAGTTTACTCAACGGAAACGACGCGAATAACGCTATATACATTGCCATAACAAATATATGAAATATGGAATACAAAAAAAGAATACGATGCAAAATAATGCATTCGTGATCGTTTCCATCCATTGATCAATTCGTTCGTCCATAAGCTTGTCCTCCGTTCCTTTTTACTTTCAACGTATGTGCACATAGCAGCAAATATACATAAAAACGGATGACATAAATGAATCATTTTTTCATAACATAATACAAAGGGGGCGATGTTGTGAAAGAAATTGAAGTCGTTATTGATACGGAAGAAATTGCGGAGTTCTTTTACAATGAACTTGTTCGGCGAGGCTTTGTCCCAACAGAGCGTGAAATTGAAGAAATGGCAGATATTATGTTTGATTATTTGATCGAAAAATGTATTATTGATGAAGAAATAATTGATGAATAAAACGGCGGTTGTTCCGTCGTTTTTTATTTGAAAGTTGAAACATTTTTCTTTTTTATTCGTAAAACATATAGAATGAAAAATAATGGGAGGTTGTTTTATGGGACTATTTAATAAAGTTTTAGCAAGTATTGGTATCGGGGCAGCAAAGGTGGATACGAAGTTACACGAGTCACAATTATCACTTGGTGAACGCATCACGGGAGTTGTGGAGGTGACAGGAGGAAATATAGACCAACAAATTGATGATATATATTTGTCTCTTTGTGCTACATATACAAAAGAGGTAGATGATCGAAAAGTAACGAAACAAGCAATCATTGAAAAGTGGAAAATTGCTCAGTCTTTTGTTATTCACGCCGGGGAAAAGAAACAATTTCCGTTTTCTTTTTCTCTTCCACTTGATACGCCCATTACAGTCGGAAGAACGAGAGTATGGTTACACACAGGACTTGACATAAAAAATGCGATCGATCCAACAGACGAAGATTATATTCGTGTTCAACCAACTAGAGTCATGAATGCGGTATTTCAAGTGATGGAAAACTTAGGGTTTCGCTTAAAAGAAGCGGAGTGCAAAGAGACCGCTTATGATGTCCGTAAACGGCTTCCATTTGTTCAAGAATTTGAATTTTTACCGGTTAGAGGTGAGTTTCGTGGAAAGCTTGATGAAGTGGAAATCATCTTTTTCCCACATGCACTAGATGAATGCGAATTACTTATCCAAGTCGATCGACGTGCACGCGGGTTAGCTGGATTATTTGCAGAGGCTCTTGATCTAGATGAAACATTTATCCGCGTCACCATTCATAAGCAGCATATTCAAACGTTACAAACAGATCTTGCTTCATTGATTCGACGATATGCTTAAAAGATTGGGAGCTCCCAATCTTTTTTGTGTAGAAATGTCGGAAGATGATATATATTCGACAAAAATAGTAAAAAAATGCAAAAGGAATCGACAAAACGAATCACTAATATGTTACGTAAAGAAGAAAGGGAGTGGATGTTAGTGATTCGGATGTTTATGGGAAAAATATTAAAATCCACACAATGTTACGACGTAACGCTATTTCAAACTCCGCAATTCGGTCAAACAAAGGGATATCGACAAGTGTATCGACTGACGGTCGATGGGGAAGATCATGATGACGTATTAGCTGAAGTTTATCGTATGTTTAACGTTCCTGATTTAGTACCGAAAGATTATGAAGCACGCTATGTCGGTACGGGGGACATTTTAATGATTGATGAAGGAAGATTTGGGCAATTTTTCTACCGCTTAAGTCCAGATGGATGGGAACGCATTCATCGCATGCATGTACGTTAAAAAATGTCTTTAAATGTTCACAAAATTGTGCTATATTGTATATAGACAATTAGCACAAGGTTAGGGTATGATAAAAAATTCCCCTTGTGCGTGCAAGGGGATTATTTTTTTCTTTTATTAGCATTGTACTCTTTATCGTGTGCTTCAGCTTCAGCGATTAACGTCTCTTTTGGAACGTGATTGTTTTTTTTCGGGCTATTGATGCGGTTGCGATGTTTTTTTCCCAATCGTAGTCCTCCTTTACATGTAGTCACATCCATTAACATCGACAAAATCGTAAAAAATATACATATGGGGTGGGAAAAGCGATGTTTGCGTTCATCATTTCTTCGATTGTCGGCATTATTGCGATTTTTTGTTCATTGTTTATTAAATTTGAATTAGAGAGGCTTATTGGAAAGAGGAAGAAAATTTTCTTGCTTCATTTTGCAAACATTAGCATCACTAATGTTGTTATTGCAAGCGCTTACTATGTATTTAGTGGAATGTTTGAAACGAATGCACATCCATTTTACCTCATTTATTTGGCATCTTTGGAAGCAATGTTACCGATTTATGTTGTTTGTTATTTAATATACGAGCATTACGAACAAGCGAAGAAAAAATATGTCGTAAGTGAAGATAAAAAAGTTTTATATGTAAAACCAAAGTATTTTCGGAAAATATCGTAACGAGGGGACTCCCCTCTTTTTTTATACATGAAAAACAAAGCTTTAGCGAAACATACAAGTGTGGTATAGTATATATGCAACGGTAAAGGTTAAAGGAGGATGTATATGAGCGTTCATATTGGTGCAAAAGAACATGAAATTGCGGATAAAATTTTACTTCCAGGAGACCCACTTCGCGCAAAGTATATTGCCGAGACGTTTTTGGAAGGAGCTACTTGCTATAATCAAGTTCGTGGTATGTTAGGATTTACAGGTACATATAAAGGACATCGAATTTCTGTTCAAGGGACAGGTATGGGAGTTCCGTCTATCTCTATCTATGTTACAGAATTGATGCAAAGTTATAACGTTCAAACATTAATTCGCGTGGGAACGTGCGGTGCGATTCAAAAAGATGTAAAAGTCCGAGACGTCATTTTAGCAATGGCATCTTCAACAGACTCACAAATAAATCGTATGACGTTCGGGGGAATTGATTATGCTCCAACGGCTAACTTCGACTTGCTGAAAACAGCATATGAAATTGGGAAAGAAAAAGGATTGCAACTAAAAGTTGGTAGTGTATTTACAGCTGACATGTTTTATAATGAAAATGCCCAATTTGAAAAACTAGCACGTTACGGTGTACTCGCTGTAGAAATGGAAACGACAGCGCTTTACACGTTAGCTGCCAAGTTTGGTAGAAAAGCGTTATCTGTCCTAACGGTGAGCGATCACATTTTAACAGGGGAAGAAACAACGGCTGAAGAGCGTCAAACGACATTCAATGAAATGATCGAAGTCGCACTTGAAACAGCGATTCGTCAATAAGATTCGTCAATAAAAAATGAAAGCTCTTGCGGAAGGCACTCCGCGGAGCTTTCTTCTATTCGTGAGGGAGAAAAATGAAAAAATGGATATGTTGCTGTTTAATTATAGTTAGTGGATGTCAATCATTTGGATCACTTGAACAAGAACAACAACCGTCTAAGCCCCCCGTACAAGTTGAAGAGCCATCTTCTAAAACACCGATACCATCTTCTGAAACGAAGGAACAAGAAGAGCTTGTACTTGAAGAACGATTTTGGAATCAAATCGAAGTACAAAATGGGGTAAAAGTCATCATGAATCCAGATAATGTGCTAGCTTTAGTAAATAAAGAACAGCAATTACCAGCTGACTACAAGCCAACTGACTTAGTCATTCCAAATGTTCCGTTTACGTTTAAAGAAACGAATATCGAAAAACGTCATATGCGCTCGGAAGCTGCCAAGGCATTAGAAGAGCTGTTTACAGCAGCGAAACAACAACAGATCGAGTTATATGCTGTGTCAGGATATCGTTCATATGAACGGCAACAACAACTATTCGCATCCGAAGTTCAACGATTAGGGGAAGAGAAAGCAGTTGTTGCCGTTGCGATGCCCGGAAAAAGTGAACATCAGACAGGACTGGCGATCGATATTACTAGTCCGAGTGTTCAATATACTATTACCCCCACATTTGGTGACACACGGGAGGGGAAATGGGTAGCTCAACATGCACATGAATTTGGTTTTATTATTCGCTATCCGAAAGGAAAGGAACATATTACGAAATATCAATACGAACCTTGGCATTTGCGTTATGTTGGTAAAAAAGCGGCCAAAGTCATTTATGAGAAACAAATTACGTTGGAAGAATATTTTCAAATCGTAAAGAAAATATAAGCTTACACACATTTAAATACGCGATATTTTTCGAATACAAGGGCCAGTTTTCTAGAAATGTATATATATAATTCCGATCGATACACGGCGATTAGTGCTTGACGGAAATGCATTTGTTTAACAAATAAATCAATTTGTTGTTTGGCGTATTTTATCGCTTGATGTTGTGAAATCATTTGTTTTTTTATAATTTTTAATTCGATTTCTTTCAATAATGACAATGAAAAGCGAAGGATCGTTGCCTCTGTTTGATCGATAAATTGCGAAATCATCGTTCTCATTCCTCCTTCGTGCATATTTACAATTTTGAAATATACTTTACAATACATTAACATATTTTATTTAAAAAAAATGTCGGAATGTGCGGTGAATTTTCGACAAAAAAGAGCCACTGTGTGAAAGTGGCTCCCTTTTTATAACACAATCGCTGCAATCCATGCGAAAATAATGACAGGAATGTTGTAATGAATAAATGTTGGGACACATGTATCCCAAATGTGATGATGTTGACCGTCAACGTTCAAGCCTGATGTTGGACCAAGCGTGCTATCGGAGGCAGGTGATCCAGCATCACCAAGTGCACCAGCCGCACCAATAATTGCAATGGTTGCCATTGGGCTAAGCCCAAGCTTCATACAGAGTGGAACGAAAATTGTTGCGATAATCGGAACAGTAGAAAACGAAGATCCAATTCCCATCGTAATCAGTAGTCCGACAATTAACATAAGCAATGCGCCAAGCGTTGCGTTATGACCAATAAGTGAAGCGGCTTGTTCAACGAGTTTCTCAATGTGGCCAGTTTGTTTCAATACATTGGCGAATCCTGAGGCGCTTAACATCACAAACCCAATGAACGCCATCATGCGCATACCTTCTGTTAATAGACGATCGCTCTCTGCTAAACGAATGCATCCGCTTAAATAAATGACGACGATTCCTGCAAATGCTCCAAAAATCATGGAATCGAGAGCAAGTTGTACGGTTAAAGCGATGATGACAGCAATAATCGCAAACCACACTCCGCGTTGTTGGAACGATTGAGTACCTTCACTTTCTAATTTTACTTGTTTATATGTGCGCGGTTTTCGATATGTGAAAAAAGCAAAGAGTAAACCAACGATCATTCCAAGTGAAGGTAAAAACATCGCTTTTGGAATATCTGATTTTGCAACGGCTAATCCACCTTGAGCCATATTTGATTGTACAATGTCATGAAAAATGGCTCCAAATCCGGTAGGTAGCCACATATAAGGCGTAATTAAGCCGAATGTAATGATTGATGCTACTAACCGACGATCCACTTGCAATTCATTTAAGACGTGCAAAAGTGGTGGAATCAAAATAGGAATAAATGCAATATGGATTGGGATTAAGTTTTGTGAAAAACAAGACATTAATAAAATGACCAGAAGAACAAGCGCTTTGGAATATTGTGCCCTTTTTCCTTCTCCTTGTTTTCCGACGATTTTTATAATGATATGAACAATGGCGTTCGGTAATCCCGTTTTGGAAATAGCGATCGCAAATCCACCTAACAATGCATAACTTAAAGCGACTTCCGCGCTATTTCCTAATCCTTCTGAAAATACTTCAATCGTTTTCGAAAGACCAAGATTTCCGATCCATCCCCCTACTAATGATGCGATTAGTAATGAAAATACAACGTTCGTTCTCATTAAACTAAGAATGAGCATGACGAGTACTGAGACGACAACAGCATTCATAATATGACCTCCGCAAAATACTTTAGTTTGATAAATTGGTAGAGTGATGAAACACTAAACAATCTATCACATTTATCAAGCAGCCGTCAACAATAAATTTGGTTAAAGGCAATGTTATTGCATTTTCCCTAATGTTCTTCAATAAACCAATTTTGTTGCTATAGACCCACACAATATATGCTTGTTACAATGTTAACGCAAAAATGTTCAAGAAGTTGGTGAATATATGACGCAAATGAAACCAGAATTAGGGGCATGGGTCAGTATTGGCGCTTATATTGTTTTATCTTTAGCAAAGTTGTACGTTGGATATGTGTCAAATTCTGAAGCATTAAAAGCAGATGGATGGAATAACTTTACTGATATTCTTGGTTCGATTGCTATTTTAATTGGATTGCTCATTGCGAAAAAACCGCGCGATGACAACCATCCGTACGGTCATTCGCGTGCGGAACATATTTCGTCTTTAATTGCAGCGTTTATTATGATGTCTATTGGTGTTGATGTGCTAATCAATGCATTGCAAACATTGAAAGATAGAGAGTATGTTCAACCAGATTGGATAGCGGTATGGACAGCAGGTGCTTCAGCTATATTTATGTTTTTTGTATATATGTTTAATAAACGTTTAGCTTTAGTAACAAATAGTCAAGCACTTGCTGCTGCAGCTAAAGATCATTTATCTGACGTGCTTGTTAGTGTAGGAACTGTCGTCGGTGTGGTTGGCGCTCAATTACATATGCGTTGGCTTGACCCAGTTACTGCTTTTGTTATTGGATTTATGATTTGCAAGACAGCATGGGATATTTTCAGGGAAGCGTCCCATACGTTGACGGACGGTTTTGATGATGAAATGTTAAGGCGATATAAACAGGAGATTGAGCGTATTGACGGTGTAAAACAAGTGGTTGATATTAAAGGGCGGATGTACGGCAATGAAGTGGTGATAGATGTTACCATTTGTGTTGCTCCGTATTTAAGTGTTGTAACAAGTCATGACATTGCTGATCAAGTGGAGCGGTTGCTTGAACAAAAATATGGCGTTGTTTATGCCCATGTGCATATTGAGCCTTATGCACAAGACCATGTTTTTCATGGGGAGTGAGATGAAGAAAGGAGTTACAAAATGGAAAATGAAAAACTCGGAACGATTTATGCATTGCTTGCTTATGTATTGTGGGGAATATTGCCTTTATATTGGAAAATGTTAGAACATATCAAAGCGGAAGAGATTTTATCTTATCGGATTGTCGCTTCCTTTTTGTTTATGCTTGCGTTGTTACTTATTCAAAAAAGCGGACTTGCATTTTTTCATACATGTCGATTGTTATGGCAAGAAAAAAAGCGGGTAACAGCTTTAATTGCTGCATCATTGCTCATTAGTACGAATTGGTTTATTTACATATGGGCTGTCAATCATGATCATATGGTTGAAGCGAGTTTAGGATATTACATGAATCCGTTGATAAACGTATTATTAGGTGTCGTTGTATTAAAAGAACGCCTCTATAAATGGCAAATCGTATCCCTTATTTTAGCAGCTTCTGGGGTTGTGGGTATGACGATTGAATATGGGAAAATTCCATGGATTGCGCTTTCGCTTGCATGTAGCTTCTCATTGTATAGTCTTGTGAAAAAGGTTATTTCCGTTGATGCAACAATTGGCTTAACTGTTGAAACGATGCTTGCGACCCCTTTGGCGCTCATATTTATTATTCATTCGTTTGGACAACTGCACGACGCTTCTTTTTTGTTTACAACGATGCTATTACTTATAGGGGCTGGACCAGCAACCGCATTGCCCCTTTTGTATTTTGCTAAAGGGGCACAACATATTTCACTAACTCTTTTAGGATTTTTACAATATATTTCACCGACATTAAGCTTACTGCTAGGAGTGTTTTTATTTCATGAGCCGTTTACAAATGCTCATATATATGCATTTAGCTGCATTTGGACTGCGTTGATTTTATTTTCAATTTCTAGTACTTGGGAAAAAAGAAAAGAAAAGTCATTAAACATGTAGCGTCTGTCCGAAGTGACAGACGTTTTTTTACCCATTTTTTCAAAAACTATAACGTTTTTCTTAGTAGTTGAATAGGTTGTTAGTACAAGAAGGAGGTGTCAAAAGATGAGTGGAGGACATCATCATGGCGGTGGCTTTGCGTTAATTGTTGTATTGTTTATTTTGTTAATCATTGTTGGCAGTGCTTATATTGGTGGCTGGGGATATTAATTAAACAATAAAGGGGGAAGTATGTTATGTACGGATATGGATGTGGCTATGGCTATGGTTATCCAGGATACGGGAAAACATTTGTGCTCATCGTTGTACTCTTTATCTTGCTTATTATCGTTGGTGCGGCTTGGTGCTAAAGAGCAAGAGGGGTTTCCCTCTTGCCTTTATGCATGTTTCCATTTTTGACGTAGCCGTATGAATAATAAACTAGCACCTGAAGCTAAGCCAATAATAAGACCAAGCCAATATCCAAACGGTCCGGCAACGGTATAATGAGCTAGTGCATATCCAACCGGCAAGCCGACTAACCAATAAGATACAAGCGCAATGAAAAAAGGAAATCGAACATCTTTGTACCCCCGTAATGCCCCTTGAATTGGTGCGGCAATGGCATCGGAAAGTTGGAAAAATAGGGCATATAACAAAAATTGCTTCGTCCATTGCAACACATGTTTATCATTCGTATATAGGGAAGCGATCGTTTCACGAAATAACAATAGAACGATAGAGGCAGCAATAGCCATTGTTACGGCGAAAGTAATGCCAACCATGCAATAACGTTTTGCATGCCCCAAGCGATTGGCTCCCACTTCAAAGCCGACAATAATCGTTAAAGTGAGAGAAATGCTCAATGGAATCATGTATAAAAGTGAAGCAAAATTCATCGCTGCTTGATGGGCAGCGATTGCCGTTGTTCCGAATTCACTCATTAACAAGGTGACAGCTGAAAAAATGCTTGTCTCAAAAAAAATTGACAGTCCAATGGGTGTGCCGATCGACACTAATTGTTTCCAAGTAGAAAACGAAATGGGACTGAGTTTTTTTAGTATATTGTATGTGGAAAAAGGTTTACGAAAGCGAATGAGCAAAAATGCACATAACAATAAGCACCAATACGTTATGCTTGTAGCGTATCCTGCTCCTACTCCACCGAATGCAGGTACACCCCATCGTCCGAAAATAAATATATTATTCAATAAAATGTTTAATGGCAACGAACATAGCGTTAACGTCATTGTAACTTTTGTTTGACCGAGAGCATCCATAAAGGATCGGAGAACGTAATAAATAAAAATTGGAACAATGCCAATACATAGTGCTTGTAAATATTGATAGGCAACGGTTTGCACACTGCTCTCAATATACATGTTTTCCAATAAAACAGGAACAAGAAAATAAATAATTGTCAACACAAAGCAGGCAAAGACGATCGCTACGTATACTGCCTGCTCAACTACTTTAGAAATATGTTTGTGTTCTTTCGCGCCAAACGATTGAGAAACGATTGGGGTTAGACCCGTTAAGATCCCCCCAATTCCCGTAAATATAGCAACCCAAATGTTTGAGCCAATGGCTACACCTGCTAAATCAACAGCACTATATTTCCCAGTCATCGTCACATCAAAAAAGTTCATCATATATAAGCTTATTTGTGTGAGAAAAATCGGAAATAGTATATGTAAAAATTGTTTTATTTTCTCTTTTAACGTATATGTTTCTTTCATGGGTTCCTCCAAATGCATGCAAAAAATGTGGACAAACGATATTATAACACACCATTTTTATATATTCATAGATAACCCTCTTGCTTTTCATGTTAAGTTTTGTTACATTAAAAAAGTCGTTTTTTTATTTATTAGAACATTAGGTGAGGTGACGAATATGGAATTATTACAAACGGCTGTATCATTTTTAAACAACATATTATGGTCGTATGTTCTTATCGCTCTTTTAATTATCTTCGGTTTGTACTTTACATTCCGTACAAAATTTGTTCAATTTCGTTATTTCGGAGAAATGTTCCGTGTCATTACAGAAGGACCGGAGAAAACAGGTGGGATTTCTTCGTTACAAGCGTTTTTTATGAGTACAGCGTCTCGCGTTGGAACAGGTAACTTAGCCGGTGTAGCGTTAGCCATTTCTGTGGGCGGACCTGGTGCGGTATTTTGGATGTGGTTAATCGCTTTAATTGGCGGTGCATCAAGTTTTGTAGAGAGCACGCTTGCCCAAATTTATAAGGTTAAAGATGGAAAAAGTTATCGCGGTGGTCCGGCATATTACATTGAGCAAGGGTTGAAAAAACGTTGGTTAGGTGTATTATTTGCTATCTTAATTACGTTTTCATTTGGTCTTGTATTTAACTCTGTCCAAGCAAATACAATTACATTCGCATTTGAACATGCTTTTCAAATGGACCGGACAGTGATTGGTGTTGTACTTACAATTTTGACCGCATTTATTATTTTTGGTGGTGTGCATCGCGTGGCGAAAGCATCATCGATTATTGTACCAGTGATGGCTGGTTTATACTTATTAATTGCGTTTTATGTTGTACTTACAAATATCACCGAATTACCAGCGGTCTTTGCTTTAATTTTTAAAAACGCATTTGGTATCGAACAGGCAGTTGGTGGCGGATTCGGTGCAGCAATCATGATGGGAATTAAACGTGGATTATTCTCGAATGAGGCAGGAATGGGTAGTGCGCCAAACGCTGCAGCGACAGCAGAAGTTTCTCATCCTGTAAAACAAGGGTTAATTCAAACGTTAGGTGTATTTGTTGATACATTAGTTGTGTGTAGTGCCACGGCGTTTATGATTTTATTATCAGGCGATTACATGAAAGAAGGGCTCGATGGAATTACTTTAACGCAAACAGCGTTAAGCACACATATTGGTGAGTGGGCAAAAGGATTTGTTGCAGTAAGTGTATTTTTATTCGCATACAGCTCAATTATCGGAAACTACTATTATGGTGAAACAAATATTGAATTTATTCGTTCAAGCAAAATGTCGTTGCTGATGTATCGTCTTGCTGTATTAGGAATGGTCGTTTGGGGTTCTGTATCGAGCATTCAAATCGTGTGGGACTTAGCTGATTTATTTATGGCATTTATGGTGATTGTGAATTTAATTTCGATTTTCTTGCTCGGCCGAGTTGCCTTTGCTGCATTACAAGACTATATGTTGCAACGAAAACAAGGAAAAAATCCTGTATTTTACGCGCGGAATATCGGTGTAGATCATGAAGTAGAATGTTGGAAAGAAGAACAAATGAATTGGAAAAAAGAAGCGTAAAAATGAGGCTGCAATCATGCAGCCTCATTTTTTTGAATAAGCTGGTAGCTCAATAATAAAACATGAGCCGTGACCAAGTTCACTTTGCACACGCATCGATCCTTTATGAAGTTCAACAATTTTTCGCGACAAAGATAAACCAAGACCTGTTCCGGTGGTCTTTGTCGAAAAAAACGGATCAAAAACATGATGAATAATGGTCGGAGGAATTCCGGGTCCATCATCACACACATAAATTTGAGCAAGGTTATTGCGCAGTTTCGTTTCAATATTTACACGCAACGATTTTTCTGTCTTTGCTTCAATGGCATTGCGAACTAAGTTAATGAACACTTGCAACAGCTGATTTTTATCAATGTAAACAACATAATGTTTTAATTTTTTATCTAAACGGTACGAAAGTTCTACATTATGGAGAAGCGCTTCACTTCTAAGTAAAAGATCTAAATCATGTTGAATGAATTCATTGATTTCAATCCATTCTGCTTTTACCTCACTTGGTTTTGCAATGTTTAAAAAGTCTGTAATAATGTCGTTGGCTCGATCAAGTTCTGGGATTAAAAGTTGGTCAATAAGCGTGACGATATGCTCAGGTAGTTGTTCTTTTAAAAACTGTAAATATCCTCGCACAGTTGTTAATGGATTTCGAATTTCATGGGCAATTCCTGCAGCAATTCGTCCAGCAATCGCCAGCTTCTCTGCTTCTTTCATTTGATTCAGTGATTGAAACATACTAATGACACGTTTAATCGACCCATCTTCGTTATATAAAATACGCGTATTAATGATGCCGTAATATCGATCAAGCACTTCGCAATTGTAAAGAGGTTGTTTTGTCCGCAACGTTTTTAACGTCATAATTTGTTCGTCAGGAATGTTTAGTAATTCCCGAATATGTTTGCCTATGATCTTATCCCGATTGATGCCAACATCGTTCGCGGCTTGCAAGTTACATAACGTAATGATTCCTTCAGCGTCAACAAAAACGATATGGTGAGAAACAAGATCAAAAATAGGAGCTAAAAATTGTTCCACTTGTTCAAACGGATAATCTTTTTGTAAATCAATATTCCATTTTAGAATCGGAGTTTGATTGTTATCCTTTTCTATTGTTTCAATTGTTGGAGAAAGTACATTTCTTTCCTTTTTCATTACTTTTCCAAGTGCATAATCGATGTATGAAAACGGAAAGTTAACGTGTTCAACAAAACGTTTATACAATGTTAGTTCTTCCTCAAGCTCATTTATTTTTTGTTTTAGTTTTTCATAACTTTCCATACTTTTAACTCCTCATTTTCACTATTCCTATGTTGAAGTTTAACGCAAAATGAATGAATCGACTAGTATGTAAATAAAATTTTATAAAACTATGTTCTAAATGAAAACGGTGATAAACGAAAATAGAAATGAATAAGATGAGAAAGAAAAATAAGAAAGGGGAGAGAAAATGACACCTCAGTTTATGGCTTTCATTGACCCTTACGTTTATCAAACGTTACAAGCGATTAGAGGAAAAGAAGTAGTGATTGAAACTGTGCGAGGAAATGTACACGGTACAATCCAAGACGTGAAACCTGATCATATTGTGTTAAGAAGTAACGACACCCTCTTTTTTGTGCGTATACAACAAATCGTGTGGATCATGCCGAAATAAAAGGGGGAGACTAGATGTTTACAAGAATAAATAAACTACAAATTGAGCTGCCGAAATCCACATACGCAGATGCAAAGGCAGCAGCAGCAGTTCAAGAGTTGCTTGGTGGAAAATTCGGAGAAATGTCAACATTAAACAATTATTTATTTCAGTCATTTAACTTTCGTGAAAAGAAAAAACTAAAGCCTTTTTACGACTTAGTTGCGAGTATTACAGCAGAAGAATTAGGTCATGTAGAACTTGTAACAGCGGCCATTAATTTATGTCTAACTGGCACGACATATGAAGGAGCGCCTGATGTCACACCGATGCAAAATGGGGCAGATCAACGAAATACGTACCATTTTATCGCTACGGCGCAAACAGCGTTGCCTGGAGATTCAATGGGAAAATCATGGTCAGGGGATTACGTTTTCAATAGTGGAAACTTAGTGTTAGACTTGCTACACAATTTTTTCCTCGAGTGTGGTGCACGCACACATAAAATGCGTGTATATGAGATGACGGATCATCCTGTTGCGCGAGAAATGATTGGTTATTTACTCGTACGAGGAGGGGTTCATATTATGGCATATGCCAAAGCTCTTCAAATTGTTACAGGGGTTGATATGACAAAAATGTTACCAATCCCTAATTTAAGTAACGATAAATTTGATGCAGCCAAGAAGTATGAAGCACAAGGTTGGCATAGAAAATTGTACACGTTTAGCGAACATGATTATGAAGATGTCAAACAAATTTGGAAAGGTACGCATCCGCTTGATGGAGGACAGCTTGAAGTTATTCAAGGTACGCCAGCAGGTGGCCCAATTCCAGATTTAGAAGCTGTTGAGGAAACCTTTGCCCCAGGTATTTCATACGAAGATTTTCTTGAAATCGCGAAACGTCTGCAACGATCTGCCGGATTGTAATAAGCTGTGCCGAGGGCATAGCTTTTTCTTTTGTACATTTTAATTAATTAAACTATGTTCTAAATAATCAATGTAAACAAAAAGAAAAAACAATCAACAATTGATTGCTTAATTAAAAATAACATATAATAAAGAAGATACAAAGGAGGATGAAAACTATTGGTCTCGCTACAACATATTGAAGAAGCTTATCAACGAATGAAAACCGTTGTTCATAAAACTCCTCTTGAATTTTCTCAAACATTTAGCCGTTTATCAAATAATCGAGTATACATGAAATTAGAAAATTTACAGAAAACAGGTTCATTTAAAGTACGAGGATCATATAACAAAATCATGTCATTGAGTGATGAAGAAAAAAACCGAGGAGTTATTGCAGCTTCGGCAGGAAACCATGCTCAAGGAGTTGCTTACTCAAGCAACATGATCGGTATCCCATGCACAATTGTCATGCCTAAGGGAGCACCATTAAGTAAAATTCAAGCAACACAAAGTTACGGTGCAAACGTCATTCTACACGGAGACGTATTTGATGAATCGCTGGAATATGCTCGAAAGTTACAACTAGAAACAGGAGCAACGTTTGTTCACCCTTTTGACGATCCAGCTGTTATCGCTGGGCAAGGTACGATCGGACTAGAATTATTTGAACAGCTAGATGATATTGATGCAGTCATTTGTCCAGTTGGAGGAGGCGGTTTGCTCGCTGGTATAGCAATTGCGATGAAACAGAAAAAACCATCTGTCCGTGTATACGGCGCTGAATCGACTGCTTGCGCGAGCACGACAGCAGCGAAACAACATAATCAGCCAGTTATGATTAATCCATTAAATACAATCGCGGATGGCATCGCTGTTAAGCGAATTGGGGATTTAACGTTTTCATACATACAAAAATATGTCGACGATATTGTTTGTGTGGAAGAAACCGATATTTCACGAACGATGTTATATTTACTCGAACGAAATAAATTACTTGTTGAAGGTTCGGCGGCTTGCTCACTAGCGGCTTTATTGTATAAAAAAATTCCACTTGAAGGAAAAAATATCGTCGCAATTTTAAGCGGTGGGAATGTCGATGTCACACTTATTTCACGTATCATTGAACGAGGACTTGTTGAGTCAGGACGCTTTGTTACATTTGCGACAGTTATTTCTGATAAACCAGGACAACTCAATAAGTTGTTGCGCATTATCGCCGATTTAGAAGCCAATGTCATGTCTATTGATCATCAACGAATGGGCACAAACGTTCTTCCAGGACAAGCAGAAGTTCGATTCTCTCTTGAAACAAAAAATAGGGAGCATATTAATCAAATTCAACATGTGTTAATCGAATCTGGTTACACCATTCGCCGCCTTGACTAAAAATGTGAATCGTCTATCTTTTTTCTCTCCACGTAAAACAATGCTTTCAAACTAACATATTTTCTACTATTATTAAATTAAATAAACGCTTGATTTAAAGGTGGGGAGAACAAAATGAAACGAATGGAATTTTTTATCGTTCCGCATCCGAGAGGAACCGTGCGAGTAGACGTATACAAAAAAAATGGATCATACGAAGCACATGCAAAGTTTAAAGATGTGGCTACAGCACAAGCGAGCGGAAACGATAAACATTTAGCAGTATTGCAAGCGCTACATGAGCTCGCTAAATTTTTAAATAAATATAAAGGTTCCTGAAGGAGGAAATCGCTGATGATTCATTTGAATTGGCATGAGCGTCCAACAATTAAAATAGTTGTATGCAACCATACGAATGCAGAAAAATACATCGTACATAACGTATTAACACCAGGCAAAGAGTATGAAGTAAAAAATGAAACAGATGATTTTTATTTTATTATCGATAACCGTGGCAAAGTTGGCGGATATTATAAGCATTATTTTACAGAAAAAGCGGTATAATACCGCTTTTTTTCATTTTTAACACATTCATTTCAAATAAACTTCACAAATATGTAGTACATTGGACTACGGATGGAACGAAAAAGGGGGATTTTTAGCAATGAAAAAATGGGTTATTTTATTGATTGCAGCCTTTGTTTTTGGGTTAACAGGGTGCAACAACAATCAAGCAGAGGACAAGCAAAATGGGACGAAACAAACGGAAGAAAACAAAGAAACAAAACAAGAAGATGTGTTTACGAAAGCAGCAACGGCTGAGCCAGATGAAAACACGATGTGCGTATTTTGTAATATGAAAGTATATCCGAAAGAACATGAGCTTGGAAAATTTACTGCCAAATCTGCAACTGAAAACGGTAACGTATTGTTTTTTGATGACATCGGCTGTTTATTTAACTATGAACGAGATCACGGTGAAGCTACAAAAAAATATGTACGTGATTACAATACATTAGAATGGATTGAATTACAAAACGCGACAGTGGTGAAAGCAGATATTAAAACACCGATGAACTACGGATATGCGTTTTTTGCAAAGAAAGAAGATGCTGATAAATTTATAAGTGAACAATCGAATGCAATGATTGTATCATGGGCCGATGTTGACAAAGTCGCTCACGAACGTTATATGAAAAAGAAACAAATGATGCAAAATAAAAATGATGGACAAGGTCACGGTCATAGCGACAATATGCAACAAGATGGTCATCAAGATGGAAATATGAACAACGATGGACATAGCCATAATTAAAAGCTGCCTTTTGGGCGGCTTTTTAATTTTTTAGAAACTATTTACAAAAACCGTGTTATTTAATATAATACAGTTATTACAATTAGTACAGAAAAGGAAAGGGGGGACGATATGTTTGATCTTGATTTGCGGAGCCGAAAACCGATTTATGAACAACTGATCGAAAAAATGAAGGAAATGATTATTCACGATGTGCTGAAACCGAATGAGCAACTTCCATCCGTTCGTTTGCTTGCCAAACAGTTAACCATTAATCCAAATACCATTCAAAAGGCATATCGAGAGTTAGAAAGGGAAGGGTATATTTACTCTATTCCGGGTAAAGGAAGTTTCGTCGCCAACAAAAAAGAGGCGATTTACGATGAAAAAGTCAAACAACTAGAGGAAAATATACTTAAACTATGTCAGGAAGCATTTTATATCGGGGTAAAAAAAGAGCAAATTTTTTCGATTGTTGAACGCGCAGAACGTGCGATACGAGGAGGAGAGGAAGATGATTCAAATTCATGATGTAAGCAAACGATTTGGAGAGTTCGAGGCGATTAAAGATGTAACATTTTTCGTTCCAAAAGGATCAATTTATGGGTTACTTGGATCAAATGGTGCCGGAAAAACAACACTTGATATCCCGGAAGTAAAAATTATAAGAAATATAAAACAAGTCCCGATATATGATTGGACACCAGAAATGATTGAGCGTGAAAAAGAAAAAATAATCGTTCATGATAAAAAGAAAATTGAACAATGTTTACAAATGGCTGATGGAGGAGGAGGGGATTATATTGTAGGTATTTACTATAAAAATGGTCATATTGACATACAGTCATTTTCCAAACATCTCGTCCCTCCATTTGTTGATTAAAAGGCCTGTGTATTCAGGTCTTTTTCTTTGTTGGCAAATAGGGGGGATATTCGGTAATATATTGTTATTCATGATAAAAAATAGAGAGGTTGACTAGTTGTGAGACGAATTGAACTATTAGCACCAGCCGGAGATTGGGATTGCCTTCGTGCCGCTGTTGCAAACGGTGCAGATGCCATTTATTTTGGTGTCGATAAATATAATGCGCGTGTACGGGCAAAAAATTTTCGCATGGAAGAATTAAAGGATGTCATGGCTTATTTGCATAAATACAATGTTCGCGGATATGTCACTTTTAATATTTTAGTTTTTGAAAATGAACTAGAAGAAGCAAAACAGTTAGTTGAAGCATGTATAGATGCAGGAGTAGATGCGCTCATCGTACAAGATTTAGGACTTGTTCAACTCATTCGTGATATGTCGCCTGATTTTCCAATTCATGGATCGACGCAAATGACCATCACATCTCCAGAAGCGGTTGAATTTTTAAAGCCGTATCATTTAGAAGTCATGGTACTCGGTCGGGAAAATAATTTAACACACATTCAAAAAATTGCCGAGAAAACAAATGTGCCGTTAGAAGTTTTTGTTCACGGAGCACTTTGTGTATCATATTCCGGACAATGTTTAACATCGGAAATGTGGGGTGGGCGTTCTGCTAATCGTGGCGAGTGCGCCCAAGCTTGTCGTCTTCCATACGATTTAATCGTTGATGGCGAACAAAAAGAAATGGGAAACGTAGCTTATTTACTTTCACCAAAAGATTTAGCTGCTCTTGATCTCGTCCCGGAGCTCATTGAGGCAGGAGTAAGCACATTTAAAATCGAAGGACGATTAAAATCCCCAGAATATGTAGCGAATGTTGTCAGCAAATACCGAAAAGCGATTGATGAATATTTAGCAGGACGCCATTATACTCCTTCACCAGAGGAAATACGTGAACTTCAGCAAAGTTTTAGTCGTGGATTTACACATGGCTTTTTAAAAGGAACGAACAACAAACAGCTTGTTGACGGAACATTCCCGAAAAGCCGTGGCGTATTTCTTGGGACGGTCAAAAAAGTATTAAAAGACGGGGTTTTATGTGAACTGCAAGCCCCATTAAAACGTGGGGATGGCATCGTCTTTGATGCAGGCCGCCCAGAAGAAAAAGAAGAAGGCGGTCGCGTGTATGACTTACGAAAACACGGAAAAAAAGTCGAGGGGGAAGTCGAAAAAGGGCTTGTTGAAATCATCCCTGGTCGACATGACGTTAATTTAACACGCGTACGTGTCGGAGATCGCATTTGGAAAACAAGTGACCAAGAGCTTGAGCGTCGTTTGCGTAAAACATTTGAAACCGAGCGACCATATCAGTTGTTTCCGCTAACTGTGCGTGTGTACGGTGAAGCAGGAAAACCGCTCATTTCAACATGGCGCGATGAAACGACAGGCAATGAAGTAATCGTTCAATCTGATCAGTTGTTAGATGTTGCTCAAAAGCGACCACTAACATTAGACTTTATAAAAGAACAATTTGGAAGATTAGGGGGAACAATTTTTGAACTAAAAGATGTTCACATGCATATTACAGGTAATGTGATTCTTCCTGTTAAAGAATTAAACCGAATAAGAAGACAAGCTGTTGAACAACTTATTGAACAAAGACAACGTCCACGGTTATACAGCAAACAACCGATTGATTTGACATCTCCTTATCGGCAAAAACAACGAGCAGAGAACCCTTGTTTAATGGCGCTTTGCCGTACGCTTGAACAAGTCGAAGCGGTATGTGATACAGATGTCGAAATGGTGTATGCTGATTTCGAATTTACAACCGATTATCCGAAGGCTGTACAGATTGCACGAACTGCAAATAAGCCAATTGCTTTAGCCACTCCACGCATTCATATGCCTGGAGAAAATGGAATTTTGAGAGGAATTTTAAAAGCCGAGCCAGATGCCATTTTAGTGCGAAGTTTAGGAGCTGTACAATATTATACGAGTCAATCAGTTGAGCAAACGTTAATTGGTGATTTTTCACTTAATATTTCAAACCATCTGTCTGCACAATTGTTTTTATCCCGAGGACTTGATCGTATTACCCCTTCATATGATTTAAACATCCAACAAATGATTGATTTACTTGAAGCGGCACCAACAGAACATGTTGAAATTGTCATTCATCAGCACTTGCCGATGTTTCATACGGAGCATTGTGTATATTGTACATTTCTAAGTGAAGGAACCGATTTTACAAACTGTGGGCGACCATGTGAAAAACATCGGGTATCCTTACGTGATCGCATCGGTATGCTTCATCCTGTTCGTGTCGATATCGGCTGCCGCAATACGGTGTACAATGCGATCGAGCAATCTGGTGCCGAATACATTCCGAACTTTTTATCGCTCGGTGTTCGTTCATATCGTATTGAGTTTTTGGAAGAGTCGCCGAAAAAAGTAGAAGAAGTCGTCAGTTTATATCGTGAAGCGCTTGAGGGCAAACGAAGCGGTACAAGCGTATGGCGTACACTAAAAGCCATTAATCAACTTGGTGTCACACGCGGACAGCTAATCAAAAAATAAGCGGGCTTAAGTCTCGCTTATTTTTTCATATGTGTACATTTTGCTATAATAGTAAATGAATGAAAAGAGAAAGGGTGATTTCTATGCCAGCTGTTGAATCAAATATGTTTCCGTTAGGGGAAAAAGCGCCATCGTTTGAGCTTGTTAACGTCATCAACGGACAAACCGTTCGTCTGGAAGATGTCAAATCGGATATTGCGACGGTAATTATGTTTATTTGCAACCATTGCCCATTTGTAAAACATATTCAAGAAGAACTTGTTCGTTTAGCTCATGATTATCAACCAAAAGGAGTTTCGTTTATCGCGATCAATTCAAACGATGTGGAAAAATATCCAGATGATTCCCCTGAAAAAATGAAAAAGATGGCCGAACAGCTTGGCTATCCATTTCCATATTTATTTGATGAAACACAAGAGGTAGCGAAAGCATATCAAGCTGCATGCACACCGGATTTCTACATATTTGATGGTGAACTACAATGTGTTTACCGTGGTCAACTCGATGATTCACGACCAGGTAACGGAATCCCGGTTACAGGTTCTTCGATTCGATCAGCTTTAGACGCATTGCTATTAGATAAACCTGTTCCGAAAGAACAAAAGCCAAGCATCGGTTGCAGTATCAAATGGAAAGAAAAATAAAAAAAACATTTGACTTTTTGTTTTTAAGCCTATATACTTAAGAAGTACCATTTCGTTCGTTATATCAATGATCGTTATAAGTTGCACCTTTGTCGGGTTCATCTTATAAGGACTTGACAGAAGTGTAGCTTTTGTTTTATGAGTAATGAAACGGTGGTCAATTTTTAAAATTGTTTTGGAGGAATTTCACATGAACACAGGTAAAGTAAAATGGTTTAACGCAGAAAAAGGTTTTGGATTCATTGAGACGGACGGAGGTACAGACGTATTCGTTCACTTCACAGCGATCCAAGGTACTGGATTCAAAACGTTGGAAGAAGGCGAAAAAGTAACATTTGACATCGTGAATGGTAACCGTGGGCCGCAAGCGGCAAACGTCCAAAAAGCATAAATAGTCAAACGTACGGGATCTCGCTTTTCGTGAGATCCCGTTTTTATATGCAACAAAACAAATTCTCACTGGCACAGCTTCGGAGCTGTAAGGACGGAAGAGAGGTAGGGTTTCCGTCGTTTTTGTTTGTTCGGACACGCTCATAGAGAGCGTGTTCTTTTTTTAATAAAAATACAGAAAATTTGATAAAAAACTATTGAAAAAAGAAGAATGATTACATATAATAAACTCATGTTATAAAATTATACATAAGAATGTGAGGTAATGTAACATGAGTGAATTGCTCGTTTCTGAACAAACAACTATTTCAGCAATTGAACAAATTAAAGAGATCATAAAACAAAAACACGTTGAACTGTTGCATTTGCAATTTGTTGACATTGAAGGAGTCTTAAAACACGTCACAGTTACAACGGAACAACTCGATGACGTAGTAGAAGGAAAAATCATGTTTGACGGCTCTTCAATTAAAGGTTTTTCACCAATCAATCGCTCAGATTTATATTTACTTCCCGATTTACAAACGTTTGCGGTATTACCATGGACTGTAGAAGACGGATATGCAGAAGCTCGTTTTCTTTGCTCTGTCATCAACCCAGACGGAACGTTATTTGAAGGAGATCCACGTAACGTACTGAAAAAAACAGTTGAACGTGCGAAACAAAAAGGATACACGATTTCCGTCGGTCCAGAATTAGAGTTTTTCTTATTTAAAACTGACGAAAATGGCAATCCTACAACGACGCCACAAGATAACGGCGGATACTTTGAACCGTCACCTAAAGATCTCGGTGAACGTGTCCGCCTAGACATTTATCGCGCATTAAAGGCGATGGGATTTACAATTGAGGCTTCACACCATGAAGTTGCTGAAGGGCAACATGAAATTAATTTCAAATATGCCGATGCCCTCGGTGCTGCGGATAATGCCACAACATACAAATGGGTTGTAAAAACGATCGCTAAAAAATACGGATTGCATGCTACGTTTATGCCAAAACCGATTTTCGGTATTAATGGTTCAGGAATGCATGTGAACATTTCGTTATTTAAAGACGGCGAAAATGCTTTCTTTGATCCATCGGACGACAATCAATTATCTGAAACAGCATACCAATTCATTGCTGGTTTATTGCAAAACGTGAAAAATTTCGCAGCCATTACAAACCCACTTGTAAACTCATATAAACGTCTTGTCCCAGGATATGAAGCACCTTGTTATATTGCATGGTCAGCATCGAACCGCTCCGCACTTATTCGCATTCCTGCGAAACGAGGATTGGCAACACGCGTTGAGCTTCGTTGTCCTGATCCATCTGCCAATCCATACTTAGCGTTTGCAGTCATTGCTGAAGCAGGACTTGATGGAGTAGAAAAACAACTCACTTGTCCAGCACCAATTGATGAAGACATTTTCCATATGACGGTTGAACGCCGTGCGGAGCTTGGTATCGAAAATCTTCCAGGTAGTTTAGGGAAAGCGATTGAAGAGTTAGAAAATGGAACAATTGGACGTCATACGTTAGGTAACCACGTATTTGGTGAGTATGTCGCAATGAAAAAGAACGAATGGGATAGCTATCGAACAGCAGTTCATGCTTGGGAAATCGAACATTATCAAGCGAAATTTTAAAAGCGAGCGATTGTGCTCGCTTTTTGCATGTTTTCATTATGCGTTTGAACAACAAATGGTTTATGATGGTACATAGAAAATAGCGAAAGGGTGATATTGTGTCTAAACGAATAATTACGATGATCGTATCGATTTGTACCGCAACAACACTACTATGGACTGTCGGTTTAATCATCACTATTCAAGACCAATTTTTTTACGAAGCTTCCTCGATCAAACAACCAGAACCAACAACTTCAAACATAAAGCAGAATAACGGTCTTTCTATTGTCGCCCTTGGTGACTCATTAACACGCGGAACAGGAGATGAAACAGGGAAAGGGTACGTTGGATATGTTGTAGATGACCTAAAAAAACGCACAAATCAACACATGCAATTCACAAATTTAGCAATTAAAGGACAACGCTCTCCCCAACTCATCAATCAACTGAAACAAAAAGAGGTACAACGCCAATTAAAAGAGGCGGACATCATTTTGATGACGATTGGAGGAAACGACTTGTTTCGCGGTGGAGAAGCACTAAGGGACTTATCCCATGCCCAAATTGAAAAAGAAAAAAAGAAATTTGTCGAGCAGCTACATACGATTTTCCAACTTATTCGCACAGTAAATGATGATGCAACTGTATTTTATATCGCCTTATATAATCCGTTTAACGATTTAGACAATGGAAAAGAAACATCCGCCATTGTGCGCAGTTGGAATTATGCAGCATCTGAAGTAGCAGCCGACTATAAATCAATCATTTGCGTTCCGACATATGATTTATTTGAACTGCAAGTCAACGACTATTTGTATACAGATAAATTTCATCCAAACAAAGAAGGATATAAACGAATTGGTGAACGTGTTGCTTCACTCACTACGTTAACGAAAGGAGAAAAATAATGGAAGAAACATTAGTTGTACAAAATGTGCGAAAAAATATTGGGAAAAAGGAAATTATTAAAGGGCTCTCGTTTTCGTTAAAAAAAGGTGAGGTGTTTGGTTTCTTAGGCCCAAATGGTGCAGGAAAAACAACGACCATTCGCATGCTTGTCGGATTAATTCGCCCTACATCTGGAACGATCTCAATTTGTGGATACAATTTACAAAAACAATTTACAAAAGCCATTCAACACATTGGTTGTATCGTTGAAAACCCTGAACTTTATCCATATTTAAGCGGGTGGGAAAACCTTGAGCATTTTGCGCGTATGGTTCCAGGAGTGACCATGCATCGCATTCAAGAAGTAGTCGAACTCGTCGGTTTACAAAATCGGATTTATGATCTTGTACGTACATATTCGCTTGGTATGCGTCAACGCCTTGGTATTGCGCAAGCGTTGCTTGGAAAACCAACGGTACTCATTTTAGATGAGCCAACAAATGGTTTAGATCCTGTCGGCATTCGTGAAATGAGACAGTTTATTCGCTCGCTTGCTGAACAAGAGCAGTTAAGCGTTCTCGTTTCATCGCATTTATTGAGTGAAATACAACTCATGTGCGACCGTGTTGCCATTATGTCCAAAGGAGAGATTATTCGCATTGATACGGTCGAACATTTATTACAAGAACAAGCACGGACATATTGGAACGTTGTCCCGATTCATACAGCTAAAGAAATATTAATAAATGAGACGACTGTCATCGGTGAAAAGGATGGAGCGATCGTTACGATTTATGAATCAAACGAAACTATTGCTCGGTGCAATGCTCGTTTAATTGGAGCAGGAGTGCTTGTCAGCGGAATCGAGCGAAAACTTCCAACACTTGAAGATTTATTTATTGAATTAACAGGAGGGGAAACGATTGATTAATCTCGTATACAATGAAATGTTAAAAATTGTTCGTAAAAAACGACTATTTATCATTGCAGCCATCGTAGCTGTTCTCGTTAGTTTATTTACATATGCACAACTTAAACAAATTGAAACGATTCGAGAACGTATTGGAACAACAGATTGGCGCACACAACTGCAACAACAAATCATCGATACACAAAACCGCTTAAACTCAACAGGAATTTCTGAAGAATGGAAAAAGTTTCTCAAAATTCGTTTACAGCAACAACAATATTATTTAGATAACGATATTAATCCGATGGCTCCCGGTGCTCCGACATTTATGCGCATGTTTATTGAAAACTCGATTGAATTGTTTTTGCCGCTACTTGTTATGGTCATTGCAGCTGACCTTGTTTCATCAGAAGCAAGCGGAGGAACGATCAAACTGCTGTTGACACGTCCTGTGAAGCGATGGAAAATTTTAATGAGCAAATATATCGCCATGATTTTATCTACATCGTTTATCGTGTTTTCTGTCGCTATTTTATCGTACGCCATTTCTGGTATTGTATTTGGATACGGGGGATGGAATTTGCCGCTTTTAACAGGATTTTCGATCCAAGGCGAAGAATTAAATACGGCAGCTGTTCATCTTATCCCCCAATGGAAATACTTACTTATTGAATTTGGACTTGCTTTTTTTGTTTCACTTGTCGTCGGCACACTAACATTTATGTTATCTGTGTTAATACGTAGTACCGCTGCAGTTATGGGAATTATGCTTGCCGCTCTTATTTCAGGAGCCATTTTATCAAGTATGGTATCATCGTGGGAATCGGCAAAATATTTGTTCATGGTCAATTTACGTCTTACAAGTTACATTAGTGGGATGGCGCCACCTATTGATGGAATGACGCTTTCTTTTTCGATGACGGTGCTCGCCACTTGGGCACTTGTTGCGCTGATTGTTTCTTTTTATGTATTTACGAAAAGGGATGTTTACTAATGAATAAAATGATTGCCACATTAATCAATGAATTGCAACGACGGACGCCAACAATCATGGATTACGACAAATTTGCTCAGTATGCTGTGCTTCTCCCGCTTATTCAACAAGATGATGAGGTGTTTGTGTTATTTGAAGTACGCTCACTGCAACTACGTCGCCAGCCGGGAGAAATTTGTTTTCCAGGTGGGAAAATGGACTCGTGTGATCAAAGTCCAAGAGAAACAGCTATTCGGGAAACGTGTGAAGAGTTAGGGATTGAAAAAGAACATATTACACATATCGTCCCGCTTGACTATATATTTTCACCATTTGGTATGGTTATTTATCCATTTGTCGGTTTCGCTAATATTACTTGTATGCAAATAAATGAGAGAGAAGTAAATGATGTGTTTACTGTACCACTATCTTTCTTTTTAGAAACGAAACCAAAAATATATCGTGTTTCATTCGAACCAAAACCGGAGGAAGATTTTCCATTTGACGATATCCCAGGGGGAAGAGAGTATAATTGGCATCCACGACACATGGAGGAACATTTTTATTACTACAAAGACAAAGTGATCTGGGGATTAACAGCAAAAATCGTATATCATTTCACTCAACTCATTCAAAAAGGGAAAGGAGAATAGCCATGTCACAACCTGTTGATTTAGGATTTGGCATTTCACTCATTGATTTGTATGATTTACAAACTCCTCATCGGACAGGAGCATATGTTTTTCGAGAAGAGGAGGTGACGATTATTGAAACAAGCGAAAGTCCATCTATTCCATACTTACTTAAAGGATTAGAAGCATTATCGATTGATTTGCGCGACGTAAAAAATATCATTGTCACACACATTCATTTAGATCATGCTGGTGGAGCAGGTTTGTTATTGCAACATTGTCCAAATGCTCGCGTATTTGTCCATCCAAAAGGAATGCGCCATTTAGCCGATCCGTCTCGTCTCATTCAAGGAGCAAAAGCGGTTTATGGTGAAAAATTTGACGCATTATTTGACCCGATCGTTCCCATTCCTGAAGATCGGTTAATTGTAAAAGAAGATGGGGAAACGTTACAAATCGGAAAAGATCGCACGCTGACATTTCTTCATACACCAGGACATGCGAATCACCATTTTTCTATTTATGATGAAAAAAGTAATGGAATTTTTACAGGTGATACGGCTGGGGTTTTTTATCCACAGTTACTTTCATATGGAGTTGAGTTATACTTGCCATCTACATCACCAAACCAATTTGATCCAGAAGCGATGCAAACCTCGTTAAAAAAATTCATGGCATTTCGTCCAGAACGTATATATTTTGGACATTTTGGTATGTCAACTCATGTACAGGGGGTCTGGGAGCAACTTCTTCGCTGGTTACCAATCTTTGTTCAAACGGGTCATGAGATCGTAAATGAACAAAAAGATCAATCCTTTACCGAAAAAACAGAAGCTGTTTTCAAACGTTTATTTAATATCATTCAAACATTTTTGCGTAAACAGCAAGTACCAGATGATGCAGATGTATATAAACTACTTCAACTTGATTTACAAGTATGTGCAATGGGCCTTGTCGATTATGCGGAAAACAAAAAAAGATAATTGACGAAAAATCGTGTTTTCGCTATAATTTCTTTGGCACCCCGATATACGGAGGAGTACCCAAGTCCGGCTGAAGGGGTCGGTCTCGAAAACCGATAGGGGTGTCAAAGCCCGCGGGGGTTCGAATCCCCCCTCCTCCGCCATATCTCCTCTTTCATTCCTTCTTTGTTTATCTTCAACTTTGTTTTTTATTCCGATTTGCGAGGATGTGACATATTGAAAAAATATTATGTTGTTTGGCAAGGAGTGAAAACAGGTATTTTTTCTTCTTGGGACGAGTGTAAACAATACGTCATTGGTATTCCTGGAGCAAAGTATCGCTCATTTCCATCGAAGGAAGAAGCAGAACAGGCATTTGCGTCTGGTCCGTTTGTAAACCGAACGAAAAAAAATACAGTGTTTGCAACGAACTATGTAGAGGAAAGTATTTGCGTGGATGCGGCATGTAGCGGAAATCCAGGATGGATGGAATATCGAGGGGTATATACGAAAACAGGGAAAGAGTTGTTTCATGTTGGACCGATGATCGGAACAAACAATATTGGGGAGTTTTTAGCCATTGTCCACGCATTAGCATGGTTACAACAACAAAACAAAAGTTTGCCGATTTATTCTGATTCGGTAACGGCTATAAAATGGGTAAAAGAAAAAAAAGCGAATACAACGCTCGTTCGCAACGCTGAAACAGAACGCGTTTGGCAACTTGTTGAACGTGCTGAAGCGTGGTTGCGCACGCATCATTATACAAATGAAATTATGAAATGGGAAACGGAGCAATGGGGAGAAATTAAAGCAGATTTCGGACGAAAGTGAAAGGAGAGGGATATTAACCTTCTCCTTTTTGCATGTCCTCGAGTTGTTGTTTTAGTTTTTGTTTATCCAATTGTTCACCGATCATGACAAAATGTAACGGGATATTCATTTCCTCTTTCATATAAAGCGGTGTACCGTATGCATACTGAAAAGAATAAACCCCACTTGTATGAGTAAAGCGTAAAAACCCTTTCATTCTGTAAATGGTATCAGGTAACTGCCGTACCCATTGTTCGAACACATCTAAATCAATTGGGCTTGTAAATGTATGTACGTATGTCTGAATGCGTAGTCTTTCGATGTTTATTCGCTCATGCTCATTTCTCATCCGCTTCGATAACAAATGAATATCTTCGATTCGCACATTAGAAAACGTTGTGAAAATTGTGCGCGCTTCGCTGTTGATTGTTTGTAACTCAAACGATAATTTCGCTTGTTCATCTGGACGTAATATATCTGTCTTATTGACAATTAATACATCCGCGTGACGAACTTGTTCTTTTAATAACATTTGCAGGGGAATGGAGAGTTGGTGACGATTCATCCAACGTGTCGCGTCAATTGTCGTAATAATACCTCCCATTTGAATGCGATTAGCAAACAATGGCGACATACACGCATCAAGCACTTCAACAGGATGCGCTACCCCTGTCGTTTCAATATAAATGACATCTAACTCATGTTTTTGAAGGAGGGAATAAAGCTCTACTTCAAATTGATCTTGAATGGTGCAACATACACACCCGCTTAATAATTCGCTTAACACAGCATCTTCTGAAACAGCATGTGAATCAATGGACACTTGGCCAATTTCATTCATCACCACAGCCACTTTCTGTCCATGTTCTTTTTCATGTTGCAGTAGCCGCTTTAATAATGTCGTTTTTCCACTCCCAAGAAATCCAGATAAGATGTATATGTCTGTATGTTTCATAAAACACTCCTTTCTCTACATGCTCTCTTTGATCATATCCAAATGTTCATACATAGCACAAGCAAAAATATATCACATATGCCTATAAAATAAAAAATGATACATTTGCCCCTGCATATCTTTTGTTTTCTTTCATATACATATCTTCGTGATCTGTCTGGAAAAATTTTTATTATATATTTACAAACTTATCTTATTGTGTATATAATTTACTACATAAATTTATTTTGGAAGGGAGGAAAAAACCATGACAACAATGACAGGTGTACATTGCACAGTTGAACAAAAAAAGATTGATCCGCCCTTCCGATGTGAAGATCATTGATCTTTTCACAAGCGATCGCATGCCGCAGGGAAGGATCTGTTCCCTGCGTTTTTTTGTGTCCCATCCATCCGCAAAGGGATTTTGTCCAGCGGATTTTTTATTGAAAGGGGGTGAACAAATGATGAAATTTCATTTACCCGTGGTGCTAGATAAAATCGAGCAAGCAAAAAAATAGCCCTTGCCTGTGGATCTCCTGTAGAATGAAAGTGCGATCCAACATTCGAAAGGAGAATCCCCATGCAAGAGCACTTTCATTTTACTACAGATCAAACGAAGATTCAAAAACAATATGCAGCCCTTTTCTTTTTTGTTTCTGCCCAGCTGTCACAAATTCAATTCTATCTTCAACGTCGTAATCGTCATTTGACGAAACAAGAAGACGCCGTGATCATTGCCATTCATCTTTTGGGAAAGCTTCTTGGCTTCTCCTCCGAACGCGCATGGCATCGTTTTGTGGAGGGAAATTTATTTA
>NZ_LIOK01000009.1:0-111154 GCF_001418025.1 Anoxybacillus suryakundensis
TTGATCAATAATGGGCAAGACTCGCTTCGTTTCATCGGAATACTCCTTTCCATGATAGTTTTTCTGCCGATGAATAGTGGTTGGAGCCTCATTCTGTTTTAGATATTTGCTTACGGTATTTCTTGAAATCCCTAATTTTTGAGCAATTTGTCGTTGGGATAGACCTTCTACCTCATGCAAGAATTTGATATGATGAAATTGAGCCATCTTGATCATCCTTTTTCTCTCCCTCTGATTAAAAGTTTAGGCACTTTCAATCATAAGGGAGGTAATGAAAATTGGAAATCAGGTGGCTCATTTTTTATGTGATCGAACCCTTCAAAAGTGGCTCAATTTTAAATTATCAAATACAGCAACATATGTGGCCAGCGAAGCAACACCCGCAGAATGTGAACTTGGCATACCTCCTGTTTCAAAAAAAAGCGACCAATCCCACTTTTTTGTTTTTCTTTTCGTCAATGGAATTTTTAAAAATTGCGCTAACGCAATTGTACATAATGCTGTTTGAATGGCTCGATTCATGTCACTGCCTCCTCTTTATATATATTTTTCGAAAGAGACGGATACAATATGCACAGGAGGTGGACATAATGAGTAAAAATAACGGAAGGAATCGTGGGCAAAACGCTCCAAGCGTCAATCCACAAGGATATGATGCTACATTTACACCCGAGCCAAAAAGTGCCTTAGAAAATGCGGCGAAAAAAACGAACAAAAAATAAAGAAGAGAGCGGTCTGCTCTCTTCTTATCGTTTTAATTTTTCGCGTAATACCATCGGTAAAATACCGCCATGGCGATAGTAGTCAATTTCTACTTCGCTATCGAAACGAACAAGTACTTCAAATTCTTTTTTGTTTCCTTGTTCGTCTGTTGCTGTTACTTTAACGTAGTCGCGCGGTTTGACGTTTTCATCAATATGCACTTCAAATACTTCTTTACCTGTCAATCCAAGCGTCTCAGCATTTTCCCCTTCTTTGAATTGAAGTGGTAATACTCCCATAAGTACAAGGTTTGAACGATGGATACGCTCAAAACTTTCAGCAATAACTGTTTTAATACCAAGCAAGTACGTTCCTTTTGCTGCCCAGTCACGCGAACTTCCCATTCCGTAGTCTTTACCAGCGACGACAACAAGTCCTGTGCCATCTTGCTTATATTTCATGCATGCATCGTAAATCGACATAACTTCGCCTGTTGGCCAATATGTTGTATAGCCACCTTCTGTACCTGGTGCAATTTGGTTACGGATACGAATATTCGCAAATGTACCTCGCATCATCACTTCGTGGTTACCACGACGAGACCCATACGAGTTAAAGTCCTTTGGATCGACACCTTTAGAAATCAAATATTTTCCTGCTGGTGTATTTACACCAATTGATCCAGCTGGTGAAATGTGGTCTGTTGTAACAGAGTCGCCCAACTTACCAACCACTCTCAAACCAGTAAGTGGTTTTACTTCTTCCACTTCTGGGGATAGTCCTTCAAAGAATGGTGGATTTTGAATGTACGTTGAATTTTCATCCCATTGATAAAGCGGCTCGTCCGTCGTTTCGATCGCGTTCCAACGCGCGTTATCATCGAATACTCGCTCGTATTCTTTACGGAACAATTCTGGTGTTACCGCTTGTTTCACAACTTCTTTCACTTCTTCGGTAGATGGCCAAATATCATTAAAGTACACATCATTTCCATTTTGATCTTTACCGATCGGATCATTTAATAAATCGATGTCGACGGTTCCAGCTAGTGCATATGCCACAACAAGCGGTGGTGACGCTAAATAGTTGCCTTTGACGAGCGGATGAATGCGCCCTTCAAAGTTTCTGTTACCAGACAATACGCTTGTTACGAGCAAATCATTTTCTGCAATCGCCTTTTCAAGCTCTGGAACAAGTGGACCAGAGTTACCGATACATGTTGTACAACCGTAACCGACGATATTAAAGCCAATTTGCTCTAGGTAAGGGAGAAGACCTGAATCTTTTAAGTACCCTGTGACAACTTTTGAACCAGGTGCAAGCGATGTTTTCACATATTTCGGCACTTTCAAACCTTTTTCTACCGCTTTTTTGGCCACTAGTCCTGCACCGATTAACACATATGGGTTAGATGTGTTCGTACAGCTTGTAATCGCCGCAATGGCAATCGCACCTGTTTTCATTTTTATTTCTTCGCCGTTTAACGTAACTGTTATTTCTTTATCAAAATCCGCCTCAGTCAAGCCAAAACCTTGGTTTCCTTGTGGAGAAACGACAGCTTGACGGAACGATTCTTTCATTTTTGAAAGCGGAATTAAATCTTGTGGACGTTTTGGTCCAGAAAGATTTGGTTCAATTTCTGATAAGTTAATCTCAACAACATCTGTAAATACAGGCTCTTGTGTATCTGGGGTATAGAACAAACCGTTTGCCTTGCAATATGCTTCAACCACTTGCACATGTTGCTCGTCACGACCTGTTAAACGCAAGTAATCAAGCGCCTCTGCGTCCACCGGGAAGAAGCCACATGTCGCCCCATATTCAGGTGCCATGTTCGCTACTGTTGCACGATCAGCTAACGGTAATGTCGCAACACCAGGTCCGAAAAATTCAACGAACTTGCCGACAACACCTTTTTTCCGAAGCACTTGTGTCACTTTTAACGCAAGGTCTGTTGCCGTTGTTCCATTTGGCAATTTTCCTGTTAAGCGCACACCGATCACTTCTGGTACTGGGAAGTACGAAGGTTGTCCAAGCATACCTGCTTCTGCTTCGATACCACCAACGCCCCAACCGAGTACACCAATGCCATTAATCATCGTTGTGTGAGAATCCGTACCTACAAGTGTATCCGGGAACGCTTCATATTCACCATTTTCCCCTTCAACAACGTGAACAACGTTTGCTAAATACTCTAAGTTTACTTGATGCACAATACCTGTTGCTGGTGGGACAGCACGATAATTGCTAAACGCTTTTTGTGCCCATTTTAAAAACTTGTAGCGTTCTGCATTGCGCTCAAATTCTAAATTCATGTTATACTCGAGCGCATCTTCTGTTCCAGCTTTATCTACTTGAACAGAGTGGTCGATCACAAGATCAACAGGAATTTCGGGGTTAATTTCGTACGGATCTCCACCGATGTCCGCCATCGCTTTGCGCATAGATGCTAAATCAACAACGGCAGGGACACCTGTAAAGTCTTGCAAAATAACGCGAGACGGTTTAAATGGAACGTCTACATCTTTCAGTTCGCTCGTTCCCCATTTCGCCAAATTTTCAACATGCTCTTTTGTAATAACGCGTCCATCAACTTGACGAAGTACGGATTCAAGAAGTACTTTAATGGAATACGGAAGGCGTGATACGTCTCCGATTCCTGCTTCTGCAAGCGCTTGTAAGCGATAGTAATGATATTTTTTTCCGTTTACCTCAAATGTAGAACGAGCTTGAAACACATCATTTTTCACCATTATGTATTACCCCCTTCTAAACAAATCATCTTCTCCCACACCCACAAAATTCCTACGCTTTTATCTTAATACAATGCTCTACATAAGTAAATAATAATTGTTTATAAGTTTCAGATAAATGCATATTTTTTTGCTCTCTTTCCAACAATAGTTGCAGGAGGTGAAACAAGATGGTAAAAAGAAAAGCTAATCATGTAATCCCTGGCATGAATGATGCGAGTGCCCAAGGAAAAGGTGCCGGCTACAATGAAGAATTCTCCAATGAGCCGCTGACAGAAGCGCAAAAACAAAATAATAAAAAACGGAAGAAAAATCAATAATCCCGCTCTAAGCGGGATTATTCATACATGTTGACTTCGTCGACAATCGCTTGCAAATCGTGGCGAAATTGTTCAAGCTGTTTTCGTTGTTTTTCCGAAGCTACTTCAAGTGCGTTATTAATTTGCTCAAACGCTTCATTTACCTCTTGTTTCAAATGGTGCAATTGACTTCCATAATCTGCATCACTTTTTACAAGATGATCGTACCATTCTTTTGCTTCCATTGTTCCTTGTTGCGCAGCTTCAAACGCTTGTTGCTTATTTTTATGATAAGGCATGTGATTCACTTCCTCTCTTTTTAATATTATTGTGCCTATTCACGGACGAAATATGCATAAATACCGTTTATCATGCCATCATATGAAAGAAAGGAGTGTTCTACATGAACAAAAATACAAGCAAAGATATGCGCAAAAATGCCCCAAAAGGAGATAATCCGGGACAACCAGAACCACTTAGTGGTTCAAAAAAAGTAAAAAATCAGAATCATACCCGTCAAAAGCATAACTCAAGTCACGATATGTAAAAGAGCTGACGCCATTGTCAGCTCTTTTACTTGATTCCGTTATTATTTTTTTACATAATAAACGTTGAGGTGGAATGTATGCTAACAGGTTGGTTTCTATGGTTTATTTTATTTTGGGTCGTTTTTCTTCTCGTTATGATGTCGATCGGTGGGTTTTTTATGTTTCGAAAATTTTTAAAACGTTTGCCAAAAGAAGATGGAAAATCCGAATTAGACTGGCAAGAGTATTACATTGAACAAACGCGTCACTTATGGTCTGAAAAAGAAAAAGAGTTACTTGAAGATTTAGTTCGTCCTGTTCCCGAGCTATTTCGTGATGTAGCTCGCCAAAAAATTGCTGGCAAAATTGGAGAGTTAGCGTTACAAGAGAAAGTGAATCGAATTACAGAAGATTTAGTTGTCCGTGGCTATATTCTCGCCACACCAAAACGGGACCATAAATTTTTAATGAAAGCACTACGAGAAAAACAAATTGATTTTACAAAATACGAACATTTACTAGCCAAAAAAAGCTAATCGCCTGTTGCTGATTAGCTTTTTTCTTTTATTTCGCGTTGAAGTCGACGATACGATGCGTACATCGCTACGCGCCACGGAACGATCATCGAAAAGGCTAAAATCCAAAACATTCCCGCGAGTTCTCCGTACTCAATAGTGCGACTTAAATATGTTTTTAGAGCTAGACGCAATACAATTAAACCAACAAAAATAAAAACGAACGCTTTTGATCGTTGTAAGTAAATGTCGTTACCTCGAACTTCAAACGAGGATGTTTTAATTAACAAAACAGAAAAAAGCGCCCCAACAAAAATTGCTTCTACACATTCTAGCGCCGTTACTCGAAACATCGGATGAAGAAACATAAGAGCACCTGTGCTCATAAAAATAGGGGGTAATATAATTTTTTTGGCGTTTGTCGGTTTTTCGGCTGCTTTCATACGAATAAAGAAAACGATTCCAGCCATAAATACCGCAAATACTGAACTAAAAATAGCCAAAGTGAATCTTCCTTTCCCGTCTTACTGTAACACACGTTGAATGGCTTCCATGACGCGACTTTCATCAAATGGTTTTACGATAAAATCGAGCGCTCCTGCTTCAATAGCTTCAACGACCATCTTTTGTTGTCCCATTGCTGAACACATAATAATTTTTGCATCCGGATCATGCAATTTAATTTCCTTGACAGCTTCAAGTCCGCTCATTATCGGCATCGTAATATCGAGTGTCACCACGTCTGGCTTTAACTCTATATAGAGCTCAACAGCTTCTTTCCCGTTTTCTGCTTCCCCTATCACTTCATGATTTGCTTTTTTTAAAATGTTCGCTAATGTCATGCGCATAAATTTTGCATCATCGACAATTAAAATTCTCGCCATTTTCTTTCCCTCCACACCCTAAGAAACTAGAAACCTGTAAAGCCACCAAATATATTTGTCATATAGATCGTGATTTTCGTCATCCAGTCAAAAAACAACACAACCCCCATACCAATCATGACATATCCACCGACTTTCATTAGCTTAACATGATGTCTTCGAATCCAACCCATTTTTCCAATAAAAAACGATAAAAGTAAAAACGGCAAAGCAAAACCAAGTGAATAGGCCGTCATATAAACAACACCTAAACTCGGGTTCGTCGCTGCTAGAGCAATGACCGATACTAAAATCGGACCTGTACACGGTGTCCAACCAGCAGCAAACGCCATACCGATAAGAAAAGAACCAATGTAACCTGATGGACGTTGTTGAAATGATAAACGTCGATCAGTCATTAAAAAGGCGGGCTTAAAGATGCCGATAATAACAAATCCAAAAAATACCATCAATATTGCCCCAATTTGACGAATGAGATCTTGGTATGTATGAAAAAAACGTCCAAGCATAGATGTACCAAAACCAATGGCGATAAAAATAAATGAAAATCCGAGCAAAAAAAATAACGTATGTAACAAACTTCTTTTTTGTAGCAATGCATAATCGGATTTTAAATCACTAACAGAAATTCCTGTAATATATGATAAAAAAGCTGGATAAAGTGGTAAGCAGCATGGGGATATAAACGAAAGCACACCTGCCCCAAACGCAACAAGCAGTTGAATGTCCATATGATTGACACTCCATTCTTTCTTCATTTAATTATATTTTATCAAAAAAATACAAATACGAGCAACAGCTTCTTCCTGTGCTAAAAAAGACACTCGTCACGAGTGCCTTGCCTTTATTTTAACTGGTTATTCATTGCTTTCATCATTTGATTAATTTTCTTTTGCGATGGAGTCATACCCATTTGCATCATCATCATTCGAATCATTTGCTCGTTAATCGGTGGATTTTTCTTTAAGTAGTTCATCATTGTTTTACGCGCAATAAAAAATCCTAGGGCAACGCCAGCAGCAAGCGCTACAATGCCTACTAAAATCATTTCCCACATATTTTTTCCTCCTTCATGTTGTCTACATTACACTATACTAAACAATAACGGTTTGTACAATATGTTCAGCAAAAAATCTTTATTCGATAATAAAACGGGGAGATGTGCTCCCCGTTTTATTATTTGTCTAATAATGCTTTAACTCGTGCCACAACGTTTTCCACTGTAAATCCATATTCTTGCATAATTTTTTCACCAGGTGCCGAGGCCCCGAAGCGATCGATAGCTAAAATATCACCTTCATCACCTGTATAGCGCTCCCAGCCAAGAGATGAACCCATTTCGATAGCAAGACGCTTTTTCACATGCTTTGGAATGACACTCTCTTTATATTGCGCTGGTTGCGCTTCAAAACGATCCCATGAAGGCATGCTTACAACAGAAACATGAATACCTTCATTCGCTAACGCTTTTTGTGCTTCTACCGCTAAGCTCACTTCTGAACCAGATGCAAGCAATAATGCTTGTACTTCCCCTTGCGCTTCAGAAACAACGTACGCTCCTTTTTTCACTCCTTCATATGCACGCTCCGCTGTCGTTGCTAGCGTAGGAAGATTTTGACGTGTCAACACAAGTGCCGTCGGACGATCTGTGGATTCTACAGCTAATCGCCATGCAGCTGCTGTTTCGTTTGCATCTGCTGGACGAATGACACATACATTCGGCATCGCTCTTAATGAAGCGAGTTGTTCAATTGGTTCGTGCGTTGGACCATCTTCACCAACCGCAATGCTGTCATGTGTAAATACATATGTGACAGGTAATCCCATAAGCGCAGCAAGTCGAATCGCTGGACGTAAATAATCTGAAAAGACGAAGAACGTACCACCGTACACTTTCACACCGCCGTGAAGCGCCATACCATTTAACGCTGCGCCCATCGCAAATTCACGTACACCAAACCAAATGTTACGACCTTCATAACTTCCAGGTAAGAAGTCCCCTGCTCCTTTAATCAACGTTTTATTTGAACCTGCTAAGTCTGCGGATCCACCTAAAAATTGTGGTACGACTTTTGCGATTGCATTCAGTACTTCTCCAGAAGAAGCACGTGTCGCTAGACTTTTTCCTTCTACATATACCGGTAACTCTTTTTCCCATCCTTCAGGAAGTTTGCCATCAATCGCCATGCGTAATTGTTTTGCTAAGTCTGGATACGCCTTTTCATATTCAGCAAATAAAGCATTCCACTCTGCTTCTTTTTTCTCTCCGGCTTCTTTTACTACTTTTTCAAAATGAGCGTACACTTCGTCTGGAACATAAAAATCTTCTTCAAACGTCCATTTATATGCTTGTTTTGTTAGCTTAATTTCATCTTTCCCAAGCGGGGCACCATGTACATCTGCTGTTCCTGCCTTGTTTGGTGAACCGTAACCGATTGTTGTTTTCACTTCAATTAATGTCGGGCGTTCTAAATCTTTTTGAGCTTCAGCAATAGCTCGAGCAATTTCCTCGATGTTATTACCATCTTCTACACGAATATATTGCCATCCGTACGCTTTGAAACGTTGTTCTACACTTTCTGAAAACGAGAGATTTAATTCACCATCTAGCGAAATATCATTCGAATCATAAAGGACAATGAGGCGACCGAGTTTTAAGTGACCAGCTAACGAAGCAGCTTCTGCAGAAACCCCTTCCATTAAGTCACCATCACCGCAAATGGCATATGTAAAGTGATTGATGATTTCGAAGTTATCTTTGTTGTATGTAGCCGCTAAATGACGCTCTGCCATCGCCATTCCGACAGCCATCGCAATCCCTTGCCCAAGCGGTCCAGTCGTTGCTTCGACACCTGGTGTATGACCGTATTCTGGATGTCCCGGTGTTTTACTTCCCCATTGACGAAACTGTTTAATGTCTTCCATCGTGACATCGTAACCGCTTAAATGGAGCAAGCTATACAACAGCATAGAACCATGTCCTGCTGATAATACAAAGCGATCCCGGTTGAACCATTTTGGATTGCGCGGATTATGGTTCATAAACTTCGTCCATAATGTATACGCCATTGGCGCTGCACCCATTGGCATACCTGGATGACCAGAATTTGCTTTTTCAATAGCATCAATTGACAACGTACGAATGGCTGTAATTGATAATTGTTCGATAGAGTGTGTCATTATCTTCATCCTTTCGTTTGCAAGCATTCTCACCTTTTATGATATAGAAAAGTTCGTAAAATGTACAATGGTTCACAACATTTTTTTTGACAAACTACTGAAAAAAGAGAACATCTATGTAGTATGTTCTCCATGATAAGCACATTAATGCAAACGTTTTTTCTTACTATCCTTTAATTTTTTTGGTGTGACATCATTGCCATTTGGATCAATAACTTTTACAGCATGCAACGTTTCAATCATCGACGCTCGAAAGGCAGCAATATACTCTGTACGGAGTTGAAGCTGTTCTTGCTTTTCTTCATCTGTAAGACCTTCTACTTTTGCTTTTTTAGCTAGCGCATTAATTCGTGCTATTTTTTCAGAAGATAACATTCAACCTCATTCCTTTGTATTAACATTTTTGCTCGTATCATCATACAAAAATTTTTCTTTGTTGGCAAGTTGCTCATATTCTTTGTATCGGCGATGAACGGTAGCTTTTGATACATCATATCCTAGTGAACGGAGCGTAGCCGCAATTTCTGCGAACGTTAAGCGATTTTGACGCAAACGAACAATGTCTTCTATCGGTACGTCTTTCCTATCTCTTCCAGCCTGTTTACCAACATTGCGTAAATTATTTTCCGGTCGATAGCCGTTTTGAACAGCCCGTTGCATCCCACGTTTAATTTTTAAGTTATGTATTTTTCTTTGATACTCCTCTACAATACTAATGATTTCTAACACCATCGAATCGGCTTCTGACAACTGAAGCTCCCCACGATGACTAACTGTATACACGTGAATACCTTCTTTTTGTAAACAACGGAGAAGGGCAATTTTTGCATTTCCCCGTCCGAGCCTTGTTTCATCTTGAACGAGAACGACATCAATGCGATGTTGTTTAATGGCATCAAGCAACTCCATAATTCCTACGCGTTCAATGTCATAACCACTTGCCTGTTCTTCAATGATCTTGATAATATTCATTTCATATTCTTGGGCTAATTTTTTGAGCTCCTCTTTTTGTCTTTGTAACGATGTTTCTTGCGCCTGTTTTGTCGTACTTACACGACAATAAATAATTGCGTTCATCCGTCATCCCTTTCTCTATGGTTTGTTAGCAACAAGTTGATTTTCATGATTTGATTTTAACACAGGAATGACAATTTTCTCACCAACGATTAATCGGTCATCCGAACGCCCATTTACTTTCATCACCCATTCAATAAATTGCTGGTGCGACAATTGATGCTCGTGTTTATATTGATCTGCAAGCTCCCATAACGTATCGCCGGCTGATACTGTAATCTCAACATATTTTTCTTTATCCACAGATTGTGTTACATGTAGAAATGCCCATACAAATAGTACACTAAATAAAACCATCACCACATAATGTGATTTCCCCATACGACCTACCCCCTAGAACATTTGTTTGTATACATAATAACGGGAACTTTTGTTCGTGTCAACTACTTTTTCGAACTTATGTTTGTATTCACGTACAAAATTATGTTATAATATGGACAAAAATTGAAAAGGAAGAGGTGTATAATGATGACGAAATTGTCAAAACGGCAACAACAAATTTTGGACTTTATTAAACAAGAAGTGCGTACAAAAGGGTATCCACCGTCAGTAAGAGAAATTGGCGAAGCAGTTGGTTTAGCCTCGAGTTCTACCGTCCACGGACATTTAGCTCGTTTAGAAAGTAAAGGCTTCATCCGACGCGACCCTACAAAACCTCGAGCTATTGAGATTTTGGACGAGCACGAATCCATCCCAAAAACCAATGTCATCAATGTTCCGATCGTTGGAAAAGTCACAGCCGGACAACCAATTACTGCAATTGAAAACATTGAAGAATATTTCCCTCTTCCAGAACGGTTCGTCTCACCAGATGATCAAGTATTTATGCTACAAATTGTCGGAGAAAGCATGATTGAAGCCGGTATTTTAGACGGAGACTATGTGATCGTTCGGCAACAACAAACCGCTAATAATGGGGATATCGTTGTAGCGATGACTGAAGATCATGAGGCGACAGTGAAGCGATTTTTTAAAGAAAAAGATTATATCCGTTTGCAACCCGAAAATTCAGCGATGGAACCAATTATTGTTCAAAATGCTACAATTTTAGGGAAAGTCATAGGTGTATATCGTGCCATTCATTAAAAAAGGGAACATAAAAAAGCTAACGGAAAAACCGTTAGCTTTTTTAGTAAAGACTCATATATTGCTCACGTTCCCATGGATGTACCGCTGTGCGGAACATATCCCACTCAATTTCTTTCGCTTCGACAAAGTGCTCGAATAAATGTTTGCCAAGCGCGTTAACAATTACTTCATCCGATTTTAAGTTTTGAAGCGCTTCTGCTAATGTTGCAGGTAAGTCAACAATACCTTCTTCTAAGCGTTCCTCCTTTGTCATCACATAAATATTGCGATCGACTGGTGCAGGAGGTGTTAATTTATTTTTGATTCCATCTAATCCAGCTGCCAATAATACAGCCATCGCTAAATATGGGTTTGCCGCAGGGTCTACACTACGCACTTCAATGCGCGTACTCATGCCACGTGACGCAGGAATGCGAATAAGCGGGCTTCGGTTGCGTGCTGACCAAGCAACGTAACAAGGTGCCTCATATCCTGGTACAAGTCGCTTATACGAGTTCACCGTCGGGTTTGTTACTGCTGTAAAGTTTGGCGCATGCTTTAACACACCTGCGATAAACTGCAATGCTGTTTCACTTAATTGCAATCGACCGTTTGGATCAAAGAAAGCATTTTCACCATTTTTAAAGAGCGATAAGTTACAATGCATGCCTGAACCATTCACGCCAAAAAGCGGTTTTGGCATAAATGTCGCATGCAAACCGTGTTTACGTGCAACTGTTTTTACGACAAGTTTAAATGTTTGAATATCGTCGCATGCTTTTACGGCATTCGCATACTTGAAGTCAATTTCATGTTGCCCTGGTGCAACTTCATGATGGGATGCTTCGATTTCAAATCCCATCTCCTCTAACTCTAGTACAATATCGCGTCGGCAGTTTTCACCTAAATCCGTTGGTGCTAAGTCAAAGTAACCGCCATTATCGTTTAACTCTAACGTCGGCTCTCCTTTTTCATCTAACTTAAATAAGAAAAATTCCGGCTCTGGACCTAAATTAAACTCTGTAAATCCGAGCTCCTCCATCTCTTTTAATACACGTTTTAAGTTATAACGTGGACACCCTTCAAATGGCGTACCATCTGGATTGTAAATATCACAAATAAAACGTGCCACTTTTCCTTTTTCTGCTGTCCACGGAAAAATCACAAATGTATCTAAATCTGGGTATAAATACATATCAGACTCTTCGATACGAACAAATCCTTCGATCGATGATCCGTCAAACATCATTTTATTATCGAGCGCCTTTTGTAATTGACTAACTGGAATTTCCACATTTTTAATCGTGCCGAGAATGTCTGTAAACTGCAAACGAATATACTTTACATTCTCTTCCTTAACAATACGAAAAATGTCTTCTTTCGTGTACTTAGCCATACATATTCCTCCCCCAAAATGAAAAAGATCATTTATGTTAAAAAACATAAATTTTTAGTGAAAAAAGCGAGCAATATCTCCTTGACGAAGCGATGCCCGATTAAAACGGCCGGCTTGCATTAACTCGGCACGCAACAGTTTGCGCAACTCCGCTTCGGACAAATCTTGTTTCATCACTTTCGGTGCAACAGATGGCGTTGTTTCCGTATGTTGTTGTTGACGCGAAGCAAAAATTTGTTTAATGCCTGCTAAATTAACACCTTGCTCGATTAAATCTTTAATTTCAAGCAAACGATCCACGTCATTAAACGAAAATAATCGGCGGTTACCTTCTGTCCGAGCAGGTGAAACAAGACCGTGTTCCTCATAATAACGAATTTGTCGCGCTGATAAATCTGTTAATTGCATAACGATGCCCATTGGAAATAACGGCATGGAGCGACGAATGTGACTATTCATGTCGACCCCTCCTTACGTAATACGTATTTTCATTTTATTCTATGTCACTTTATATGTCAATGATATGTTATATTTTATCACATATTTTTTCTGAAAGATTTTATAATTGAATTAATTGTTTTTCAAGCAATCGATCAATCGCCATACACACAGCAATTTTTACATGTGAATACGTTAATCCGCCTTGCACATACGCCACATAAGGCGGCCGAATTGGCCCATCAGCTGATAGTTCAATGCTTGCACCTTGTACAAACGTTCCTGCGGCCATAATGACGTCATCTTCATAGCCTGGCATGTAGTTTGGATATGGCGTAAAATGCGAATTGACAGGAGACGCAAATTGAATCGCTTGACAAAATGCGATCATTTGTTCTGCATCGTCAAATTGCACAGATTGAATTAAATCGGTGCGTGTTGCGTTCCATGTCGGATACGTATTCATACCAATACGCTCAAGCATCGCCGCAGTAAAGACCGCGCCTTTTAACGCTTGGCCGACAACATGTGGCGCTAAAAAAAAGCCCTGATACATCTCCTGCAAGCTGTACAGAGAGGCGCCTGCTTCCGCACCAATTCCCGGTGATGTCATCCGATACGCACACATTTCGATATATTCGCGTTTACCAACGAGATATCCTCCTGTTTTTGCTAATCCGCCACCTGGATTTTTAATAAGTGAACCAGCAATTAAGTCTGCACCAATATGGCATGGTTCCTGCTCTTCGACAAATTCTCCATAACAGTTATCGACAAACACGACGACGTCTTGTTTGATTGCTTTGACAAAATCAATCATCTCTTTTATTTCAGCAATAGTAAACGACGGACGAGGGTCATATCCTTTCGAGCGTTGAATGCCGATCATTTTCGTCCGTTCGTTAATCGCTTGTTTCACCGCTGCAAAATCGACTTTCCCTTCAGTGGTCAGCGGAACGCTCTGATAGTCGATATGGAACTCTTTTAACGAACCGATGCCTTTGCCACGAATACCGACGATTTCTTCGAGCGTATCGTATGGTTTGCCGGTAATATATAATAGTTCATCTCCCGGACGTAATACACCAAATAAGGCAATTGTAATCGCATGCGTGCCAGAAATAATTTGTGGACGAACGAGCGCCCTTTCTCCTCCGAATACGTCGGCATACACTTTTTCGAGCGTATCACGTCCGATGTCATCATAGCCATATCCTGTCGATGGAATAAAATGTGCATCGCTTACTTGATGGTGGCGAAAGCTTTGTAATACACGATATTGATTGGAATCCATACGCTCATCAATTGCTTGATGAATCGGCGCAATTTGTGCCTCAATTTCTTTAACGAGCCTGGCAATTTTTTCTCCATGTGTAAAATGCTGAAACATAACAAAACCCTTTCTATTTACTGTATGTTCTTAGTTGTAACAAAAGTGGATGCTCTGGCAATATGTAACCACTACATTCATACATACCACTTTGTTCATTGAAATGAATGTGTCGTACAATTGTTTCTGCTTTTAGCTGGGCGAGCAATTTTCCTACAAACGCTGGAATCGCCACATCGTAACGCTCCATCGCTTCTGTCATCTTTTCTTCAATAAAGCTGCGCAAATTTTGAACATCTTGTTCATAAAACGCACTCACTAACATATAATCAGTCTTCGGGCTTGGTACAAAGCTTGGAAGAACGATGTCACGTTTGTTATATACCGTCGCCATTGGAATGTTTGTCGCTTCCAGCTCCTCAAGCAAACGGTAAACGGTTTGTTCATGTTGAATATAGTCCGGATTTGACGAATCAACAATATGTAAAATTAAGTCGGCTTCTTTCACTTCTTCTAGCGTCGAACGAAACGCCGCAACGAGCGTTGTCGGCAAGTCTTGAATAAACCCGACCGTGTCCGTCAAAAGCGTGGTATAGCCACTTGGTAACACCAGTTTCCTTGTGAGCGGGTCTAGTGTCGCGAACAATAAATTTTCTTCAAACGCATCCGCGTTCGTGAGCCGGTTAAAAAGCGTTGATTTCCCAGCGTTTGTGTAGCCGACTAGCGCGATTTGAAACACCGCATTTCTCTTTCGTCGTTCGCGATACCGTCCGCGATGTTCAACGACCGCTTTTAGCTGCGCTTTAATTTCGTCGATGCGGCGACGAATATGACGACGGTCTGTTTCTAGTTTCGTTTCTCCCGGTCCTCTCGTCCCGATTCCACCGCCTAATCGAGAAAGTTTTACACCTTGTCCACTTAAGCGCGGCAAAATATATTGTAACTGAGCAAGCTCGACTTGCAATTTCCCTTCCCTTGAGCGAGCACGGCTTGCGAAAATATCTAAAATAAGTTGCGTCCGATCAATGACGCGTACGTTTAATAACTTCGTTAAGTTGCGGTTTTGGCTTGGTGACAATTCATCATTAAAAATAACGACATCTGGTTCAAGCTGTTCAACAAGCCGAACAAGTTCTTCCACTTTTCCTTTACCGATATATGTCGCTGGATGAATCGTGTCCCGTTTTTGTGTAACACTTATGACTACCTCACCGTTTGCAGTATGAACGAGTGAAGCAAGCTCTTCTAGCGAATACGAGAACCTTTCATCATCAACGTGTGGTAATTGACACCCAACGATAATGACTCGCTCTTGTTCTTTTTGCATATTTTCCCTCTTTCCTGTTGAACGTCTGTTCTCATCATAACAAATCTTATGTAAAAGTGCTATGACTGAAAAATGATCGTTGATTTTTTCATATTTTATACATAAAATTTTAACGTAATGTTACATTATAGAAAGGATTGCGAGAATGACTTGGGAAGTATTAAGTATGATTGGTACCATTGCTTTTGCGATTAGTGGAGCTATTGTCGCTATGGAAGAGGAATACGATATTTTAGGTGTATACATCCTTGGAATTGTTACGGCATTTGGTGGCGGTGCTGTGCGCAACGTATTAATTGGTGTACCTGTATCTATTCTTTGGCAACAACAAACACTTTTTTTTATTGCATTTATTGCGATGACGATTGTCTATTTGTTTCCACAAAAAACGTTGCCTCATTGGCAACGTTGGGGAAACTTTTTCGATGCCCTTGGACTTTCAGCCTTCGCCATTCAAGGGGCGCTGTATGCCGTTCAAATGAATCGTCCGCTAAGCGCAGTGATTGTTGCGGCTGTATTAACTGGGAGTGGTGGCGGAATGATTCGCGATATACTAGCCGGAAGAAAGCCTCTTGTATTACGTGATGAAATTTATGCTGTTTGGGCCATTGTAGCGGGGGTTGCTGTCGGAACGGGAATCGTACATTCTTCTGTTAGTTTGTATGTATTATTTGTTATCGTTGCAACTTTGCGCATTTTATCTTATACATACAACTGGAAATTGCCGAATAAGTCATTGAAGGCGGAAAACTGAAACAGAGGGTGTCCCGAAAATAACGGGACACCCTTTCTTATTACCATGTATACCATGAAACACCTTCATAAAACTATGTCGTCCCTCATTATTCTTCGTATCGTTCAACAATAGTCGCGGTTGCCATGCCGTGCCCAATGCAAATCGTTAATAGTCCATAGCGTCCCCTTCGTCGTTCAAGTTCGTGAACGAGCGACGTTATCAGTTTCACACCCGTTGCCCCAAGCGGATGACCTAACGCAATCGCACCGCCGTTGACGTTTACTTTCGAAAGCGGCGCACCGATTTCTTTTTGCCAAGCAAGGACAACAGGAGCAAACGCTTCGTTAATTTCGACAAGATCGATATCGTCAATCGTAAGGTTCGCTTTTTGCAATATTTTTTTCGTCGCCGGAATGACGCCGTCCAACATGTATGTCGGGTCGGAGCCGACGACCGTTTGGGCGATGATTTTTGCTTTCGGCTTCAAGCCGAGGCGAAGTGCTGTTTCGCGCTCCATCAGTAGCACGGCCGCTGCGCCGTCGCTCATTTGACTTGCGTTTCCAGCTGTAATTTTTCCGTCTTGTTTAAAGACCGGCTTCAACACTGCCAACGCTTCAAGCGATGTATCTTGGCGCGGTCCTTCATCGGCGGTTACGATGATGTCGTTGCCGTCTTGATCAATCCCACCTACTGGTACAATTTCTTCAGTGAAACGACCTTCTGCTTGCGCCCGAAGCGCCCGTTGGTGGCTTTCGTACGCATATGCATCTAACTGTTCTCGTGTCAATCCGTATTTTTCAGCAATCAATTCAGCAGAAATGCCTTGGTGGACGAATTCGTATTTTTCATGGAGCGACGGTGGAATCGTCCGCTCGTTTCCATCGCTTAAAATCGGCACTTTCGTCATACTTTCCACACCAGCCGCAATCGTGATGTCCATATCGCCTGATTTAATTTCCTGCGCAGCGAAATGAAGCGCCTGCTGCCCCGAACCGCACATGCGGTTAATTTGCACTGCGGGCACGTCAATGGGAAATCCTGCCTCAAGTGCCGCTAAACGCCCGATATTATATCCTTGCTCGCCAATCGGTGTCACGCATCCCATGACAATGTCCTCAACAAATTGCTTTTTTACTCCGGCTCGCTTGACGACTTCCTCAAGCACGACAGCCGCTAAATGAACCGGATGTTTATCGCGAAACACTCCGTTTCGCTTGCCAACAGGGGTGCGTACCGCTTCGACAATCACCACTTCTCGCATATCTTTCCCTTCTTTCACTCGTATGTGTAAAACCCTTTGCCTGTTTTTCGGCCGAGATGTCCTGCTTCGACAAGTTTGCGAAGCGTTTGTGGCGGGCGGAACCGGTCGCCATATGCTTCTGTCATATTTTCACTGACAAATAACATCGTATCTAACCCAACTAAATCGGCAAGTTCAAGCGGTCCCATTGGGTAATTCAGCCCGAGGCGAATCGCTTTGTCAATATGTTCCGCAGAGGCGACCCCTTCTTCATACATGCGAATGCATTCAATCATATGCGCCGCGATCGCTCTTGTCGTCACAAATCCTTGCATATCCTTGACGAGAACCGTTTCTTTGCCGATAGATTCCGATAGTTGTTGAATCGCTTCGATCGTTTGTTCGGACGTCGCCACGCCTTTGACGATCTCAATGAGCTTCATGACTGGCGCTGGGTTAAACCAATGCATGCCGATGACTTGGCTCGGACGTTTGGTGGCTGCGGCAATCGCCGTGACGCTTAATTCCGACGTATTTGTCGCTAAAATGGCTTCTTGTTTCGCATAGCGGTCAAGCTGTTCAAACACTTGTTTTTTGAGCGGCAAATGTTCTGGGACCGCTTCGATGACAACGTCCGCTTCTTTTACTGCTTCTTGCAAATTCGTTTCGGTTTGAATGCGAGCAAGAATAGCCGTTGCCTCTTGTTCTTGTAGTTTGCCAGCTTTTACGAAACGAGAAACGCTTTTTTGAATGGACTTCATTCCTTTTTCAAGCGCCGCTTCGGAAACATCGTATAAATAAACCGTTTTTCCGCCCATCGCTAGCGACTGGGCAATGCCGCTTCCCATTAAGCCAGCACCGATGACCGCCATTATTTGCATCATTAACTCCTCCTATTGAACGTTTGTAAAATAGTCGCGCAATTGTTCACGTAATTTCATTTTCAAAAATTTTCCGACACTCGTTTTCGGAATTTCGTTCATAAAGACGATCTCATCTGGCAGCCACCATTTCGCAAATTGCGGGCGTAAAAAGTCGTATAGTTCCTCTTTTGTCACATGTTTTCCTTCCTTCACTACAACGCAAGCGATCGGTCGCTCTTGCCATTGCGGGTGCGGCACAGCAACAACCGCCGCTTCAAACACGGCTTCATGCGCCATCAACGCGTTTTCTAAATCGACAGACGAAATCCACTCCCCGCCACTTTTAATGACGTCTTTCGTGCGGTCGACAATTTTAATAAACCCTTCTTCATCTACTGTCACGACATCGCCTGTATATAGCCACCCGTCGCGAAATGCATCTTTGCTTCGTTCATCGTTGTAGTATTCGTCGGCAATCCACGGACCGCGCAAGCATAGTTCGCCCATTTCTGTTCCATTCCATGCTACTTCGCCGTCTTTGCCAATCACTTTCATTTCTACCCCAGGGACAAGAAATCCTTGCTTCGCACGGATGTCCAATTTTTCTTCGTTCGATACGTGCTGTTGGTAGCTTTTCAGACGCGATAAGACGACAAGCGGGCTCGTTTCCGTCATGCCGTATGCGTGTACGAACGGGATGCCGTATTTTTCTTCAAAGGCGCGAATCATTCCTTTCGGCGCTGCTGAACCGCCACATAAAATGCGCGTTACGCTGCGTAAATCGTACGTGCCTTTCTCCAATTCGTTCAATAAGCCAAGCCAAACGGTCGGCACACCAGCGGCAAGTGTCACTTTTTCTTGTTCCATTAGTTCTGCCAATATTTTCGGTGTAAATGCCGCCCCCGGCATAACAAGCGTCGTCCCAAACCAAACCGCGGCAAACGGCAAGCCCCACGCATTCGCATGAAACATCGGCACGACCGGCAGCGCCACATCCGATTCCGATAGTGCCGCACTATCGGCAAGCCCTAGCGCCATGCTATGGAGAACGATGCCGCGATGGGAGTATAATACGCCCTTCGGATTCCCGGTTGTCGCAGACGTATAGCACATGCCAGCAGGATGATGCTCGTCGATATCTTTGACAAATGAAATCGGTTCGGCTTGTTGTAACAATTCCTCATAATGATAAACAGGCGACAGCGCCGTCTCCGGAAGCGTCGGCTCATCGGTCATAATAATAAACGCCTCGACGTTTATTTCGTCTTTCACCCGTTCAATGAGCGGCAATAAATCGTCGTCAATCAATAGCACGCGGTCGTTGGCGTGGTTAATAATATACGCGATATGTTGCGGCGACAGGCGAATGTTAATCGTGTGCAACACCGCCCCAATGCCTGGAATGGCAAAATACGCTTCTAAATGGCGATGATGGTTCCACGCAAATGTACCAACACGATCTCCTGTATTGACGCCAAGTGTTCGTAGTGCACTAGCAAGCTTTCTCGTCCGCTCGCCAATTTCTTTATACGTATGGCGGACAATCCCGTTTTTCATCCGCGAAATGACTTGTTTTTTCGGAAAAAACATTTCTGCCCGTTCAAGCATTGTCGCAATATTTAATGGAATGTTCATCATTTACCACCACTCCTTTATGTTCGTTTAGTTTTGGGGCTCGTGTACGTTTCGTAAAAAACTGCTCATCGTAACGGGTCGCTACTTCGATTTGGTCGTTGTCGATATGAATCATTTTTCGGTACGTATCGCTTGTAAACCACGTTTTCGCCTCATCGGTTTCTAATACCGGTGTTAAACAACAGTCGACTTGTCCAGAAAAAGCGATCCATTGTTGAAACGTTTTCGAACGAAACAACTGCTTTATTTCTAGAAAGAGAGGATTGTCGTCGCAAGCCGCTGATAAATGCCCTTCATACCATTCAGGCTTTTCGACTGCATCGCAAAAATTGCGCCAAAAATGCGCTTCAAGCGCCGCGAGCGCCACGTACCGCCCGTCTTTCGTTTCGTACAGATGATACGACACAACTGTCCCAGCTAATATCGGAATGCCATTTTTTTGTCCGGTATAGTGCTCGAATACAAAATGGTTCGTCATCATCGCAAGCAATCCATCAACAAGGGAAACGTCTATATAACGTCCTTTCCCCGTCCGTTCGCGCGCATATAACGCAGCGGTAATTTGTTCGACGACATGCATGCTCCCGATGAGATCAGCAAGCGTAATCGTCGGATGAATTGGGCGACCGTCCGCTTTCAGCTGGGCTAAAACACCTGAAAGCGCCATGTAGTTTAAATCATGACTTCCAAACGATGCATACCGGCTATGTTGACCGTAGCCACTAATCGAACAATATACGAGTGATGGATTCATAATGGATACGTCTTCATAGCCGAGCCCAAGTTTTTTCATAACACCGGGGCGAAAACTTTCGATAACAACGTCCGCTTGGCGGATGAGCTGTTGCGCCGTTTGAACATCTGCTGCATTTTTCAAATCTAGCGCTATGCTTTTTTTATTTTTATTGTTCGCATCAAACAGGCAGTCGTCGGCTAGCTCCCGCATCCGATCGCCTGCTTTTGGCTCAATTTTGATGACTTCCGCTCCTAAATCCGCTAAGCGAAGGCTAGCAAATGGGCCAGGGAGGTAGTGAGAAAAATCAACCACTTTGATTCCGTCCAGCAATAAAATCCCCCCTAAAGCCCGAGATGTTTCGCGATGATCATTTTCATTACTTCGTTCGTGCCTGCATAAATAGCACTAACTGGGATGTCGCGATAACGTCTAGCAATTTCGTATTCTTCCATATAGCCATAGCCTCCATGAAGCTGCATTCCTTCCGAAGCGACACGCTTTGCCATTTCCGTCATCCACCATTTCGCCATCGATACGTTGGCCACGACGTCTTTCCCCGCAATATGCTGTTCGATAATATCATCAAGAAACGCGCGCCCTAATGCAATTTCCGTTGCCATTTCCGCTAGCCGGAATTGGACGGTTTGAAATTGGCTAATCGTTTTTCCAAACGCTGTACGCTCTTTCACATATCGTTTCGTTAAGTCAAACATCACTTCTGCTGCTGTTTGGGCAGCGATGGCGACGATAAGCCGCTCTTGTTGTAATTTTTCCATTAAATAGTAAAAACCTTTTCCTTCTTCGCCAAGCAAGTTTTCTGCCGGAACTTTCGCGTCGCTAAAAAATAACTCGGCTGTATCTTGGGCATGCAAGCCGACTTTTTCTAGCTTCCGGCCGCGTGTAAATCCCGGTGTTTCTCGTTCGACGACAAGGAGACTCATGCCTTTATGCGGCGGATTGGCCTGCGGATTTGTTTTGCAGACGACGATGACTAAATCCGCATGAATGCCGTTTGTAATAAACGTTTTTTGCCCGTTGACGATATAATGGTCACCATGTTTCACTGCTGTTGTTGCAATACTTGCTAAATCAGAACCTGCTCCTGGCTCAGTCATCGCAATAGCGGTGACAAACTCCCCAGACACGCATTTTGGCAACCATTTTTTCTTTTGCTCGTCTGTTCCGTACGACGCGATGTACGGAACGACGATATCATTATGCAAGCCGATGCCGACAAGGCTTGACCCTACTTTTTCTAACTCTTCATTAATGACGACCGAATAGCCGAAATCGGCACCAAATCCACCATATGTTTCGTCTACCCACGGACAAAGGAAGCCGTTCTCCCCCATTTTCCTCCAAAACTCCCGTGGAATGATTCCTTGTTTTTCCCATTCGGTATAAAACGGATACGCTTCTTTTTGTAAAAATTTACGGAACGCTTCACGAAATATATGATGTTCTTCCTGTAAATATGTTGCCATGCTGTCACCACCCTATGATTGCGCCATTTTCTTCATTTGTTCGCGCAATAAAAACTTTTGAATTTTTCCGCTCGCATTGCGTGGTAGTGCATCGACGAAATAATAGGCGCGCGGTCGTTTGTATGGCGCGAGTTTGTCGCTTTGTTTGCAAAACGCCTCTAATTGTTCGACGGTAAGCGCGTTGTCTTTTTTCACAACAAACGCAACAACTTTTTCTCCCCATAGCGCATCCGGCTCTCCAAGTACAGCGACATCAAGCACTCCTTCATGCTCATAAAGCACGTCTTCTACTTCGCGCGGATAGACGTTTTCTCCTCCGCTAATAATCATGTCATCGACGCGATCGGCAACGTATAAATACCCTTCTTCATCCATATAGCCTAAATCGCCGGAATGATACCAGCCTTTATACATCGCTTTTTCCGTCGCATCTTCACGGTTATAGTAGCCAACCATCATGCACGGGCCTTTGACAATAATTTCGCCGACTTGTCCTGGCGGCAAGATGTCGTCTGGGTCAGACGGTCCATCTTCGCGCGGTTTGACGATGCGAATTTCATGGTTTAAGCACGCGCGCCCGGCAGACCCGGCTTTCGTTAATTGCTCATCTTCGTATAAGAAAGTCACCGCCGGTCCCATTTCCGTCATGCCGTACGCTTGAATTAATTCAATTCCTAACCGCTCTTTGCATTCTTTCACAAGCACTGGCGCCATCGGAGCAGCTCCGTATAATCCGATGCGAAGCGACGATAAATCATAATCGGACAATTTCTCTTGCAGCAGCATATTCCACATCGTCGGTGCAGCAAATAATATAGTAATTCGCTCTTGCTCGATGACGCTTAACACTTGTTTCGGATCAAAATGGTGGACGATGACGTTTGTTGCTCCAGCGTGAACACGCGGAAGGAAACAACAATGCAATTCTGCGCAATGAAACATCGGTGCGGTGACAAGTCCCCGCTCTGTTTCGCGAATGCGCATAACGGAATTGCAAATCAAGCTTTGTTCGACCATGTCGCGATGTCGATGCATCACTCCTTTTGGTCGCCCTGTCGTTCCGCTTGTGTACATAATCGCATACAAGTCATGTTCAAAAACATCGATGACTGGAAGTTCGCTATTTGCGCGTTGGATTTGTTCACGATAGGAAACTGCATATGCTGGTGCTTGCCCATCAATGGCCCAAAAAGAAATATGTGGAAATTCACGATGGATGGCTGCGATTTGTGGCTCAACGGCTTGTTCAAATAGCACGATTTTTGGAGTAGCATCAGCTAAAATGTAAGCGATTTCTTGTGAACGTAAACGAAAGTTGATCGGGTTGAAGACAGCCCCGATTTTCGCGCACGCAAAAAAAGCAGTCGCCAGTTCTGCCGTATTAAATAACACGGTCGATACGCGATCTCCTTTTCGGACTCCCGCTCCTAAGAAAGCGTTTGCAAGTTGGTCCACTTCTTTTTCCCATGCTTCGTACGTATAACGAAGCCCTGTACGAACATCAACAAGCGCCTCTTTTTTGGGGAATTTCCTTACAGACTGTGAAAATAGTTCTCCAATTGTAATATGCAAAATAACCCCTCCTCAACTTTTTATATTAATATAAGTAATATTTTTTATTTTCAGACTATATTCTACAAAATAAAAAAGAAACCCTTCTTTCTTACATAAAAAATAAGGAAGGTTCCCCTCCCCTATTCATTCAACAACTAGATCCCGTTCTCGTATAATCATCAATTCTTTTTTATCATAACGCCCTTCATGCAACAGGCGCACTGCTTGTTTCCGAATTGCTTTTTCAATCAAATTTCGAATGTAACGACCGTTACTAAACTTTCTTTGATACCCCCCAGTTAACAGCTGTTCAATATGTTCACGTAGCTTTCGTTCTGCTTCGGAAGTAAGCTCATATTCTCTCATGTGAAGCATTTGTTTTGCGATTTGTACAAGTTCCTCTGCTGTGTAATCAGGAAATTCGAGCATTAACGGAAAACGTGACGGCAATCCTGGGTTTAACGATAAAAAATAATCCATCTCAGCCGGATATCCGGCTAAAATTACGACTAAATCGTCAGAAAAATCTTCAATTCCTTTTACTAATGTATCGATGGCTTCTTTTCCAAAATCTTTTTCTCCTCCGCGTGCAAGTGAGTAAGCTTCATCAATAAACAAAATGCCTCCGCGTGCTTTTTTAATTAAATCGCGCGTTTTATTCGCTGTATGACCGATGTATTCACCGACTAAATCAGCACGTTCTGCTTCAATAAAGTGTCCTTTGGATAAAACGTTCATTTCTAAAAACAACTTCCCAAGAATGCGAGCAACTGTCGTTTTCCCTGTACCTGGGTTCCCTTTAAAAATCATATGAAGCGATTGTTTATTTCCTTTCAATCCGTTCACTTGACGCGCTTTATTAATATATAGCCAAGCATAAATTTCCTTAATTAATTTTTTCACTTCACTCAGTCCAACTAATTCATCTAGCTCTTTTTGGATTTCTTTCAGCACCGCATGTTGATGATAATCAATTCGATTAGGTGCTTCTTCTTTTGGCAAGTAATTGACATTTTTTGCGTTAAGCACAATATTAATTTGACTTTTCGTTTGCTTCATCGTCAACTCTGACAAGGCGCTGTCACCTCTCCTTCATCGTTGCTTCTTTTATCAATATACGCTGTTGTTGCCTATTTCGTGACAAATGCCTAATGAAAAAAATCGCCCACCGATATGGTGAGCGATTTGGGTTACTCGATCTCGATTTTCACATTTTTTTGTGGTGCAAATGTGGAAATCGCATGTTTATAAATTAGTTGTTGTCTTCCGTCCACTTCCAATAACACTGTAAAATTGTCAAATCCTTTCACTAATCCACGCAATTGAAATCCATTCAGTAAAAATACAGTAACCGTCGTTTCTTCCTTCCGCAATTGATTTAAAAACTGATCTTGAATGTTTATTGTGTTTTTCATTACGTCGTCCTCCTCTTTTTCTCTCTACATTACGTCTATATATTCGCTTGAAAGCGAAACTTTCCTTCTATGTAATGCAAAATTTCATTGACCCGCATCTCAAACATTGTGTCATCCGTCATGTCAAACCATCGAACAGGCATTTGGTTGCGGAACCATGTAAGTTGGCGCTTCGCGTAGCGACGGGAGTTTTGTTTCAACTGTTCGATCGCTTCTTCAAGCGTAATTTCTCCATCCAAGTGTGCATAGAGCTCTTTATAACCGATGGCTTGAATGGCTTGACAGTCGTGTAAACCTTGATCATACAATCGCTTCACTTCTTCAATCAATCCTTGAGCAATCATTTCATCTACTCGCCGATTAATACGTTCATATAGTTTTTCTCGTTCCATTGCCAACCCAATGAGTGCAACGTTGTAAACAAGTTGTCGTTTTTGTTCTTTTAGCCATTCTGTCATTGTTTTCCCTGTGCAATGGTAAATTTCTAACGCACGTATGACACGGCGAACATTATTCGGATGGATACGTTCTGCACTTAAAGGATCTATACGTTTCAGTTGTTCATACAGCTCATCAGGCGAATATCGCTCGAGCGACTGACGATACAAGCTGTTGGAAGGTGCATCTGAAAATTGATAATCATAAATAACAGATTGAATATATAGCCCTGTACCACCAACGATGATTGGAAGCTTTCCTCGTCTCGTAATGTCTGTAATAAGTGAGCGAGCAAGCGTCTGAAACTCTGCAACAGAAAAAGATTCATGCGGCTCTTTTATATTTAGTAAATGATGTGGAATACCTTCCATTTCTTCTTGACGAATTTTAGCCGTTCCGATATCTAGTCCTTTATATACTTGCATCGAGTCTCCATTAATAATTTCTCCGTTTAAACGCTTGGCTAACTCTATGCTCATTTTTGTTTTCCCTACAGCCGTTGGACCAATTAACACAACGACTTTTTCTTCCATAAAATACCACTACTTTCCACTCTAATTCACATTCATTTATTATAGACAAACCTTGTACATTTTATCATCTCATTTTGAAAAATTTCATTCGAAAGCGGACGAAAAATATCCGCTTTCTACATGACACGTTTAAACATTTTTTCTAGTTCATAAGTAGAAAAATGAATAATAATTGGACGACCGTGCGGGCATGTAAACGGATTGCTTGTTTTACGCAACGACTCGAGCAATGCAAATATTTCATCGTTGCGCAAAAATTGATTCGCTTTAATCGACTGTTTACAACTCATCATAATCGCTGCTTTTTCCCGGAGTTGCTTGATGTCTACTTTTTTCATTATTAACACTTGCTTAATCATTTCCTCAATAATTACTGCTTCTTCCCCTTTTGGAAACCATTGAGGATGAGAGCGAACAATAAAACTGTTATGACCAAACGGCTCTAAAAACACACCGCACGCAGCTAATTGGTCGCGGTAACTTTCAATAAGTAAATACTCACTTGATGAATAAGTAAGCGTCAGTGGAATAAGTAAAGGCTGTAACTCATTTGTAACACTTGCTAATTTTTCACGGAAGTATTCGTATTTAATTCGTTCTTGTGCAGCATGTTGGTCAATAATATACAGCCCGTTTTCATTTTGAGCTAAAATATATGTCCCGTGCATTTGGCCAATCGGATATAATGGCGGAATGCGTTCTCGATCCATCTCTTCTATTACATGTTCACTTGGAACAACAGGTTCTACATCGAGTGTCTTAACATCTTGATCACGGGTACGCTCGTCACTTCTCTCTAAAACGATTCTCTTTTCTGTTTTCTTTTCCTGATCATGATGTACCTTCGTTACACGAGGTGACACCCCATTGGATTCTTTCACGATATGTTCAAACGAAAACGTTTGTTGTTCTGTTTTCGGTTTTTCCACTCGTGGTATGGTTATCTCGGGAATGAGCGTCTTTTTTTGAAATGCTTGGCGAATCGTTTGTTGAACGAGTTCGTTTAATTCTCCTTCTTTACTAAAACGCACTTCCAACTTGGCTGGATGAACGTTTACATCTACAAGAAGTGGATCCATAACAATATTTAAAAATGCAATCGGATGCCGTCCAATTGGAAGAAGCGTATGATATCCTTCTTCAATCGCTTTATATAACGAATAGTTTTTAATATATCGTCCATTGACGATGGTCGTCATATAGTTCCGGGACGCACGCGTCACCTCAGGTAAAGCAACATAACCGTTAATTGTAAAATCAAGAGTCTCCGCACGAATAGCAATCATTTTTTTTGCAATATCAATTCCGTAAATCGCAGCTAACACTTGCCGTACATCCCCATTTCCGTTCGTATAAAACAGTTGTTTTCCGTTATGTGTTAACCGAAATGAAATATGCGGATGTGCAAGCGCTAGACGATTGATCACATCAACAATGTGACCAAGCTCCGTATGAATGGTCTTCATATATTTTAGACGAGCTGGTGTATTGAAAAATAGATGGGAAACAGTAATATCTGTTCCTTTTCGACTGCTCGTCCGACTATGTTGCACAAGTTCCCCGCCTTTTAAAACGAGCCACGTTCCTGATCTTTCACCAGTACTCGTCTTCAATTCTAAATGGGAAACGGAAGCAATACTAGGCAACGCTTCTCCTCGAAAGCCGAGTGTACGAATGCGAAACAAATCTGTTTCTTCTTTAATTTTACTTGTTGCGTGTCGTTCGAAAGCTAAAAAACAATCTTCCTCTTCTAACCCATCTCCGTTGTCAACCACGCGAATTTTTGCCAATCCCGCTTCTTCTAACTCGACTTCAATGATCGTGCTATGAGCATCAATCGCATTTTCAACAAGTTCCTTCACAACAGAAGCCGGGCGTTCCACAACTTCCCCTGCTGCAATTTTATTCGCTAACGCGTCATCAAGTTTGCGAATTTTCCCCACGTTTTTCCTCCTTTCACTTTAGTAGCTTTTGAATGTCATATAGTTTATTCATCGCTTCAAGCGGTGTCATATCAAGTAAATCGAGCGCCTGAATACGCTTAATCACTTCTTTCTCTTTTTTTGATATATCCGAACGCACTTTGTCATGTCGTTCTTCAAACATGCTTAATTGCTCAAACTTCTCTTTCTTGTCTTTTATGATCGGTGTCGAATTTGATTCAAATTCAAATAAAATTTGTTCAGCCCGTTGAATCAAATCTAACGGCAACTTAGCTAAGTGAGCTACATGAATGCCGTAGCTTTTATCCGCTGGACCTTCTTTAATTTTATGCAAAAAGATGACTTTACCATTTTCTTCTACCGCACTCACATGAACATTTTTTAGGCGTGGCAATCGTTGTTCGAGTGCCGTTAATTCGTGATAGTGAGTACTAAATAGTGTTTTGGCGCCAATGCGATCATGAATATACTCGATCATGGCTTGAGCAAGCGCCATACCGTCATATGTGGATGTTCCACGACCAATCTCATCAAATAAAATAAGACTATTTTGCGTCGCGTGAACGATCGCATGACGTGCTTCTAACATCTCAACCATAAATGTACTTTGACCTGCAACTAAATCGTCAGCCGCTCCAATACGCGTAAATACTTGATCAAAGATCGGTAATATCGCTTCTTCCGCTGGAACAAAACAACCAATTTGTGCCATAATAGCTGTTAATGCAATTTGACGCATGTATGTGCTTTTTCCAGACATATTCGGTCCTGTAATAAGCAGCATTTCTCGTTCAGCATCCATATAACAATCGTTTGGAACATAAATATTTGATCCTAATACTTTTTCAACAACAGGATGTCGCCCCTGTCGAACTACAAGACGACGATCGTGGGAAAACTGCGGTTTACAGTAATTATATTTTTCACTGACAGTAGCAAAACATTGTAAAACATCTAATTGGCTCATGTTTTTTGCTAATTTTTGTAAACGTGCAATATATTGTTTTACTTGTTCACGTATAGAAACAAATAATTCATATTCTAATTCTATGCTTTTTTCTTCTGCTTCTAAAATAAGTGCTTCTTTTTCTTTCAACTCTTTCGTCACAAAACGCTCGGCATTAGCTAGCGTTTGTTTACGTTCATATCGTCCTTCCGGTAATAAGTGCAAATTTGCTTTTGTTACTTCGATATAATATCCAAACACTCGATTATAACCAATCTTTAACGATTTAATTCCCGTTAATTCCCGTTCTTTCGCTTCTAACTGCGCAATCCACGTTTTCCCATTTCGACTAGCATCTCGAAATCGATCCAACGTTTCGTTATAACCATCTTTAATGATTCCACCCTCCTTCACAGAAAGAGGGGGATTTTCTTCAATTGCTTCTTCTAACAATTGAACAAGTTCTTCGCATGCATCTAACTGTTGTGCAAATGATTGAATGTGCTTATCATGAATTTGCATAAGAAGTGAGGAAATGAAAGGTACTTGTTTTAACGACTTTTTCAATTGAACTAAATCACGCGCGTTCACATTTCCAAACGCCACACGTCCAGCTAACCGCTCTAAATCATATACACTGCGAAGATATTCACGTAATTCTTGTCGCTCAAAATAATGTATCAAAAATTGCTCAACAAAATGCAATCGCTGTTCAATTTTTTCACGATCTAATAACGGACGATCAATCCATTGCTTAAGTAGACGCCCGCCCATTGCGGTCATCGTCTCATCAAGAAGCCAAAAAAGGGAACCTGCTTTTCCTTTTGTCCGCATCGTTTCCGTTAACTCTAAATTCCGTTTGGAATACATATCGATTTTCATATGCGAATTAACTTCATACAGCTCGACCGGCTGCAGATGCGTCAAATTTCGTTTCTGTGTTTTTACTAAGTAATTCAATAATCTTCCAAACGTCACGAGTAACTTTTCTTGTTTCAAATGTGAAACAACAGATTCACAAGACGGTGGAATCATTGTTTCATCCTCACATGAAACCGTGAGAGCATATCGTTCTTGTAGGGATTGACATTGTTCTTTAGACGTCGTCGCAACAACAATTTCTTTTGTGCCAATGGAATAAATTTCATTGAACACATCTTCAAACGAATGAAGAAGCGTGATGCGACTTTCCCCGGTTGTCAAATCTGTATACGCGAGTCCGTACGTACCATCTTCAAATGACGTCAATGAGGTTAAATAGTTGTTTGCTTTCTCTTCAAGCTGCTTCCCTTCCATAACCGTTCCTGGTGTAATGAGTTGAACAACTTCTCGGCGCACTACCCCTTTCGCCGTTTTTGGATCTTCAACTTGCTCACAAATCGCAACTTTATAACCTTTCTCAATCAAACGTTCAATGTACATAGCAGCCGAATGATAAGGCACCCCGCACATCGGTACACGTTCTTCTCCCCCGCCATCTCGGCTTGTAAGCGTAATTTCTAATTCTTGTGATGCTTTAATTGCATCTTCAAAAAACATTTCATAAAAATCACCGAGGCGAAAAAATAAAAAAGCATCTTTATATTGTGACTTAATTGCTAAATATTGTTGAATCATCGGTGTGTAAGTCATGCTCTTTCCTCCAACGTTCCGAGATATTGACTTCAATTATTATAACAAAAATAAAAACTAGGAAGAATAAACTTCCTAGTTTTTATTGCTCCCTTCTTGAAGAAGCTCTTCATCTAACTGTTCTAATTCCGCTTCAATATCTTCCTCTATTTCGTCTGATGATGTATCAACGACTGCAATACGTACTTTTGTTTCTCCGATGACTTCTGCAACAAACTCTCGCTCTACTTCGACAGTTACTTTATTTCCGTTTGGGGCAATCGTACATTCTAAACAATTTGGTTGTTGAACAACGCGTGCAATCACTTCTTGTTCTTCACTAATAAGCTCTTCGTTACGATACTTTAACGGAATCATATCGGTGTACGATACCGTCTCTGTAAGCACTTCCGTTTTTGTATTATCGTTGTACGAATACCAAACGTTCACATCATACTTGCCATGAATTTCAACATTGCGATCTACCTTTTTTGCTTCGTACCGATGATTAATAATCCAACAACCGAGCACGCTTGTTGGACGATGTTGAGCGGAAACCGTATGCGTCGATTGCGTAAACTTTCGGCCTTTTCCCACAACCGCTTTTGTAATAATTTCTCTGTATTGGGACATGAAACAAACCCTCCTCAAAAATGCATTGTTCATTTTATCCTATGCACGAAAAAACTAAAAGTGTACATAAAAAAACAATCATTCCGTATAGTTCATTGTATGCAGCTTCTTCGAAATATGTACAAAAACATAAAAAAGAGCCCATAAAAATGGACTCTTTAATGGCAATGGCCACAATGGCTATGTTTCACTTGAGCTCCTGTTTCCCCTCGCAGCACATCTCCGCCCGTTGATGTAATAATTTCATCTGTTACCGTCTTTGAAATAGTGGAAGCAACAAGTTGCAATAAGTCGTTAATTTCTACTTGCGATTGTTTAAATTGTTCTACAATTGGAATGTCTGATAGCTGTTCGTAAATGTCGTCAATTTCTGCTTCCACTTTTTTCAGCGCTTCGATTTTTCCATAATGCTGTAAGTTGACAGCTTGTTTTTGTAACGATTTCATTTTAGCAATCATCGTGCGCACTTTTTCATTTTCGTGAATTTTTGCTTCTGCTTGTTTAAAAATCTCTACCTCTTCTGTTTCAGCGATCATTTTAGCTAATTCTTTTGCTTTTTGTACGATGTCATCTTTCGTATATTTCGCCACGCTATTTCACCTCGATCATTTCTTCTATCATTTCTCCGTTCAACGTCCACGTTTTTGCCTCTGTAATTCGCACTTTTACAAGTTGACCGATTGCTGACTTAGGGCCAACGAAGTTAACAAGCTTGTTTTTACGTGTGTATCCAGCGAGAACGTCCGGATTGTTTTTACTTTCCCCTTCGACTAATACTTCGACAACTTGTCCCTCGTACTCCTTCATTTTTCTCGCAGAAATTTCGTTTACTAATGCATTTAATCGTTGTAAACGTTCTTTTTTCACTTCCATCGGTACGTTGTCGACCATTTTTGCTGCTGGCGTTCCTTCACGTGGCGAGTAAATGAACGTAAATGCAGAATCGAACTCTACCTCACGATATAGCGACAACGTTTCTTCAAACTGCTCATCTGTTTCATTTGGAAAACCGACAATAATGTCTGTTGTGAGCGCTACACCAGGAATCGCTTCTTTAATTTTGCGAACAAGCTCTAAATATTGTTCACGTGTATATTTACGTGCCATCATTTTTAACACTTCACTACTTCCCGATTGAACCGGCAAGTGAATGTGTTCCACTAAATTTCCACCTTTCGCTAACACTTCGATTAAGCGGTCATCAAAATCACGTGGATGGCTTGTTGTGAAGCGAATACGTGGAATATCAATTTTACGCAACTCATCCATTAAATCACCAAGACCATATTTCATATCGGTAAAGTCTTTTCCATACGCATTCACGTTTTGTCCTAAAAGAGTAATTTCTTTATATCCTTGTGCGGCTAAGTGACGTACTTCTTGAATAATATCTTCTGGACGGCGGCTACGCTCTTTACCACGTGTATATGGGACAATACAGTACGTACAAAACTTATCGCAACCATACATAATATTAACCCACGCTTTAATATTTCCTTTTCGCACTTTTGGTAAGTTTTCGATGACATCGCCTTCTTTTGACCATACTTCAACAACCATTTCTTTTGACATGTACGCTTCTTTCAAAATATACGGAAGACGATGAATATTGTGCGTACCGAAAATCATATCAACGTATTGGAATTGTTTTAAAATTTTATTGACGACCGATTCTTCTTGTGACATACAGCCACATACACCAAGCAATAAATCAGGGTTGTTTTGCTTCAATGGCTTTAAGTGACCAATTTCTCCGAATACTTTATTCTCCGCATTTTCACGAATCGCACACGTATTTAACAAAATGACGTTTGCATCTTCTGGACGATCCGTCGGTTCATAACCAAGCGCCATAAAAATTCCAGCCATCACTTCTGTATCGTGCTCATTCATTTGACAGCCGTACGTGCGGATGTAAAATTTTCGACCGTTCCCCATGCCACGAAATTCTTCTGGAATCGAAAAATCTTTATGGTATTTCACTTCCTCTTTTCCTCGTTTTTTCGCCTCTTTCAAAGATGGGGGAACAAATACAGTTGAAAAATATTTTTCATAGTCTTGACTCGTTTTTTGCTTTAAACGTTGCAAATTTTCATCCAAAGCGGATTTTTTGTCCGTTGGATGATCGGGTTCAATTTGTGCTGTGTACTGTAAACGTTGTTTTTCATTCATTGTTATTTCTCCTTTCTTTTATTCGTACGTGCACACTAACATAGTATATTATTTTCCGGACTTTTAAACAATGTTTTTCCATAAAAAAGAGGATGGCTTTCACCACCCTCTTTCCTTTCTTACATAAATTCTGCCACAAGTTGTTCAAATTTTTCTTTACTAATTGTTAAATCCGCTTCTGTCAGTGGTTTTTCGCTATAACCTGGTACAAGATCTTGATATGATTTACGCTCTTTATTTTGATAAATAAGCCCTGTAACGAGTCCTTTATGTTTCATTAACGTTTGCATCGCCATTTCACGATTTGAAGGATCGTATCCTTCAATAGAGCTTAAACTCGTTAAATTGTCTTTAAACCAATCGTATGTGTTCACTTTATTGTATGTGACGCAAGGGCTAAATACGTTAATGAGCGAAAATCCTTTATGCTTCATTCCTTCTTCAATTAATTGCGTCAATTCTTTTAAGTCGCTAGAAAAGCTTTGAGCGACGAACGTTGCTCCTGCAGTTAACGCCATTTCCATAATCGACAATGCTGGTTCAACTGACCCTTGTGGCGTACTTTTCGTTTTAAAACCCACTTCACTACGCGGTGATGTTTGACCTTTTGTTAAACCGTAAATTTGGTTGTCCATGACGATGTACGTAATATCGATATTACGACGAATCGCATGAATCGTATGTCCCATTCCGATCGCAAATCCATCACCGTCACCACCAGCAGCAATGACAGTCAAGTCACGATTGGCCATTTTCACCCCTTGGGCAATTGGAAGTGCCCGACCGTGAACACCGTGGAAACCATATGAATTAATGTAACCAGAAATACGCCCGGAACAACCAATTCCAGATACAACAACAAGTTCATGTGGTTCAAGTCCAACGTTGGCAGCTGCGCGTTGAATGGCTGCTTGCACGGAAAAGTCACCACAACCTGGACACCAGTTCGGTTTAATGTTATTTCGAAAATCTTTAAATGTCGCCATGTTTAAAACAACTCCTTGCATTTTGTATAAACTTCGTGCGGTAAGAACGGGTTGCCATCATATTTCAACACGTTAAATACTTTCTCAGCATGTCCAACGTTCATTTTCAAAATGTTGGCAAGTTGTCCTGTTGCGTTATTTTCAACAACAACAACTTTTTTCGCTGATTGCACAAGCGGCAACATTTCTTCAGTTGGGAACGGATGAATGAGACGAACGTGTGCATGGTTTACTTTGATGCCATCGCGCTCCAAACGTTCCATCGCCTCTTCAATTGCCCCACGCGTTGAGTTAAACCCAACGATTAATAAATCCGCTTCCTCATGCTTCACATGTTTATGAACTGGTGTCGGGAATTGAATATGTTTTAGTTTGCGTAAACGCTTATCCATTTGCGCAATACGATTCGCTGCTACTTCAGAAGGACGACCTGTTTCATCGTGCTCAACGCCTGTGACATGATGAATACCATTTTTCATTCCAGGCAATACACGCGGTGACACGCCGTCTTCTGTCACTTCATATCGTTTAAAACAACCTTTGTCTGGAATTTCAGGAAGCTCCCCTGTTACGAGCTTGCCACGACGAATTTCAAGTTTATCATATTCTAGCGGCTCAACGGTTTGCTTACCTAACGAAAGTTGCAAGTCTGTTAAAACAATGACTGGACATTGATACTCTTCTGCAATATTAAACGCTTCAACCATATCGTAAAAAGCTTCTTGCACAGTACTTGGCGCCATGACAACTTTCGGAATCTCTCCGTGCGTACCGTAAATCATTGCCATTAAATCTGACTGCTCTTGTTTTGTCGGAAGACCTGTGCTTGGACCACCGCGTTGCGTATCAACAATGACAATTGGTGTTTCTGTAATTCCAGCTAATCCGATCGCTTCCATCATAAGCGAAAGACCAGGACCAGCTGAAGCTGTCAACGTACGTACACCCGCATAGTTTGCGCCAATAGCCATCGTACAAGCTGCGATTTCATCTTCTGTTTGAATGACAGTGCCACCGAACTGTGGAAGTTTTTTAATTAAGTATTCCATAATTTCAGATGCTGGCGTAATTGGGTAAGCCGCCATGAAACGAGCGCCACCAGCAAGTGCACCAAGCGCAATCGCGTCGTTTCCAATCATAAACATTCTCTTTTTGCCATCTGCCTTATCAAGTTGCATTAATTGAATGTTGTCACCAAGTTGTTCACGCATAAACTGAGCGCCCGCTCTGATCGCTTCCATGTTTTTAGCAACGACTTGTTCGCCTTTGCGACCGAAAATCTCCTGAACGACCCCTTCATATACGCTAATATCGAGACCGAGCACTGCGCTGGAAGCTCCGACTGCAACCATGTTTTTCATTAAAGCTGTTCCTAATTCTGTTGCGATATCTGTAAATGGAACCGCATACAACGTAGCTCTTGACTCATCTGGAATCGTCGGATTAAACTTGGCGTCTGCGATGACGATCCCGCCTTGACGCAACTCGTGAAAGTTAAAATCAATTGTCTCTTGGTCAAAAGCTACTAATATATCAAGATCATCGGCAATCGAACGAACTTGTGTTGTGCTGACACGAATTTTATTGTTCGTGTGACCACCTTTAATTCGAGATGAAAAGTGGCGATAACCGTATAAATAGTAGCCTAGTCGGTTGAGCGCAATGGAGAATATCTCTCCCGTACTTTCAATACCTTCCCCTTGTTGTCCTCCAACTTTCCATGAAAGTTGACTAATCATGTCTTACACCCCTTTAAAGTTCCATCAATTGTGACGTAACATTGTACGATTATAAGTGTAGCACTTTTCCAAAAAAAGCTCTACCATTTCGCTTAATAAATTTTTTGAAAAATTTCATATACTAAACGCTTTCATTCTAGCCCTATTGCAAAAAAATTGCAACATATTTGTTACAAAAATGTGAATTTTTCTTCCGATTTTTTATTGAGGAATTCGCTCATAAAAATTGCAAAACAAAAATTTTCTCACTTGCTCTTCTTTAAAATGTTTTAGCAACTCGTCAATGAAATGAGTGTAATGGGAAACATTCGCCAATTGATCGACTGTTTCAAAAATGCCATCAAAATCAGATCCGAAGCCAATATGATTTTCCCCACCTAACGAACAAATATGGTCGATATGACGCAATACATCTGTTACCGTCGTCGTTTGCGTGTCATGACGTAAAAATTGTGGAACAAACGTCACACCAATGACCCCATTTTTCTTAATCAGCGCTTCAATTTGATCATCACGCAAATTGCGCGGATGCGGGCAAAGCGTGTACGCATTTGAATGTGAAGCAATCGGATAATGAGCCAATTCAATGACATCCCAAAACGCTCGTTCACTTAAATGTGACACATCTGTCCAGCATTGTTGTTCGTTCAATAAATGAACAACTTCTTTCCCGAATTTCGTTAAACCTCCCCCCCGTTGCTCGAGTGCCCCATCCGCTACCATATTTGCATCATTCCACGTTAAACCGACAGAACGAACACCAAGTCGAAGAAGTGTACGCAGTTGCGTTAAACTTTCACCAATGGCTTCACATCCTTCTAATGTGAGCATGGCGCCAATTTCATTTGGTTGTAATTGATCAATTTCTTTTTTTGAACGAACAACTTTCATATTTGGCTGTGACACAACCTTCTCATAAAAATAATCAATCATCTCTAAAGCTACGAAAAAACGTGACTCAGGCCTTACATGTTTTGGGATATAAATAGCAAATCCTTGTACAGTTATACCTGCCTGCTTTAATCCATCGTACGTTACATGTAACGACGGACTGCGTTCAAACGATACATCTTGGTCACAAAATAATTGATATAAAACGTCACAATGAGCGTCAAATATACGCACAACGATCCCTCCGTAAAAAAATAGGGCTTCACTTTTTTATAGCTAATAAATGATCAAATTACAAAAATAACCTGTTTGCTTAACAAGCAAACAGGTTTATGCGTATTAACGCGGCTCAACAATGAGTTTAATTGCTGTCCGCTCTTCTCCATCAATTTGAATGTCCGTAAATGCAGGAATACAAATGAGATCAACTCCGCTCGGTGCTACGAATCCTCGCGCGATTGCTACTGCCTTAACGGCTTGATTTAATGCACCTGCGCCAATTGCTTGAATTTCGGCTGCACCGCGCTCCCTCAACACGCCTGCAAGTGCACCAGCTACGGAATTAGGATTAGACTTTGCTGAAACTTTTAATATTTCCATTTCTAGCTCCTCCTCGTTTCTAACAATTGCTTGTAAAAAAGTTGTACTGTTCATTATATATTCATCCCTGTTTGCCTGTATTCCTGCTACCATATGAAATTTTTCTGAAAAATCTTAAAAGAGGAACTAGTCGAAATATGGGTGATCGTCATTAATCATAATCCGTTGAATCGATTTCGTTTTTCCGCTTTTTTCATCTACCTCAATGAGCACAGCATTCAACTGCGCGCGTCCTGTGGTGACTTCAAAACGAACAGGTAAGCCCGTTAAAAATTTGCGCAATACTGCTTCACGATCCACTCCCAAAACCCCGTCATAAGGTCCCGTCATACCGACATCGGTAATATAACCCGTTCCGTTTAGCAAAATGCGTGAGTCAGCCGTTTGAACGTGTGTATGCGTGCCAACAACAGCACTTACTCGACCGTCTAAATACCATCCCATCGCTTGTTTCTCGCTCGTTGCTTCCGCATGAAAATCAACGAGAATCACAGGAGTCCGCGCAAGCGCCATTTCTACTAATTCATCTGCTTTTTTAAATGGGCAATCAATTGCTGGCAAAAACGTTCTTCCTTGCAAATTGATTACCGCGACTTCATATCCCTCTACTTGAATAAACACAATCCCTTTTCCAGGTGTACCTGCTGGAAAATTTGCCGGACGGACAAGTACTTTCGCTTGATCAATAAATTCGAAAATTTCACGATTATCCCACGAATGATTTCCAAGCGTCACCACATGTACTCCCATCTCTAAAAAACGGCGATATATTTTTTCGGTCATCCCTTTCCCACCAGCAGCATTTTCGCCGTTAACAACAATCACATGTGGCTTATATTTTGCCTTTAGTTTCGGGACGTATTCATCAACCATTTTTCTCCCCGGCTGTCCAACAACATCACCGATAAATAATATTTTCATCGTATTACCCTTTCTATACTCATGATTTCTATTTTTCAGTTTCGCACAAAATAAAACGTTTATCAATACGAAAAAGCTACCCCATATGAGGAGTAGCTTTTATTTTGCATATTCCACAGCCCGCGTTTCACGAATGACAGTAACTTTAATATGACCTGGGTAATCAAGCTCTTCTTCAATGCGCTTTCGAATATCACGTGCTAAACGATGCGCTTCCAAGTCATCAATCAGGTCTGGCTTGACCATAATACGAATTTCGCGCCCTGCTTGAATAGCATATGATTTTTCAACCCCTTCATATGACTCAGCAATCTCTTCAAGCTTTTCAAGGCGACGAATATAGTTTTCTAATGTTTCGCTACGAGCACCTGGTCGAGCGGCTGATAACGCGTCTGCAGCAGCGACAAGAACAGCAATAATAGACGTTGGCTCCGTATCACCATGATGGGAAGCGATACTGTTAATGACAACCGGATGCTCTTTATATTTAGTTGCTAACTCTACACCAATTTCAACATGGCTTCCTTCTACTTCGTGGTCAACAGCTTTTCCGATGTCATGAAGAAGACCTGCTCGTCTTGCAAGCATCTCATCTTCTCCTAACTCAGCTGCCATTAAGCCAGCTAAGTATGCGACTTCCATCGAATGTTTAAGGACATTTTGTCCATAGCTTGTACGGAACTTCAATCGCCCTAAAATTTTAATTAAATCTGGATGCAATCCGTGAACACCAACTTCGAACGTTGTTTGCTCTCCAACTTCACGAATATGCTCATCCACTTCTCTTCTCGCTTTTTCGACCATTTCTTCAATTCGCGCCGGATGAATACGCCCGTCTTGAACAAGCTTATCTAAAGCAAGTCTAGCCGTTTCGCGACGAATTGGGTCAAATCCGGATAAAATTACCGCTTCTGGTGTATCATCGATAATTAAATCGATTCCCGTTAGCGTTTCTAGCGTCCGAATGTTACGCCCTTCGCGACCAATGATACGACCTTTCATTTCGTCATTTGGCAAGTTCACAACAGATACAGTCGTTTCTGCTACATGATCAGCAGCACAGCGTTGAATAGCAAGCGATAAAATTTCTTTTGCTTTTTTATCAGCTTCTTCTTTCACTTTCGTCTCTGCTTCTTTGACCATAAGCGCGATTTCATGAGAAAGTTCTTTCTCTACACGCTCTAAAATGATTTGCCGTGCTTCCTCACGCGTCAAGTTAGAAATACGCTCAAGTTCTGCTTGTTCTTTTCGAACGAGTTCTTCCACTTTGCTTTCCATCTCTTCAATATGCTGTTGTCTTTCATTGAGAGAATTCTCTTTTTTCTCAAGCAACGCCTCTCGTTTATTTAAAGATTCGTCCTTTCGATCGAGATTCTCTTCCTTTTGTAACAAACGATTTTCCTGTTTTTGTAATTCACTTCTTCGTTCGCGAATTTCTCGTTCTGCTTCCACACGAAGTTTGTGAATTTCATCCTTTGCTTCAAGGAGAGCCTCTTTTTTCAATGCGTCTGCTTCTCGTTTCGCTTCTTCGATCATTTGCTTGGCAGCTGCTTGTGCACCACCAATTTTTGCCTCGGCAATGGATTTACGAACAAAAAAGCCAACAACTGCACCGACGACTAGGGCAAGCAAAGCGGAGATGATCGTTTCACCCATTGTCCTCACCTCCTCTTGCTATAAATTCGTTACTTCATCAATGTCGGCATGTACATTGCAACCATTCAACATACACTTCAAAATTGTCAAATATACATGTACATTTTAAAGGTGACCTTTCATATTGTCAAGGCTTGTCATTGTGGGAAAGCGTTTCATATGGTTCAAATTACAAAATAAAACAAAAAGAGACACAACGTGCCTCTTTTTACTCTAAAAAGTCCAAGTCATCTTCACGCACAGGTGTTGCTGATACACCTGTTGTAATGCCATAATGTTGACGAATTTCACGAGCAATTTCTTCCATGATATGTGGGTTTTCTTTTAAAAATTGTTTGGCATTTTCGCGCCCTTGTCCTAATCGTTCATCTTTGTATGAATACCAAGCACCGCTTTTTTGAATAATGTCGAGCTCAGCACCCATATCAATGATTTCACCTTCCTTTGAAATTCCTTCCCCATACATAATATCTACGTCTGCTGTTTTAAATGGTGGCGCTACTTTGTTTTTCACGACTTTAATTTTCGTTTTATTTCCAACCATGTCGTTACCTTGCTTGATTTGTTCAGCACGACGCACTTCTAAACGAACAGACGCATAAAACTTCAATGCACGACCGCCAGGAGTTGTCTCCGGGTTTCCAAACATAACCCCTACTTTCTCCCTTATTTGGTTAATAAAAATAGCAATTGTTTTAGATTTGTTAATCGCACCAGATAGTTTTCGTAGCGCTTGAGACATGAGTCGTGCCTGTAATCCAACGTGAGCATCGCCCATTTCCCCTTCAATTTCCGCTTTTGGAACAAGGGCAGCAACGGAGTCAATAACAATAATGTCAACTGCTCCACTGCGTACAAGCGCTTCCGCAATTTCTAATGCTTGCTCTCCTGTATCCGGTTGTGAAAGCAACAATTCATCAATATTCACACCTAACTTCTCAGCATAAACAGGATCTAGGGCATGTTCTGCATCAATAAACGCTGCTTGACCACCTTGCTTTTGTACTTCAGCAATGGCGTGAAGAGCAACTGTTGTTTTCCCCGAGGATTCCGGACCATAAATTTCAATAATACGTCCACGCGGATATCCTCCTACTCCGAGCGCAATATCAAGTGCAAGAGAGCCACTCGATACAGTCGAAATTTGTCGATCTGTTTGCTCCCCTAGCTTCATAATGGAACCTTTTCCAAACTGTTTCTCAATTTGCTTTAACGCTTGTTCTAAAGCTGCTTGACGATCGTTCAAAGAAACTCCTCCTTTTGCTTGTGAGAAATAAAGCAGTCACTGCTACTTATTACTATACATGTTTTATGTTTATTTGCCAAGAAAAAAACGAATAAATGTTCGTAAATCAATGTAGCAGTTGTAGTAAATAATAACAACCGTATTTCGCTGCCCGCATCCGAATGGCTTGACGATCACCAGATAATGTCAGTGGAAATGTTTTCGTCCTTTGCTCAGTCGCTATCCCAATCCAAACCGTTCCTACTCGTTTTCCTTCCAATTCACTTGGTCCTGCGACACCTGTGAAGCTAATTCCAATATCGCTTCGGCAAAGCTTTCGAACGTTTTCTGCCAACAATTGGGCGCACCGTTCACTTACTGCTCCCTCTGTTTGTAATATTTCTTTCGGCACATGAAGTACATTTTCCTTTATTTCATTCGTATAACATACAACTCCTCCCGCTATAACTGAAGAAGCTGTCGGAAGTGCAGTCATTCCCTCTAAAAACAATCCTCCCGTTAAACTCTCAGCAACAGCAAGCGTCTTATTCTTTGTTTTTAATGTAGCTAACAGTTTACTAAACAACGTTTCATCGTTGTAACCGTAAAAATAAGGACGCACGCGTGCTAAAATTTTTTGCTCTACCTCGTTAATCATTCGCTTCGCTTCTTCTTCGCGTTCATGCTTCGCTGTTAAGCGAAGAGTCACTTCACCATCAGACGCAAGTGGAGCGATCGTTGGATTTGTTTGCGCATCAATCAAATCTTCTATTTCTGCTTCTAGTTGTGATTCACCGATATGAAAAAAGCGCAAAACGAGCGATACGATTTTTTCGCGAACATGAAGTTTTTGCAATAAAAAAGGACGTCCATATTTTATGAACATCGGTTTCATTTCTTTCGGTGGCCCTGGGAGAAGCATATATGTGATATGGTCAACAGTAATTGCCATGCCAGGAGCCATCCCATGTTCATTTTTTAGCACACAACTTCCTTCCAACACAAGCGCCTGTTTTCGGTTGTTAGGAGACATCGGGCGATTTGTTTTCGAAAAATAATCACAAATGGAACGCCATGCTTCTTCATCTAAGACAAGTGATTTATTCAGCATCTTCGCAATCGTTTCTTTTGTTAAATCGTCCTTTGTTGGCCCAAGTCCTCCTGTAAAAATAATCAAATTCGAGCGTTGCTTAGCCATTTCAATCGCATGTATAAGTCTTTGAGGATTATCCCCAACAACCGTATGGTAATATACATCTATCCCTATTTCAGCTAATTGTTGCGATAAAAATTGGGCATTTGTATTCGTAATTTGACCAAGTAAAAGCTCCGAGCCGACCGCAATGATTTCCGCCTTCATCTTTCTCCCATCCCCTTTTTATTTACTTTGAATGACGAAATGCATGTTTATTTTTTGCGAAATAGTCCCATCCTGACCAAATCGTGAAAATGAGTGCGATCCATAAGGAAATATCCGCAAACGGAAACGACAACAAGGAGAAAGGAATATTATGCAAAAGAAGGGCAGCAATTGCTATAATTTGCGTCCACGTTTTAATTTTCCCAAGCATATTGGCTGCTACAACTTCACCTTCTCCAGCTAACACGAGTCGCAATCCCGTTACTGCAAATTCACGACTAATGATAACAATGACCATCCACGCTGGCGCCAACTCCAATTGAACGAGCGCAATGAGCGCAGCAGACACAAGTAATTTATCTGCAAGCGGATCAAGAAATTTTCCTAAATTTGTTACCAACCCATATTTTCGTGCATAATATCCATCAACCCAATCTGTTGTTGATGCAATAATAAAAATAAGCGCAGCAACAACGTGTGTCATTGGCAACTGTTCCGTCCCAATTTGAATCATCCCTAAATCAATTGGTGCCAACAAAAAAATAAGGAAAAAAGGAATGAGTAGCATTCGTGCAATCGTAATTTGATTCGGTATATTCACAGTACTAACCTCCAACACATCATACAACATTACTGTTTTTTATAAATAATCGTAATATCTTGGCGTACGTGATCACTTGGATTCACAGGGTATTGAAGTGTTTGTCCATTTATTTTCACTTCTGTATTTAATGTTTGTCCGATAACTAACAGCACCTCTGTTTCGTTCGTCAAATCGAACGTTTCAGCTTGATTTGCGTACATCATTTTGCGTGCAAATGCTTTTCCCTTCCCGTTTTTTACTTCAATCCAAGCATCGCCCTTTGTTACAATGTCAATAATCAACTGTTCCCCTATCACTTCAAGCGTCGATTTTCGACCATTCGTTTCCAATACTTCGACCATTGCTTTCGATGATTGTTCTTGTTGTTCTTTTTCCTTTTCTAGTTTTTGTTCATTTTGTTTTTCAGGTTGTTGCTCGGTCGCTTGCTCAGACTGCTCGAATTCTGTCTTTTCATCAATCACTTGCTCTTGGGGCTGTTCGTTCACCGTTCTATTTTGAAAGAAAAACCAAAGAACAACTGCTACGCCAACAGCTAGCATACCAATTAAAATTTTCGGAAGGACATCAAGTACTTTTTCACCTTGTTCTGATAGTTGTCGCGATTTAACACGAGACAACTCGCCTGGAAGTTCTTCTTGTTGAGCATTCGGAATTTCATTTGCATATTGTTCAAACAGCTCATCCGGATTAAGACCGACCGCCTCCGCATATTGACGAATAAATGCCCGGACATAAAACTTCCCTGGCATAATGACATAATTTCCTTGTTCAATTGCAATTAAATATCGCTTTTGAATTTTAGTGATTTCTTGTAAATAATCTAAACTCATATTGCGCTGTTCTCTCGCTTCTTTTAAAAGCTTCCCTAACTCTGTCAACGGAAACACCTTCCATCTTTAAAAATCGATATTTGAAAAACCGTCGTTACCAAAGAAAGAGGATTGGTCAACGAGATCATACGTAATTTCCTCATCTGCATCATGACGCAATTCGATAATATAATCAAAATCATCCAATTTATATTCCGTATGCCTTACAAAAATATCAGGATGTTCAATTACTTTTGTTGCTGGTAATCGCATCAACTCACGAATAAGCTGCCAATGCCGCTCGTTTGAACGACGTGTTGATACAATTCCATCAATAATAAAGACATTATTTTCGCTATACTCATCTTCAATAAGCTGACTGCGAATCGTTTGCTTAATTAACGTAGAAGAAACAAATAACCAACGTTTATTCGCGCATACGCTCGCAGCTACAATGGATTCCGTTTTTCCAACACGCGGCATACCGCGAATGCCAATTAACTTGTGGCCTTCTTGTTTAAATAGCTCCGCCATAAAATCGACGAGCAAACCTAATTCATCTCGAACAAAACGGAACGTTTTTTTATCATCAGCATCGCGCTGAATGTAGCGCCCATGCCGAACAGCAAGACGGTCTCGAAGCTTTGGTTCACGCAACTTTGTTACCGTGATATCTTCCATCGTTGCTAAAATCGATTGTAGTCGTTCAATTTGTTCATGACTTTTACATAGCAAAAGCATGCCTCTACGTGAATGATCCACTCCGTTAATCGTGACGATGTTAATGGACAACATGCCAAGAAGCGATGCAATATCCCCTAACAATCCCGGACGATTCATATGTATTTCATATTCTAAATACCATTCTTTTTTCTCCATATACCCCTTCTCCCCTTTACGTTACACGATACGATCATTGAAGCAACACTTTGTCGAAACACGCATGTATGTTTATTTTACCATCTGAATGCGAGAATGAAAAGGACAGACAACTGTTTTTTGTGAACAGATAAACATAGTAAAACAAGCTGGCGAATATCACCAGCTTGCTTATATCGCTTATTTATTTTGCACAAGCTTGATCATCATGTTCGCAATCGCATGTTGCTCTTGCTCATTCGCCACATGCCATAAATCAGCAAGTACACGCTCTTCCGGATTTTTCGGATCGACTTGTTTCGCTAAATAATCTCCAATCTGATAAGCGATATCTGAAATAACTTGTTGGCTCATTCCTTGAGCTTCTGCTTGATGAAGACGATCAGCTAAAAAGCTTTTCCATTGCTCAAAATTATCAAGAACAGACATATGCAAACCTCCTTGAAATTCGTTTCAAGAACAGTTTGCCTCATGAAATAAAAAATTATGCTTGCTTAACAATACCAACCACCATTGACGGATAAAATTTGACCCGTAATATACGATGCATAGTCAGAGATTAAAAATGACACCGCTTTTGCTACATCTTCTGGTTTTCCGATTCTCCCAATTGGAATTTCATTCGTTAACGCTTCTAACTCTTCTTCAGTAAACTCATGAAGCATCGGTGTATCAATGGCTCCTGGAGCAACAGCGTTTACTCGTATACCACTCGGCGCAACTTCTTTCGCTAACGCTTTAACAAACGTATTTTGTGCCCCCTTCACCATCGAATACAATACTTCGCATGACGCCCCTGTGAGTCCCCAGATCGATGAAATAACAACAATTTGCCCGTGACGTTGTTGAATCATAGAAGGCAACAATCGTTTTGTCAGTAAAAATGGACTTGTTACATGCAATTGCACCATTCGCTCTACTTGTTCGTCATCCATATCCGTCACCAAGCCATAAGCACTCATCCCACTGTTATGGACGATGACGTCAAGCGGATGGAAGACGGAAGATACTAACACATCTACCCCTGAAGGATGGGATAAATCTGATTGGATGGCATATGTTTTTGTTGATAATTCTTTCATTAAAGATTGGATGGATTGCTCATTTTTATAGTAATGCAAATACAAGCCATATCCATCTTTCGCAAGTTGTCGGGCAATGGCTTGCCCAATCCCTCCGCTTGCTCCTGTAATTAACGCATATTTCATCTTCCTTCACCTTTTCGGGACAACTTGACATACTGTGAACTGTTCATGCATAAAACATTCGCGGGCAACTGCTTTTATATCATCCGATGTCAATGATTGTAACGTCCTTACGACATCGAATAAACTCATTTCATCGAATGCGTAACGAGTGAACTGATTCGCAATATACTCAAGCGAGTTCAACGATCGTAGAAATGATCCGATTTTTTTTCTTTTCATCCGCTCTACTTGTTCATCTTCAATATCGGAAAACTGTACAAGAATACGCTGAATTTCTTCCGCTAATTGATCCGGTTGCGATGTGTCGCCACCAATTAAACCAAATCCAAAATCACTTTCTTCTGTATAATCGACCATAAATGTTTCATCAATTAATCCTTGTTGATATAACCACTCATAGTGTGGTGAACTTTTTCCAAATAAATAATCAAGCAATAGTCCCATCGCACATTCATGTTTTAATTTTTCTTTCCCCTTTGCATATATATGTTTTGCTTTTATGCCAACAAGGCATTTTGGTGTCTGTACGTTCATTTCAATGACATGTTTCTTGCGTGCGACATGTGTTGGCTCTTCATACCGAAAGCGCTCAATCTCTTTCGGTGAACGGAATGTTTTTTTTGTTTGATTATTCCGTATTTGTTCGAGTATAGTCAATGGATCAACCGGACCGGTAACAAACAATAACATATTACTCGGGTGATAAAACGTCTCATAACATTCATACAATAAATCTTTTGTAATATGTGAAATGGACTCCACCGTTCCTGCAATATCAATTTTTACAGGATGATTGTGATACATGCTCTCAATTGTTCCAAAATACAAACGCCAATCTGGATGATCGTCATACATACGAATTTCTTGGGCGATAATCCCTTTTTCTTTTTCAACTGTTTGCTCTGTGAAATATGGTTCTTGGACAAAATCGAGTAAAGTTTCTAAGTTTTTCTCTAGATTTGTCGTGCTAGAAAATAAATAGGCCGTGCGTGTAAACGATGTAAAAGCATTCGCAGATGCTCCTTGTTTGCTAAACGTTTGAAATACATCACCGTCTTCTTTTTCAAACAATTTATGCTCTAAAAAATGGGCGATACCATCCGGCACTTTTTTCATACTCGTTTTTCCATACGGAGTAAAATAGTTATCCACTGAACCGTATTTCGTTGTAAATGTTGCATATGTTTTATTAAATTCCTTTTTCGGTAAAATATAAACATCTAATCCGTTGTTTAACCGCTCATAAAATAATTGTTCTTGTAACTGATCATAGCGAATGACCTTCATTGTTTCTCACCTTCCTTCTCCGTTAAAAAATAAATGGTATCTAATTCAATTTTTTTACCTACACGAACAACATCTTCACGCGTCACTTTTTCGATCCCTTCTAACCATTCAGCTAATGGGCGTTGTCGTGTTGCAATAACGTTATGATAAGAGATCTCAATCATTCCCCGCGCTGTATCAACCGTTTCTAACAGTTGATTACGAATGACTGCTTTTGTTTGAGTGATTTCCTCATCGCTAAATTGCCCATTGCGCATCGCTTCCGCCTGAGCATGAATAATTTCAAGTGCACGCTCATAATTGCTCGGTTCAATGCCTGCCATCACCATCATCATTCCTTGATGACTTTCGATACGCGAAGCTGCATAATAAGCTAAACTCGCCTTTTCTCGCACATTCATAAACAATTTTGAATGGGCAAACCCACCAAAGATCCCATTCCATACTTGTAACGCATTGTAATCCGCATCGTTATATGTCGTATTTGTTCGATAGCCAAGATGTAGCTTTCCTTGCTTCACATCTTGTTTTTCTATAACTTCTTGCACATTTGTTCGTTTCGCTAACGTTGTCGTTTCAATCGAACGCAAAGGACGAGCCTCTAGTGAAAAACGCTCAGCAACACCATGTTCTACATCCGTTAGCGTCACATCTCCGACAATGTATAAGTCTATTTCATCGTGTTTTAACATGTGCTCGTAATGTTTATATAAACGTTTAGCATCAATTGTATCAACATCATTCAGTTTACCGTGAACATCGAGAGCATAAGGCGAACCTTTATACATCTCTTCAATGAGTCGATGTTGAGCATATCTCATTTTATCATCAAACAACGATTGTATTTTTTGTTTTAATGCTCGTTTTTCTTGCTCAACGATGGCAACAGAAAATCCACCTTGCTCAGTAAGCGGACGAAACACCATATCGCTAAAGAGCGTCAACGCTTCGCGCAGTAGTGGAGATGTATCGCCTAAAAATTTTTCGTTTGCCACATCCATTCGGATCGTAATTACATGATGTTCCCCTTTTTTCGCCAAATCTACTTGTAACGTCGCACCGTATAATTCATCTAAATATGTACGAAACTCCTTCATGGAAGGATGTCGCTCTGTAGCATTTTGTAGCACATACGGAACGAGCGCACGCATCGTTATATCTTGTTCGCATAATGGAGCTTTCATCTTTAACACGAGCGTATTCGTTTTATATTTTTTTGTTGGAATGACATGAAGGCGAAGGCCGCCTATTGTTTTCACTTCTTCTTGAAACATACAATCACTTCCTTTTTATTTTATATCCTCGACATTTTTTCTTTCTCTTATCCGCTAAATAAATCGGATGACAAGTATCGCTCTCCTGTATCTGGTGCCATACAAAGCACACGTGCATCTTTCGGGAGAGTTCGCGCCACTTGAACTGCACAAAAAGCAGCTGCCCCGGCTGAAGCCCCTACTAAAATTCCTTCTTCTGATGCCAATCGGCGCGCCATCGTTTGTGCCTCTTCATCTTTGACAAGCAAAATATCATCATATACGTTTCGGTTTAAAATACGAGGGATAAATCCTGGTCCAGTGCCTGGAATTTTATGTGATCCCGGCTGTCCACCTGATAATACAGGAGATCCGTACGGCTCAACTACATAAATATGTAAATTAGGGAACTTTTTCTTCAACTCTTCCCCTGTTCCTGTTACCGTTCCCCCTGTTCCTGCCGTAAGTACAAACGCATCAATTCCTTCTGGAAATGCTTCTATAATTTCAAGCGCTGTACTCGCTCGATGGGCATCTGGATTTGCTTTATTTTCAAATTGCATGGGAATGAAACTATGTGGAATGCTCTCAGCAAGTCGATATGCTTCATCAATAGCTCCTTGCATACGCAAAGATGCAGGAGTTAAGTGCACTTCCGCTCCGTATGCTTTTAATAAATTGACACGTTCCTTTGTCGCATTATCTGGCATCGTAATGATGCAACGATAACCTTTTGCTGCGCATACCATCGCTAACCCAATTCCTGTATTGCCTGATGTTGGCTCAATGATCGTGCTTTGAAAAGGGGCAATTTTACCTTCTTGTTCTGCTCGCTCAATCATTCGTCTAGCCGCACGATCTTTTACACTTCCACCAGGATTAAACGATTCAAGTTTCATATATACACTTGCACCATTTGGAAAAACGACACGATTGAGCTTCACAATTGGCGTATTTCCAATCAAGTCAATGATAGATCCGCACATTTTCTCTCCTTCTTTCTATGTAAACCTTTTTTCCTATTGTACTACATATAAACATGACAATGGTGTCGAAACGTTTGAAGAAACCGAAAAAATAAGCTAAAATACACATGCGGGTATTTCAATATACATGGAGGCGATGATGTAATGCGAAGATGGTTTTCTTTTTTACTTACATTTCTTTTCATCGTAAGTGGATGTGCACAAGATCGTTATACAAATATTTCTGTCGATGAAGCTGCACAAATGATGCAAAAAGAAGACGTTGTTGTGCTCGATGTCCGTACAGAAGAGGAATATGCTTCTGGTCATATTCCTGGAGCTATTTTATTACCTTTACAACAACTTCCTGATCGTATGAATGAGCTTAACAAAAACAAAACGTATATTGTCGTTTGTCGTTCAGGTAATCGCTCAGCGCAGGCAAGCGAACTGCTAGTAAAAGAAGGGTTCACAAATATATATAATATGACTGGCGGTATGAACGAATGGAAAGGTGAAGTTGAAAAATAGGAGAGCCCCCCTCCTATTTTTCAATTAAAAACGATATACGTTGTTCTTTTTCGTTCCATATAAGCGCAGCGTTGAATGTACTTTCCCCTTTTTTAAATCCTTTGATGACATTCGTTTTTCCTTCTATTAATAATTTTTTGACGTTTGTTTGTGAAATCGACTTCCCTAACATTGTTTTCGAAATAGTAAATGAACACTTTGTTTTCGCATAGTTGATACATCCGTAAAACGAGCCTTTATCCACAACGGAGCCTCCACAAATCTTACATGTTCCAACATTTTTTTCAATCGTTGCTTTTTTCTTTTGCTGAATCGAAGCGGTATCTAGCCCTTCAAATGACCAATGATTTGCCATTTGTACCGCATCGGTCACAATTTTCGCCGCCAATTTTTTTACTTGTTCCATAAATGCTGTGGACGATGCTTTTTCTTCGCCAATTTCACTTAACCGTTGCTCCCATTTTGCGGTCATTTCCGGTGACGCCAAAATGTGCGGGCCGATTGCTTCGATTAATACCTTTCCTTTATCGGTTACATATACTTGATTATTTTTTATCTCAATATAATTTCTCTGTTTTAACGTTGTAATAATGGAGGCGCGAGTAGCTTCTGTCCCGAGTCCTTCTGTTTTTGCTAATACTTTCTCTAATTGCTCGTCATCTAAAAATTTTCCTGCTGTTTTCATTAACGTAATGAGTTCTCCTTCTGTATACCGTTTTGGAGGTTGCGTTTTTCCTTCTTTCACATACACATCATATACCGTTCCTTTTTCTCCACGTTGTACATTCGGTAAAAGTTCTCCATCATCATCCGGCATAATGAACACAGTCCGCCAGCCTGTTTGTATTTGCTTTTTTCCTTTTGAAATAAAACGTGCACGCCCATCGACAACAGTTACAATTGTCGTATAGTCAAATATCGCCTCTTCACAATGGGCAGCAATTAATCTTCGAACGATGAGGTCATAAATATTTCGTTCATCATGACTTAGCTTTGTTAAATCTGGGACTTGTTCGGTCGGGATGATGGCGTAGTGATCCGTCACTTTCTTTTCGTTTACATAACGTTTATTATGTAAAATTGATTTGTGGGAAAGTGGAAAATAGGAAGCATACTCCTCCTTTTGCGAGATCTGCTTTAAAATATAAGGAAATGTTTCCGCTTCTCCTTTTGTCACATATTGTGAATCAGAACGCGGATACGATACATATCCTTTTTGATATAGTTTTTGTAATATATCTAACGTTTTTTGTGGTGAATATTTAAAACGCTTGTTTGCCGTTGCTTGCAATGTTGATAAATTAAATAAAAGCGGCGGTACAAATGTTTTTCGTTCACGTGTGACTTCCGCTACTTCTACTTGTTTTTGTTTGCAAAATGTGCACACTTTTTTAGCAAGCTGCTCGTCATATGTGCGGGTTTCATTTTCATGCCACCATTTTCCTTCATATCGCTTTCCATTCACATCAAACGTCGCAACAACTTCCCAAAACGGTTCGGGACGAAATTGCTCAATTTCTTTTTCCCTTCTCACAATAAGAGCGAGCGTAGGCGTTTGTACCCGACCAACAGAAAAGACGTCGTTCATTCCTTTTTGTTTCAATAAAATCGTATACACTCTCGATGCATTTATACCAACAAGCCAATCGGCACATGTTCGTGCATACGCTTCCTCGTATAAAGGACGTGTTTGTTTTTCATCCAACAACTGACGGAATCCTTGTTCAATCGCTTTCGGTGTTAACGATGAAATCCAAAGCCGTTTGATCGGTTTTTTTACACCGCTCATATAGATGATGTTTCGAATGATTAATTCCCCTTCTCTCCCTGCATCACCAGCATGAATAATCTCAGTTACTTCAGGCTTACGAAGCAATTGTTTAATGATCGCAAACTGTTTCCCTTTTTTTCGAGCGATTTCATATTGAAAACGATCCGGAATGATCGGTAACGTATTAAGTGTCCATCGCTTCCATCTTTCTTCATACGTTTCAGGGGAAGCTAATTCAAATAAATGTCCAACTGCCCATGTCATATAGGCCCCCTTTGGAAACAATTCATTTGGTAAAATTTCGATATATCCTTCTTTTTTTTTCGTTTGAAAAATAGATGCTAAGGTTATCCCTTGATCAGGTTTTTCAGCAATAATGACTTTCATTTTTTTCACCTCTTGACGAAAAGAAACCTGCTCAGCTAGCGAGCAGGTTATTTAGCAGCTTCTGTTTCATGTTTCTTCCATTGCGTACGCATCATGAGCGACTGAATAATCGAAAAACATCCACCAATGACCCAATATAGCGATAAAGCTGAAGGGACAGAACTTGCTCCCATAAAAATCATGACAGGCATCACATATGACATGATTTTCATTTGTGTCGCCGCTTCTGTTGTTGTAGCAGATGGAGATAAACGCATCGAAATAAAGGTCGTTAAACTTGCTAATATAGGCATAATGAGATATGGATCACGATGACCGAGTTGCATCCATAAAAATGAATGTAGCTTAATTTCTTCCGTTCGCGAAATCGCGTAATACAACGACATAAAAATAGGCATTTGAATAAAAATCGGCAAGCAACCGCTCATTGGATTGACACCATGTTTTTGGTATAGTTGCATCATCTCTTGTTGCAGCTTTCGTTGTGCTTCCATATCTGTGCCTTTATATTTTTGTTGCAGTTTTTGGATTTCCGGACGAATGCGCTGCATCGCAATATTTGTCCGAAACTGTTTGACCATCAGCGGAAGCAGCCCGAAACGGACAACAATCGTCAATGCAATAATCGCAAGCCCGTAATTTTCTTGAAATGCGTGTCCAAGCATAAGCAGTAACTTGGACATCGGATAAACAAAATAATGATCCCATATACCTTGACTATGTTCTGTAATCGGCACATTTCGATTACATGCACTTAATAGCAATACTAAAAATAAAACAATCCATTTTTTCACGATGTCACTCCTCCTTGTTTGTTATCATAAGCAAACAAGGAGTGTCCTTCCTTCTTCATCACTGGCATGCGATCGTTCGTTTATTGGAATTTTTCGTTGTTGAAACATAATAAAACGCGTATGAAACGGCATATGTCTATATGCATCGTTTAGCTTTGCACACCCGTCCTCACCGTATGCGACGAACCGTTCAACGAAGATCACATGATTGGCTTGTCGCGTCACATAACACGTCATCGCCACAACAAACACACTTAATAGTGATACATACGTAAACATGTCAAATGAAAACTCAATAAACATGCTCATAGCTCCCCTTCCCCTATCATTATAACATGGGGAAAAGAAAATTACATACGGGAACGAAAATGAGCATTGATTTGTCCTTTTCTCATCGTTTCACGAATTTCTTTCATCATTTCATAACGAATTTCTCTCGTTTGCACTCCTTCCTCACGTTTGTTTGCGATTTCAACAAGCCATTCAACATCAGCAAATGAATATTTTCTCGTCCCTTTGGATCGATCAGGAAAAATAAGTTGCCGTTCTTCATAGTAACGAATTTGTCTCGGTGACAAACCTGTTAACTCACTAACAATACCAATGGAAATTACTTTTTTATGTTTATACGAATCCATCTTCATCCCCCTGATCGATGTAACTTTTTATAACACAATCATATATTATTTTTTCAATTTTTACATGTTTTTTGTTATTAAAGTTAACAAATTCGGTTTTTGTGTTATGAAAAATAACAAAAATGGTGCTCAACAAAACAAAAATATATATAATGATTAGCAAACGAAACATACGGAGGGATAAAAGAAAATGGGGACACTTTTGCAAAAAACAATGAAACAAAAGCAATTTTACATCGACCAAATCAATAAGGGGGGAAAGAGATGTACGCCTGTTACACCATTGGACGGTATCGGAACTACGAAGAAAATATGAACAACTTCGAAAGGAGATTGAAAATGAACAAACAAGCAATTGATTTAGCTAAGCAAATTATTGAACTTGATTTACAAAGAGACGCCATGTTCGAACAGCTTCTTGCGCTTCTTGGCGATCACGCCTACGAAATATTACGATATATGCAAAACAAGTATTAAAGGCTCTCGCCGATAGCAAGAGCCTTTTTACATTATTTCAAAAATTCATTTGAATTACTTAACTACACGTATTTGTTTATTTACTAAAATCGTGATTTCACCTTCCCCAATTTGTTCGCCGTCGGCATGTAGCGGAAGAGCAGTATGACTAGTAACACGAATATATTTACCTTTAAACGTATGTACTCCCTTCATTTTTACATGCCCTCCCCAAAAAACAGTCACAAACAAGGCGAGCAATTTTAACCGTGATACATCATCGACGACAACAACATCAAAATGTTGATCATTCGACTGTGCAAATGGAGCTATTTTCATTCCTCCACCATAATATGGGTGATTCGCAACAGTAACAAGCCACACTTTTGAAAAAACATATTGTTTTTGATCAACAGTCAATTGAACGGCTGTTGGTTGATATGTAAAAAGTTCCTTTAATAAATAAAAAACGTAAACAAACTTCCCTAAATATAATTGATTTAAAATATGTTTCCATTTTGATGCATTCACTTTTCTTGAGATTTGTGCATCAAATCCACAACCGACATTGTTAACAAAAATGCCTCTTTTTGTGCCTTGAAAAATCCCAATATCATACAAATGATCCCCCGTATGTTTTATACTTGATAATATATGATCAAACACTTTGTTCCATTTTGTTGGTAGTTTTATCCCTCGAGCGAAATCGTTTCCTGTCCCAGCGGGAATATATCCGACAGCCACATGATCATACATCGCAACGCCATTCATCACTTCATGGATCGTTCCATCCCCACCAACAGCAATTAATATAAACGGTTCATGTTTTTGTTCAGCGAATTGTTGCGCTAGCTTCGCTCCATCTCCCTGTTTTTGTGTAAATACAACATGATAATGAATATGACGACGTTGAAGTTCTCGCTCTATTTTCCCCCATATTTTTTTACACTTTCCATTTTTTGCTGAAGGATTTACAATAAAATGTAATACCAAGCCTTCTCCCCCATTCCCTATTTCACCCTTTCCTTTTATTCTAACACGGCGTATACATGTGTGACATCAATCTTTTCCCTTGACATAATTTTTGAAGCCCTATACAATTAAAAACAAATTGTTGCACCGAACGATTGATAGCAAGCTCGTTTTATTGTTTTACCTTAGCGTTTTTGACATGGCCACATGGCAAAAACGAAAAGGTCGATGGCGAAACGAGTTAGGCTAAAAATATATCGGTATGTTTCACTTGGTCTATACGTGAGGCATGCCGTTTTTTGTTTCTAAAGGGGGGTCATTGTGAAAACAAAAGGGGAACTAGAAGATCAAATTAGTCGCGCTCTCACCCAATGGGAAAAAGAATATCTAGGCCGCGGTCCACTCTCTGTAAAAACAGATATTTTGCGAAACATGGTTATCGTGCAGTTACGCGGCATTTTAACTCCTGCTGAAAAAGTATTGTGTGAAACAAAGGAAGGGATGTTGTCCATTAAACGCATCCGTTCAGATTTAATTGAGTCAGGTAGTGAACAGTTAAAACAAATGATTTATACATTAACAGGGAAACAAGTAACAAGTATGCATACAGATATTAGTACAAAAACTGGAGAGCGAATGATCGTCTTTTTGTTACAAGAACCAATCGATATACAAGGTTGATCTTTTAAAGGCCCATTGTGGTCAGTAAAAGATAAGCCGGAAATATTTTTCGACCCGATCGAAAAATGTTTCTGGCTTTTTTTGTTGAATAAGAGAAATAGAAGGAGAGGATTGTCATGCAAGAAATGATTATCAACAACTTAACATCACCGGCTATTTTATTTTTTATCCTCGGTATTATTGCGGCGCTCGTCAAATCAGATTTAAAATTACCAACGGGATTAAATGAATCGTTAAGCATTTATTTGTTAATTGCTATCGGTATGAAGGGTGGCATTGAACTTGCGGAACATTCTTTTCGTGAGCTTATTCGCCCATTAGTTGGGACATTATCTCTCGGTATTATCATCCCGATCATTACGTTTGCGGTTTGTCGTCGTCTCGGCATTGATCGTAAAAATGCAACAGGCATTGCAGCAACGTATGGATCAGTTAGTATCGTTACATTTGGTGCCGCGCTTGCTTTTGTCGAACAAGCAAATATTTCGTATGAAAGCTATATGAACGCATTTGTCGTCTTATTAGAGAGTCCCGCAATCATCGTGTCGCTCGTCATATTGAAGTTGCTAGAAAACCGCTCGTATAAGCAAGAAGTAATATATCGCTTCTCTGCTACATCGGTATACGGACCGATTATTAAGGAAGGGCTATTCGGAAAAAGCGTGTTTTTAATGGTTGGCAGCCTTCTCGTCGGATTAGTTGGTGGAGATCGCGCTCTTACGATTGTTAAACCTTTATTTATTGATTTATATCCGAGTGTGCTCGTCCTTTTTTTACTTGGAATGGGACTAACAGCTGGAAATCAGCTTGCAGCTGTTCGGAAGTATGGAATAAAATTGCTCGCCTTAGGAATCTTCTTACCACCTATATACGGATTTTTAGGGGTTGTCATCGGCTATTATTCAGGGCTATCTTTCGGAGGAACGATTTTACTTAGCGTGCTTGCCGCAAGTGCCTCTTACATTGCAGCTCCAGCCGCGATGCGTGCATCTGTCCCAGAAGCCAACCCCGCCATTTATCTCGGTATGGCACTTGGACTTACGTTTCCGTTCAACTTAACGATCGGTATGCCATTATATTACGAAATGGCGAAATGGTTTTATTAAAAAAGCAAGGGCAGCCCCTTGCTTTTTTCATGCCTTATGTTATCGTAATGTTACAAAACAAATGAAGAAAAGGTGTGGATGATGAATCGTTACGTCGTCATTGGTGGAGGCATTGTCGGCGCCTCCGTTGCTTTTCATCTCGCAAAAGAAAAAATACACGTCATTTTAATCGATCGCGAAGACCAAGGACAAGCAACGAAAGCAGCAGCAGGTATTATTTGTCCATGGACTTCGCAACGGCGAAATAAGAAATGGTACGCTCTCGCAAAAGGTGGAGCAGCATTTTATCCACAGTTGATTGAACAATTACAAGCATACGGTCACCAAACAGGGTATAAACGTGTCGGGGCAATTTGCTTACATCATGATTTTGATAAATTACAAAGTATGGAAGAACGCGTGTATAAACGACGGGAAGAAGCTCCTGAAATTGGAGAAATTATTCGCTTGTCTCCAAAAGAAGTAAAAGCACGATTTCCTGTGTTAAGTAGCGAGTACGAAGCGTTATATGTGAGCGGAGCGGCTCGAGTGGACGGGGAAGCGTTGCGACGTTCTCTTATTCATTCCGCTGTCCACTTAGGGGCAACATATATAAAAGGAAGTGCCACCCTTTTGCACGAAAATGGGCAAGTCATTGGTGCCATGGTAGCAAACGATCGTTATGAGGCGGATGCAGTCATTGTTGCAGCAGGTGTTTGGGCAAAATCATTACTTTTGCCACTAGGTATTGATTTTCTCATCACACCACAGCGAGCGCAAATTGTCCACCTACAGCACCCTGAACAGCATACCGATCATTGGCCTGTCGTCATGCCACCAAACAATCAATATTTACTTGCCTTTCCAAACGGAAAAATAGTTGTTGGAGCTACACATGAAGACGGTGTTGGCATTGACTGTCGTGTGACTGCCGGTGGGTTATACGAAGTGTTACATAAAGCATTAACCATCGCTCCTCACTTAGCGGATTGGACTCATGCGGAAACACGCGTTGGCTTCCGTCCTCATGCCCCAAACTTTTTGCCTGTATTCGGGGCAGTACCACAGATCGAAGGTCTTTACGTAGCAAATGGTCTTGGTGCATCCGGCTTGACTGCCGGTCCATATGTTGGGGCGGAGCTTACGAAAATTATTCTTGGACAATCTACTTCATTACAACAAAACGACTACGATGTTGCCCAAGCCATTCAATTTCTTTCATAAATGCATATAATAACAACAAAAACGGAGGTTCACTAATGAACAAATGGGCTTTTGTTTCTGATTTTGACGGAACAATCTCGAATAAAGACTTTTACTGGATTGTCATCGAGAAATATTTTCCAGAAGGTGAGCAATTATTCCAACAATGGCGTGCCGGAAAAATAAAAGATATCGACTTTCTAAGCACCGTATTTACATCCATTCATCAAGATGAAGAAAAAATCATTGAAGATATTCACCATATTCCGATTGATGAAACGGTCTTACCTTTTATCAAACGTGTCCAACAAAGCGAAGGTGATTTTTATGTATTAAGCGCGGGAACCGATTATTATATTCGCCATCTTTTAAAAAAGTACGATATACGTGGCGTTGATATTTTTTCTAACGAAGGATATTATCATGACAAAAATATTCATATGCGCATTGATCCGAATCATATTCATTATTCGGAAAGATATGGCATTGATAAATCAAGCGTCATTCGTACATTAAAACAGACGTATGAAACGGTTTATTTTATCGGCGATAGTGAACCCGATGTTCACGCAGCAAAAGTAGCCGATATAACGTTTGCGAAAGGCACTTTACAATCATTGTTGCACGAACAACATATTCCTTTTGTTCCTGTGGACACGTTTGCAGATGTTGAACGTTATTTACGAGAAAAAGGAGTATTGAAATGAACATCCCAATTCCATCCATTCTTGAAATTGGCGAAGGTGTCATTTCACGTATAGACGAAATGATGCGAACGTATCGTTTTTCGAAAGCTGTTATATTATTTGATGATTTTACTTATCAAGTGTACGAGCAAGAAATGAAACAAACGATCTCGTCCATTTCCGTTCATACCGTCTGTTTACCTCCACAGCTTGATATCGTTGACATTATGAGAAAAGCGTTTGAACTTCCTCATTGTGACGTGATGATGGCGATGGGTGGTGGCGCGGTCATTGACTGCGGCAAATATATGGCATTTTTACGACAAGTGCCGTTTATTAGCATTCCGACGTCCGCATCGAATGATGGGTTTGCAAGCACGAACTGCTCATTACTTGTTCACGGTAAAAAAACAACCGTTCCCGCCAAAGTACCGTTCGGCATTTTAGCTGACTTAAACATCATTCAGCAAGCGCCTGGGCGATTTATTTTAGCGGGCGTGGGCGATTTAATGTCGAATATTACTGCGTTGTATGACTGGGAGTTCGAACAAAGCCACGGAGTTAGTCGCGTGAACGCTTTTGCTGCGATGATTAGCAAAAAAGCAGTCAATAGCTTTATTCGAACGCCAATGCAAAATATTAAGCATCCTATTTTTCTAAAGGAACTAATTAGCTCTTTAACGATGAGCGGCATTTCAACGGTTATTAGTGGGAATAGCGCGCCAATTAGTGGATCTGAGCATTTAATCTCCCATGCGCTTGATAAAATGAGCCCATCGCCACATATGCACGGCATTCAAGTTGGGATCGCTACGTATATCATGGCTCACGTCCAACAGCATCGAGCTGAACGCATCACAAAAGTGTTTACACGGACCGGATTTTTTGACTACGTCAAAACGTTGCGTTTAAATAAGGAAGAATACCGACAAGCGATCGATATAGCACCAACGATCAAACCGAACCGCTATACGTACATTCACGACGAACAATATCGAAAACGGGCCATCGAACTGCTTGATAAAGACTCTATTTTACAAGAGATTTTTGCATAGTGCACATATTTCATTTCGAAACCGCTCACCCTACTGTTTAAGGAGGTGGTGCGGTTGAATCAAACGTTAGCGTATTTACGCGAAGCATTAGCAAACTATGCTGACCGTCATCACGCGGTAGCCATTCATTTATATAAAAAGTTGAGAAGTAAACCGTACAAAAATGAAGAACAATTCGTCCGCGACTTATCACAAAAAGAAGCAGCATTTTTAGATCGCATGTTGCGCCAAGAAATGAAATATGCAAAAGAAGAACAAGACGATGTTCGCATACATCATTTAAATGAAATATACGAGCAACTCATTTAAACAAAAAGGTCTTGCGCCCGTTTAAGCGCTAGACCTTTTTATTTGTTTCATCCATAAAAAAACGAAACAAATAGTCCATGTCAAACAAGTCATCTGGATAGTCAATCCCGACATTTTCCCCTTCATAGACGAGCGTTTGAATTAAATCATGAAGCGCTTCGACATAAAATTCATATAAAAATTCATAACTAAAAGGTTCGTCAGGCATATATGATTCGGCACATACGTTGGGCGAACCGTAATTTAAATACGTACGACATGGTATGGGTCTTACTTCGTAAATCAGACATGTATTTGTTTCTTGATGTAAAAATATACATGGCAATTGTTCTTCCATGTACATTTTTTTAAAGCGATGATCTTCTGTAAAATCTAACACGTTCACTCGCTTTATTTTATCAGCATAATGTTTACCATAACATTGTATATGTTTATCAATCCGCTCCTGTTCCTGTTTAGGTAGCTCAGCAATTTTCATCATGATCCATTTTGCTTCTGCTCTCGTTGTAATGATTGGAAAGTAACAACAGTATGCACATCCTTTTGTACAAGTTGGACGAATATTTACTTTGCGCTCAATCGTATGAATGTGCTCATCAACAAGAAAGAGCAATTTTTTAAAGGCTAATAACATAAACTCCTTCCCGTTTTCTCCTTCGTACCGTTCCAACCACGTATCGACTGCATCAACGAACGCTTGTCCATTCGGCATATGCTTTTCATTAATTTGTTTACAAACCCGTACAATTTGTTCATATGTTAAAGGCATGTTGATCCCCCTTACTGTCTCGGTGCCCAAAGCATGACTGCCACACCGACTAAACATATAACGCCTCCAATCCAATCATACAAATCTGGCGTTTTTTTGTCGATCCCCCATCCCCACAACAAAGATAAAATAATAAAAACCCCTCCATATGCCGCATACACTCGCCCGAACGATGGAAACGATTGAAACGTCGCAATGACACCGTATAATGCTAAACATATTCCGCCAGCAATTCCGTACATGGCTTGCTTTCCTTCACGCAGCCAAAGCCATATAAGATACCCTCCACCGATTTCTGCAAGACCTGCCAATAAAAATAAAACAATTGCGCTCATCCACTTTCTCCTTTCCACTGTTCGTAATCGATGTTTGAATTTTATAACCCGTGGTGCTAGTTGAGCGCTAGCGCTCAACTAGCACCACGGGTATATTAATTCTTTTACGGTATTTAAAAGTAATAAGCGAAACTCGGTAGATGAGCGCAACGAAAAATATATAGTCATAAGCAATACGTTTGAAACAAAAAAGGCAACAAAACAAGCAACATAACCTACAAGATAGTGAATGGAAACTTCTCCAACAACACCTCCGAAAACTATATAAACATAATAGCTTACAGAAATCATTATTGTGTAAACAGCAAAATTAAATACATGGTTCCACCATGACGTTTTTCTTGGATACCAAAAATACATCACAAGACTACTTATTAGGAATATAATTAAAGAAAAGTGCAATCCGTAAGTAAAAAGTAAAGCTAAATAAACAGAAGACTCTAACGTGAAAGCATTACCATTCGGTGGTAAATATATCACATATCTACTGAGCAAAACCGCTGAACCAGCAAATAACAATAACAACAACCATTGTTGTTCTACATGCACATCCGAAAATGGCCATATATTAGAGAAATAATGCACATCCAATCAAAGAGATGAGCGTCACATATAGCGTAAATAATCGTTTCATGGAATATATTCACCTATCATGTACAGTTTTGACTCTATCATTCTATTGTAGATAAAGACAATAAGCAATAAAGGATTTTTCTTCGTTCCTCTATTCAACAAAATCAATCGTACGATATAATAAGGAAAGTGACAAAGGAGTGACAACGATGATAAAACTTCCTGAGAGTCGGTCAAAACAGTGGTATGGCGTCGCCGTTTTTTTATTTTTCCTCTTGTTTTGCGTGTTGATCGCATCTCGTTTATTGCTGAATGTGGGATTGGACGATAAGCAGTTCGTTGGTTTTGGGATTATTTCCTTTATTTTATCATGTATCATCGGAATAAGTGGTTTTTTCGGTAAAAAGACGTTTGTCGTCGTATGCTCTTCTTTCTTTACTATCGGAATCGTTTATGTTTTGTTTATTTCGTTTACCCTTATGCACGATGGGTGGAGTGATCTGACAAGCATCATTTCTTTTCTCGTTATTTCAGCGTTCGGTATCGTTGTTGGAATCATTGCCGAAATGATTCGTACCCTTTTTAAAAAGAAGCCGATGTAAAAGAGCCATCTGCGTCAAGATGGCTCTTATATATGGAACATTTGCTTTTTGATTTCTGCAACAAGCGGATGATCGGATGAAAGTTGAGCGTACTTTTCAAGCGCTCCTTCTATTCCGCTTTCTTTGATCGTTTGCTGGAGCTGTACCGCTTCTGGATCTCCTTCATAGTCAAATAATAACAACGCTGCGATTCCTTTTGCTAAAGATGTAGGAACTTCTCCAAAGCATTCATAATATTTCATCGCTGGTCGAATGAGTCGATCGTTTGGTCCGAGCTTACGAATCGGTGAACGAGCTACTCGTGTTACTTCATCTGTCATGGAAGGATTCATAAATCTTTGAACAATTTTATCAATATATGCTTGATGTTCAGCTTCATCCCAACCGTATTGATGAACAAGCACTCGTCCTGATTCACGCAAAGCATTTGTGACGTCCGCGAAAATATCACGATCTGCCATCGCCTGATGAATTGTTTCATATTTTTTACGATACCCTAAGTAAGAAACAATCGCATGCCCTGTGTTAACAGTAAACAATTTTCTTTCAATGTATGGCTGCAAGTCATCAACAAAATGGGCACCGATAATGTGCGGAACATGTCCAATCACTTGTTTCGTTTCAATGACCCATTCAAAAAACGGTTCAACAACAACCGTTAACGGATCATCATGGCTTTGGTTTGGAACAATGCGATCGACCGCACAATTTAAAAAGGCACATTTGTCTTTTAAGGACGCTTGTTCTTGTTCTGATAAGTGTTCCCATACATATTTCTTTAAATGTTCGCTGCCACCAATCATGTTTTCGCAAGCGATAATATGCACAGGATGATCTGTTAATCGCTTCTTTAATCCTTCCGCAATCGTCTGTGAAATAAGCGGTAATACGTTTGGACCAACAGCTGTTGTTACTAAATCAGCGCGCGCAATATGATCAATGATTTCACTTTGCTGATGGTGACTATGCAAAGCGGATACGTTGCTAACAATTTGTTTTTCTGTCGTCTCTCCTGCGATAATAACGTCATATGTCCCTCTTTGTTGAAGCGCCTGTACGACTTTTTCGTTTACATCAACAAATACAACGTCATATCCTGACTGTGACAACAAACTGCCGATAAATCCTCGCCCTATATTCCCTGCGCCAAAATGAACCGCTAACATATTATTTCACCTCATTTAATAATTGCAAAATTTCGTCTTCCGTCGTTGCTGCAATCATTTTTTGAATATTTTCTTCCTCTGAGCACACGATTGCCACTTTCGACAAAATTTCTAAATGCTCATTATCTTTCCCCGCAATACCGATTAAAATTTTCACGATATTTCCTGCTCCAAAATCAACCCCATTCGGCACTTGCACGATCGACAAACCTGCTTGTTTCACAAGTTTTTTTGCATCTTCTGTACCATGTGGAATGGCTACAAAATTCCCCATATATGTCGATGTTAACGCTTCTCGTTCAAACATTTTATCAATATAAAACTCCTCTACATATCCCTGTTCCACTAAAATACGTCCTGCTAATCGAATCGCTTCTTCTTTCGTTTTTACGTCTGCACCTAGTACGATATTTTCCTTCTTTAATACTGTCACTGTAATTCACTCCTTGTGCTGTTGAATTTGTTCGTAAAAAAATTTCTCTAATTGTGCACTGAAAAACGTATAAATTTGTTCTTTACTTCCTTTTGAAAACAATTGTATACTTTCTTCATCTTTAATGATGAGCGAGCTAACATGACTAAGCACTTGCAACATATCATCTTGTGCATTTTTTGGCGCTAACAACAACAAAAGACGATTCAACGTCATCGGCTGTTGATCCATCCCCATGATCGTTTGTGGGTGTACTAGTGTATACATCGTAAAAGATGGTTGTAAAACATCTTCGCTCCGCGTGTGATACAGCGCTAAAGTCGTATTCGGAATTCCTAATCCACCGACTTGCTCCCGTCTTAACAATTCTTCAACCACTCGCTCTTTGCTACAAATAACACTTTGTTGTTCAAGTTTTGTACATGCATCTATTAACGCTTCTTGAAGCGAGTGAGAGGATAAATCCCGCATGGAAAAGCCGTTTAATAACTGAACAATTGTTTCACTCACGACATGAATCGAACGAATTTTTTCAATCCCTTTTTTCGATGCATTCACCTTTTGAGAACGGATAGAAAACGCTTTTGTTTTTAAAAACTGTCGAATCGCAGCAACTTCTTCTTCTGGCAACATCGGATTTACGAGAAAATATGGTTGAGACGTATGAATCGGAACCGTTGATACAATAAGGTCATATTCGTTGACATCAATGTGTCGCACATCAAAAAATGACTTTTGTTCAATATGAGAAATATCTGGTATTTCCTTTTTCAGACGGGTAGCTAATATTTTTGCTGTCCCAATCCCACTTGAACAAATAACAAGCGCTCGCACTCCTTGTTTATCACGCAACAGCGCTGATGCAAAATGAAGCACCAAATAACCAATTTCTTCTTTCGGCACAACGATGTCTGAAAATACGTGACGCACACCTTGTTGAACAATATGAAATAACTCGCTATAATCTTGCATAATTTTATGAAGCAATGGATTCGTAATTCCCATATGATGTTGAATGCGGTATAAAGCTGGTTTTAAGTGAACGATTAAATCTTCATACAATGGATAATCATCTGTTAAATCAACACCTATTTCATCGCTCACAAAACGAATAAGCTCTTGCGCTTTCATCGCAATTTCTAAACTAGCTTCTTCGAGCATATATCCGCGACGCGCTCGTAGCTTTGCCCCCATTAAATGCATAGTAATGTAACCAATTTCTTCTTTTGGAATGACGATGTGGAAAACTTCTTCTAACCTTTTAGCGATTTTTTCCGCTGTTTCGTATTCTTTCGTCATGCCAATTGTTTGGAAATGTTGCGCATCAAAATGAATCGCTTCTCCTTGCATAATGCGTTCAATTGCTAGCGCAAGATGAATGACGAGCGCAATGTACGAGCTATCGGCAATTGTAAATGGGAGATCTTCTTTCATCGCTTCAATTTGTTGTTCAATCATAAACAACTTTTTCTTATCGACAAGCCCAAGCAGTTTCTCCGTTACCGTATTTACAAGATCTGTTGATTTTTTTTGAATCGATTCTTTCATGAATGAGAAAAACTGTGACTCATCAAAATGTTCAAATAACAGTTCGCTCATCATTTTACGCTTCGCGGCTTCAGAACCGTATATTTCTACTCCGTATCCTCTTTTACGAATAAGGGAAAGGCCATGTTTCTCCACTTTTTCTTCAATTTTGTCTAAATCGTTGCTGATGGTGGCGACAGTGACGTTTAAATCGTTCGCAAGAGAGACTAATTTCACCGGCTCTCCAGATTCTAATAAAGCAATTAAAATCATCGTTTGCCGCTCTTCAGGTGTATATTCCGTATGCGATAAACGAAATACAAACATTTGTAACTGGTGCTTTTTTTCTTCCTCACCGACAATTTGAATGCCGACACCTGCTTTTTTGATTAGTTGCAAATTATACGCTTCAACAACTTGCTCGACACCTTTTAAATCACGATGAACCGTCCGCTCACTGACATCTAATTGCTTTGCCACATCTGCTACAGTAATACCTTTCCGATGAGTTAATAAAAGATCTAATATTTTTCTTTCTCTCGCTGATATATACACATTCTCACCTCCCTTAGTCAGCAACGATTGTTGACAATTTTAAAAAACATGCTTACTTTCCAAGAAAAATTCTACCGCTACTTTCTTTATATCACAACAAATAGAAAGCGCTTTTTCGTCATTTCAAATGTTGACATTTTTTAAATATGAAACAAAAAGGTAAGCAGATCACTTACCTTTTTGTTTGTTCATTCATTATTCATTTTTTAACATCTCAATGAACTCGTCATATTTTGGGCTGTTTAAAAAGTTTTCAACAGATACATGATATGCATTTGGTAATTTTTCTTTTGCACGATCTGTTAAATTTTGATGCGTAATCACAACGTCTGCATCAGCTGGCAACTGATTAATTGCTGTGTTTGTTACCTCAATATCAAGACCCGCTTTTTGTACTTTGTTTCTCATGATAGAAGCACCCATGGCACTTGAACCCATTCCTGCATCACAAGCAAAAACAATTTTCTTTACTTGCTTTGGAGCTGCTGTGCTCAATGCAGAGGCAACACTGCTTTTCTTTCCTTTTAATTGTTGCATTTGCTCTGTTGCTTGTTCTAAATCGCTCTCTTCTTGCTTTGATGTTTTTAAGAAGAATGATGCCACTAAGAAAGAGACAACAGCTGCAACGATTACCCCAGCAAGCACGCCTAAGTAATGACCACGTGGTGTCATAGCAAGTAGTGCAAAAATACTTCCTGGCGATGGCACAGCAACAAGACCTGCATTAAATACTGTGAATGTAAATACTCCGCTCACACCGCCGGCAATTGCTGCCAAAATTAATACTGGACGCATTAAAATATATGGGAAGTAAATTTCGTGAATTCCTCCAAGGAAGTGGATGATCACAGCACCTGGAGCAGATTGTTTCGCCATTCCTTTACCAAATAACCAATAAGCAAGTAAAATACCAAGACCTGGACCTGGGTTTGTTTCAAGCAAGAATAAAATCGACTTTCCTGTTTTTGCTGCTTGTTCAACACCAAGTGGACTTAAAATACCGTGGTTAATCGCATTGTTTAAAAATAATACTTTGGCTGGCTCAATAAAGATGTTGGCTAAAGGTAATAATTTTGCATGAACGATTGCTTCTACACCTGCTGCCAATGTTTTGTTTAATCCTAAAACAACCGGTCCAATTCCTTTAAAGGCAACTAGTGTAAGCAATCCGCCAATAATACCTGCCGAAAAGTTGTTCACTAACATTTCAAAACCTTGTTTGACTTTTCCGTGGAATAGCTTGTCAAACTGTTTGATCGCATATCCGCCAAGCGGTCCCATAATCATTGCACCTAAAAACATTGGGATGTCTGAACCGACAATGACCCCCATCGTTGCTGTTGCACCGACAACACCACCGCGAACATCATAAATCATTTTTCCGCCTGTATAACCAATTAATAACGGTAATAAGTACGTAATCATCGGTCCAACTAATTTAGCAAATGTTTCATTTGGTAACCAACCTGTTGGAATAAATAGCGCAGTAATAATTCCCCACGCAATAAATGCTCCGATATTTGGCATAATCATTCCGCTTAAATAACTGCCAAAACGTTGCACCTTCACACGAAAACCTGTTTGATTTTCCATGTTTTTTCCTCCTTTTAATTTGTTCTTGCTATAGCTTTATATTAAAGCGCTTACAGATTGTATTCAATTTAAAGTAAATATCATTTTGTCTGTCACAATCTTGTCATTTTTAAAAAACAAAAAGAGGAAAAAACATTTCTCAACCATTCCCATCTTTAGTTTGCCACATCATCGTAAAAACTAATGGTGCATGACCATGAAATACGCCAAGGAGGGGTGCACAAATGATAACAAAACTAACGAAGTCTATTGCCGCTTTAAGCTTGCTTGCTGTTGTTGGTTGTAACAATGCAATGGATATGAACAATCGTTCCAACATTTCTGCTTTGCATACAACGCTATCAAGCGATCAATATCCGCATACAAAGGCTATATTGATCCAAGATGCTCGTTATAAATTTGTTCCAATCGATCCAAAGGATGCTGCAAATTTACGTACGCAAATTGAACGATCGTTAATGGAACAACAAAGAATGTATATGCAGCCAAGACCTTATACGCAAGCACCAAATGCATATCAACGTCCAAATCAAGCAACGCCGACACAACCGAACAGACAAACACAACAACCAATGCAGCAACAAACAAGACAAACAACGCCGACTACAAATATTAGTCAATATGCCCAACAAGTTATTGACTTAACAAATAAAGAACGGGCGCGGGCAGGACTGCCAGCTTTACGCGCTGACGCTCAACTTAGTTCTGTTGCCCAGAAAAAATCAGAAGACATGCGAAAAAATAATTATTTCTCGCACACAAGTCCAACATACGGATCTCCGTTTGATATGATGCGCGATTTTGGCGTTTCTTATCGAACAGCTGGGGAAAACATTGCGAAAGGGCAGCGAACACCGCAAGAAGTGGTCAATGCTTGGATGAATAGCCCGGGACACCGCGCGAACATTTTAAATCGAAACTTTACACATATCGGTGTCGGATTTGACGGAAATGGAAACTATTGGACACAAATGTTTATCGGGAAGTAAAGTTTTCTTTGCCTCTGTAAAAGGAAATGGAGTTCAACACTAACCATGACAGCACAAAAAACCACCGTCCCTATACAAGACGGCGGTGGTTTTTTATGCTTACTGTTCAGACACTTTTTCTAACAACGCATCTCCTGTTTTACTCACACGTACATACGCAAAACGAGCACTTTGTTGCATATCTCCTCCTGTTTTTTCAGGGACAAAATACGTTTCAATTCCATAAATGATTGTATTTCCGTATATATGTCCGTTTACTAAGACATCCCCTTCTCGATACATAGCCGAATGTCGTAGGTTGCCGTTTAATGAATAAACACCAACAAATCGATGAACTCCAGTTTCATCTTTCCGTAAAATGACTTGTGCTTTTCCCCACTCATTCATCCCCTCGATTGTTGAAATTTCGTATTGGAGACGTACATAATCCCCTTGAATGAGTGAACGTGGGTCAATTGGTTCTAGTTGCAACTTAATTTGTTGACCATATCGAATATGTTGCTCTTTATCGAGCGTCACATAAGTGATAAAAACGACTTGTAGCATGATGACGACGAGAAGCGGTAACCATTTTTGTCCATAGGAAGATAATGAAACGGATTTTCTTTTTTGTACGACCAAAGCAACGATAAACAAACATATTCCAACAATCGCCAATGTTATGGATTTGTGCAATAAATCCCATACCCATTCATAATACTTTAATATGAGAAACAAACACATATACACCCAAGCAATTGAGCGCTCATATTCATTTGTACGAAATAAAAGAACGAACGAGGCTGCACAAAGAAATGCAATATTCCATCCGACATACATCCAATCTATAGAAAAAATATCTGCACTTGTCAATAGAAGGAGTGAAGTAAACGAAAAAACGAGAAACACAAAACGCTCATACATATGTTTGGCGAACCAATAGATGACGCTATAAAAAACAAATACAGTCAATAATGTGAGACGGATGTCGCTCCATTCATCAAGCATCATCATAGCGACATAAATGGATGCAGCGATATTTGTCATCGTTCGTACACCTGCTGGCATACGCCATGAAATAAGAAACAAGACAGCGACATATATACTGATCACGATAAAGGAAACATCTGTTACACTAAACGCACCGAGCATATATCCAATCGCAAGCAACGTATAGCGAACAACATCATTCCATCTCTTCCATAACAATCCCGGAGCAACAAATAAGAAAATAGATATACTGAACAACCAATAAGGAGAAAATACATCAAACCAAAATGATAGTAACTGCATGATACTTCCAATCGCAATGACGGAAGCAACCCCTGTGACAATGATTTGAAAAGCGACAAGGAAAAATTTTTCTACTTTTCCGTTGCTTCGCCTTTTCATCCAGCGAAGTACATAAATGCCTATATAAACGATGGTAGCAGCTAATACAAGCCCAAATATATACCAATTTCCACCAAAATGCCGCTCAACAAAGCGAAAATATTGCACGATCCAAAACATACCTGTGAACAACACAGTACATATAAAATACGGTTGTTTTTTTACATACATTAAAAACACAACAAGAATAACAGCATATGCGTATGACCAAAAATGAAACTGATCAGTGGAAATTCCTTGTACAAATATAACGAATAACCAACCGTGCATGGCTATGTAAGCTAAATTAGAAACAATCGATGGGCGCCCAAGAAACGAAATGATTCCGTTAACTACGGCAAAAAGCAGCAAAAGAAAAAACGATGTCCATTCTCCTCGTTCAATTTGATAAGAAGACGGGAAGTAGTAAAACCAAAATGTAAGCTGCAACAACCCGAAGCTAAATATCGAAAGAAATCCATAGCGAGTAAACCATGCCAAAATGGCGGTAGGAATGAACCAAATGAAAAACAATAAAAAACTATCAGCATGTGAGTTATATACTTGCCCAATTAATGCCACACAAATTCCAAACGTAATCGCTCCAAAAATAAACAACCATTTACTTAAAAAATGTCGACGAAAAACAGTTGCGCTCATCGCATAAAACAGTACCATAAACCCAGCACCAACACCGACTTTCGTCAATCTTCCTAGTTCAGGCCAATTCGAAGCAAAAAAATAAACGAGCGCGGCAGCGAAAAACAAAAGTCCTAACAAGTATGTTGTTTTCACAACACGTTGTGCCATAAAGTGGCCTCCTTAAACATCCTTTTTAACATTATACTATGACTAGAGGCCAAACGTATACATCATTCATCGACATCCAAGCCGTTCAGAAATTTGCTTGCCGATTTTTTTCATTTGTACGTGAAGTTGTTCGAGCCGTTCATCTGTCATCCGAATCGTCGGGCCAGAAACGCTGACCGCTGCAACAACTTGTTTTGTATGATCAAAAATGGGCACCGCTATGCAACGGATGCCGTACTCGTTTTCCTCTAAATCGAGCGCATAACCGGCTTCACAAACACGCTCTAACTCGCGGAGAAACATACGTTGATCTGTAATTGTATAATCAGTATGTGGTGGTAATCCTTTTCTTTTTAAAATGTCCATTACAACATGCTTGGGCAAATGTGCTAAAATCGCCTTACCGACGGCTGTGCAATGCATCGGTGCTCGCTTTCCGACTTTTGAATGCATGCGTAATGTTTCATTCCCGTCTAACTTTTCAATGTAAATGACCTCCCCTTGATCGTACACGACAAGGTGAACAACTTCGTTCGTTATTTGTTCAAGCTCACGTAAATACGGTTTTGCTTCTTTACGCAAATCGATTGAATCCAACAACTTCGAGCTCATTTCTAAAAACTTATAACCGAGCTTATAACGCTCCGTTTCTTCATCTTGTTCAACATATCCATGCTCAACAAGTGTCGCCAATAAACGATAAGCAGAGCTTTTATGAATCCCTATTTGTTTCGCGACTTCCGTTACGCCCATACCGTGACGTTCGTTACTTAAAATATCCATGATTTTCAATGCTCTGCTGACGGATTTCACAAACGAATCTTTTTCCATACTGTTTCCCACCTTTAGCACATAACGAGGGCATTCACATGGAATGCCCTCATCACATTATTGTTTTACATGCGCAAATTTTGCCTTCGCTTCTAAACGACGACGATGTAAAATCGGCTCCGTATAGCCATTTGGTTGCTCATAGCCTTTAAAAACAAGATCGCATGCTGCTTGGAAGGCAACTGAGTTATCATAATCAGTCGACATTGGTCGATATGCTGGATCATCTGCATTTTGCTCATCCACAATTTTTGCCATTCGCTTCAACGTTTCAAGCACTTGTTCTTTCGTACAAATACCATGATGCAACCAGTTTGCAATATGTTGACTTGAAATACGCAACGTTGCTCGGTCTTCCATGAGGCCAACGTTATGAATATCAGGTACCTTAGAACATCCGATCCCTTGATCAATCCAACGAACGACATAACCAAGAATACCTTGTGCATTATTATCTAACTCTTGTTGAATCTCTTCTGGCGTCCATTGTGGGTTGCTAGCGACAGGAATTTGTAAAATATCGTCACAATAGTTTTTGACACGTTTTTTCAACTCGTCTTGCACCGTAAACACATCTACTTGATGATAATGAAGCGCATGTAACGTCGCCGCTGTAGGTGACGGAACCCAAGCTGTATTTGCCCCAGCTTGCGGATGAGCAATTTTTTGCTTCAACATTTCCGCCATCATATCAGGCATCGCCCACATTCCTTTACCAATTTGGGCACGACCTTGAAAACCAGTTAGTAATCCAATCGCTACGTTCGATTTTTCATAACTTTGTAACCATACGGACGATTTCATTTCATTTTTCCGAATCATCGGGCCTGCTTCCATTGATGTATGAATTTCATCACCCGTACGATCTAAAAAGCCTGTATTAATGAAAACGATTCGATCTCTTACTTGATAAATGCAATTTTTTAAATTAAGCGTCGTACGCCGTTCTTCATCCATTACACCAATTTTAATCGTGTTGCGCTCAAGACCGAGCATATCTTCAACACGGTCAAACAATTCATTGGCAAACGCCACTTCTTCGGAACCGTGCATTTTTGGCTTCACGATGTAAATGGAACCTTTTCTTGAATTTACATATTTTCCATTACCAAGAAGCGAATGTTTCATAATTAAAGTCGTCACAACCGCATCTAAAATGCCTTCATACACTTCTTCTCCGTTTTCAAGCAAAATCGTATTATTTGTCATTAAGTGACCAACGTTGCGTACAAACATAAGCGAACGTCCAGGCAATGTGAGCGTTTCGCCACTTGGCGTTGTATATACACGATCTGGATTTAGCTCGCGTGTAACCGTTTTATTTCCTTTTGTAAAGCTCGCTGTTAAGTCACCACGAACTAAACCGAGTAAGTTGCGATATACAAGTACTTTATCTTCCGCATCGACTGCCGCAACAGAATCTTCGCAATCCATAATTGTTGTTAACGCGGCTTCTAAATAAACGTCCTTAATACCTGCTGCATCCGTCTGTCCAATCGGGTGAGTACGATCAATTTGTATTTCAATATGTAGACCGTTGTTTTTCAATAAAATCGCAGACGGTTGCTCTGGTGAACCTTGATACCCAACAAATTTTTGCCCATCTCGCAACGTTGTTGTTTGTCCATCTCTCGTTGTCACAGTTAGCACACCGTTTACAACGGCGTATTGAACGGCATCTTTGTGCGAATATCCGCGGAGTGGTACTGCTTCATCTAGAAAGGCACGAACGTAAGCGATGACCTTTTCCCCACGTATCGGATTGTATCCTTTTCCACGCTCAGCCCCATCTTCTTCACTAATCACATCTGTACCATATAAAGCGTCATACAAACTTCCCCATCGGGCATTAGCTGCATTTAGCGCATAACGCGCGTTTGTAATCGGAACAACGAGCTGTGGACCTGCTTGTTTAGCAATTTCATCATCGACGCGTTCTGTCGTAATTTCAAAATCTTCGACTTCCGGCTCTAGGTAACCGATTTCTTGTAAAAATGATTTATATTGTTCAAAATCAAACCGTCCACGATGTTGCTTATGCCATTCATTGATCTTTTCTTGTAATTCATCGCGCTTCGCAAGCAACGCTTTATTTTTCGGCGTTAATTCGACGATAAGCTGTTCAAAATCGCCCCAAAACTTATTTGTATCTATCCCACTATTCGGCAACACTTCATTTGTCATAAAATCATAAAAAATATCAGCTACCTGTAGACGACCTATTTTCACATATTCCCCCATCATCATTCCCCTTCCTTTTGTTGCGTATTATGAAACAATGTTTCATAAATTTCTAAGAAAATGATACCATAATAGGCAACATATTTTCAATCATTTTCTGACAATTCAAAAAGCAGGGTTTCCCCCGCCTTATGAACGATACACCCCATATTTGATGATATTCATATAATCTTCAAGCTCATTGATCAGCATATTCCCTTGTTGAACAAGGTCAAATGAATGGCTTCGATATAATTGCAAGTATTTATTCGATATTTGATCAACGATCATCATCGTCATGCGGACGACTGTATCGACACATATATGTTCACGTAATGGTCCATTTTGCAGCAACTGTTTTAAAAAGACATGTTGCAGTAAAAACTCTTCGCCATACGTTTCGTTATGTTTCGCAAGCAGTTGCTCTATTTCTTTTTGCACCGCTTTTGGCGGTTTTGTCACCGCATCCATGACAAGTTGCGCTTCGTTTGGATGTTGCATAAATACTCGTTGTTTGATAAGCACAATTTGTTTCATTCGCTCAAAAAAATCATCACACCGTATTTCATTAACGGCTTCCATAACCTTCTCAGTCAACAACTCCCGCGCATAATATACGACATATAAATATAAATTTTTTTTGCTTTTGAAATAATGAAAAAGCAATCCTTTCGATATCCCGGCGCGGCTTGTAATGACGTCTGTTGACGCATGCTCATACCCGTTTTGCACAAATTCTTCGATAGCCGTACGGATAATAAGCTTTTTTTTGTCTTCTTGTTGCCTTTCAAACGCTTTGTACAACCGAATCACCTAACCTATGCCACAATATCTTTCTTTTTGTAAATAGTGTATGCTAAAACGATGCTTACACTAATGATCGCTATCATTAAACTAACGTATAGTACATCGAGTTGCAACTCATAAATGATCGGTGCTGCATCAACATATTTAAACGGGCTAAAGTATTTCAAAAAAGATAAATCTTCAGAAATGCTTGACATCATGCTCATAAAATAAGTGACGAAAACAAGCCCAAGGGCAAACGATGACGCATTTCTCGTTTTACGCATCATCGTTGATAACAAAAATGCCACAGCCGCGAACGTAACGTGAAGAAATATCGTTGCTACTGTCAGTAAATAAATAGCTTTTAACGAAACGTCATATTCTTTAGCGATCTGAAAGCCGACTAAACTAACAAGGAAGGAAACCGTATTTATGATAATAATATTTACAACGACAACAAGTCCTTTACTTGTCAAAACCTCACTTCTTGTGACTGGTTTAGCAAGTAAAAATTCAATCGTTTTATCGTTTTCCTCTTTCGCGACAATATTTGCGGCTAACATAGCTGCGTAAACACTGCCAAGCAACGTCGTCATCGCATACACACGCACACCGTAATACCCTGTCAAATCACCAATACTCAATTGATCCATTCCAAATGCTTTAATCATGGCTGGTGGCAACGATTGAAGCAGCTTCGTTACTTCTTTTTGTTGCTCCGCGAACTGTGGGAAAATACTTAGCGTCAACAGTATAAGTCCGCTAAGCACAACAGTCCAAATAACTAAAGATTTTGCGTTTCGTTTCCATTCCCGTTTAAACATCATCTATCCCCTCACTTTTCGTAATAGTGCATAAACACATCTTCAAGAGACGGTTCGCTCATCGACACATCTTTAATGCGTAAATTGTGCAACTCGGCTATTAGTTCGTTCATATCCCCTCTGTATAACATCATCACTTCATTACCGCTGACTTCTTTTTTTACAACTCCCTCTAAATCAAATGTCGCATATTGTCCTTCCTCGAGCACGATCGTCACGTGTTTCAGCTGGTTTTTCGTTAAGTGTTCGATCGTCTCCACTTGAATAAGCTTGCCTTCTTTAATAATCGCTACACGATCACAGAGCTTTTGCACTTCTGATAAAATGTGCGAGGAGAAGAAAATCGTTACACCTTTTTTCCGTTCTTCTAAAAGAAGCTCAAAAAACGTATGCTGCATAAGCGGATCTAATCCACCTGTTGGCTCATCTAAAATAAGCAGTTTCGGTTCGTGCAACAACGCTTGAACGATCCCCACTTTTTTTCGATTTCCAAATGATAAATCTTCAATTTTTTTATGAACGTCTAAATCAAGACGCTCAGCCAGCTGTTTCAATCGTCGATCCGTCACGTTATAAAATGATGCCGAATAAAGCAATAAGTCGATCACTTTCATATCATCATAATAATGCACTTCAGAAGGTAAGTAGCCAACATGACGCCGGATTTCTTTCGCATCTTTTACAATATCTTTTCCGAAAATCGTCGCACTGCCGCTCGTCGGATAAATAAAGTTTAGTAACGTACGAATCGTCGTACTTTTTCCTGCTCCGTTCGGTCCGATAAACCCAAAAATTTCCCCTTCCTTAATAGAGAATGTTACCCCTTCAATTCCTCGATTGTTTTTATACCTTTTTGTTAGCTGTTTGACATCAACAATGCCCATCGTTTCGCCCCCCTTGGCGTTATACTTTATTGACCGATAAGTCAATTCCATAATACAACAGTTTGACTCAATAGTCAATAAAGAGATATTTACATATAATTCAAAAAGCGATATCATTAAAATATCTTTATGATGTTAGGAGGAAGAAATATGAAAGAAATGAAAGCTTGGTATATGAATGGTTTTTTCGCTTTGTTTCTTATCATCACATTACTTGCAGGTGCTATGTGGCGTTTTTTTATGGAGATGGAACTTATCCTTCCACTTTTCCTTGCTTTTTTCGCCTTCTTATTAATGACTGGCATGACTATGGTGCAACCTAATCAAGCAAAAGTCGTCATCTTTTTCGGAAAGTATGTCGGTACTATTCGTGATAGCGGTTTATTTTTGACTATTCCACTTAGCGTTCGCAAAACCGTTTCATTACGTGTTCGCAACTTCAACAGCGCCAAATTAAAAGTGAATGACGTTGAAGGGAATCCAATTGAAATTGCAGCGGTCGTCGTTTTTAAAGTGATTGATTCAGCGAAAGCCATGTTTGATGTAGATAACTACGAGCAATTTGTCGAAATTCAGAGTGAGACAGCCATTCGTCACGTCGCAACAAAATATCCATATGACACATTTGAAAACGAAAACATCTCGCTACGTGGAAACGCCGACGTCGTCTCAGAAGTATTAGCAAAAGAATTACAAGAACGTCTAAATGTAGCTGGTGTTGAAGTCATTGAAGCACGTTTAACACACTTAGCGTACTCTACAGAAATTGCAAGCGCCATGTTACAACGTCAGCAAGCTACGGCCATCCTAGCAGCACGAAAAAAAATTGTTGAGGGAGCAGTTTCAATGGCAAAAATGGCGATTGAACAGCTAGATCAAGAAGCCCATTTGCAGTTAGATGAGGAAAGGAAAGCAAATATGGTTAACAATTTGATGGTGGCAATTATTTCTGATCGTGGAGCCCAACCAGTCATCAACGCCGGAACGTTATACTAACGGTGAATACGAAATGACAAAGAAAAAAAACTTTCCGCTACGAATCGATCCAAAATTGTATGAAATCATCGAACGTTGGGCACAAGATGAATTTCGAAGCGTGAATGCTCATATCGAATTTCTACTGCGTGAAGCAGCAAAGCGCGAAGGACGTTTGAAAGAAAATAAAAAATAGAAAGGTGTCCCAAAAGCTTTCGAGACACCTTTTTCCGTCATCATACCTCTACGCATGGAGAAATACTATTTCGCAAATACATGGTTGCCAATAATAACTGTCACTTGACGTGAGCGGATCCATTCGCTTTTCGCCGTTTTTGGATTGTAAAAATACAATGAGCCGCTTCCTAAACCGCGAAAAGCGATGGCTTCTTCAACCGCTCGGTATGCTTCTCGGTCTGCTGGTTTGTTAATCTCTCCATTTTGTACAGGGGTAAACGCATAATATCCTCCTGAACGTTCATAAATCACTTGACGAATCGTATTTGGAAAATTCGGATGATCAACACGGTTCAAGACGACCGTTGCAACAGCTACTTTTCCTGCGAATGGCTCTCCTTTTGCTTCCGCATGAACGAGACGAGCTAATAAGTCTTTATCAGCTTGAGAGATCGGCTGTGGGATACGCAACGTTTCGCCAACGAACAAAACGTCTGATTGTTTTTGATTGATTCGTTGAAGTTCTAGCAATGAAACATTGTAACTTTTCGCAATCGTCCAAAACGTTTCCCCCGGCCTCACATGATGAACCGTCGTTTGCGCAGCTACTTCAGTTGTTGAAAAACAAAAAGCTGCTACAATAACAGAAGCAAGTTCCATCAATTTCCTCATGTTATCCCTCCTAGTCCATTGCTCGCTTATAAGACTAGCAGGGATTTAGCAATCTATCATCGTCTAATTTATGGAAAAATTTTAGATCATATGGCGTTCAACGCTCGAGAAGGTATATGGAAATTTATTCATCTATTAAAGTTAGTATTGTGTTTTATATTTCTGCAATCATTTTTAGCGTATATAACATTTTTTCAAAATCACCATACCCAAATAAAATAATCCGTATTGACAACTTACTTTTCGTAAGTTTATAATTATCTTGAAATCAAGATAAAGGTTGATGCATATGAGCCAAAACGAACAAACATTATCGTTAAAACTATTCGTTGTCCTTTCTAGGGCACATAAAGCCGTATCTGAGCATGTAAAACATGACATTCAACGTTACGGACTGAATCCGACAGAGTTTGGCGTTCTCGATTTGTTGTATCACAAAGGGGCGCAGCCGATTCAGCAAATCGGTGATAAAATTTTACTCACTAGTGGAAGCATGACATATGTCATCGACAAACTCGAAGAAAAAGGATATATCGTCCGACAACGTTGTGAAAAGGATCGGCGCATTACGTACGCTGTCATTACTGAAGAAGGAAAAGCATTAATGGATTACATTTTCCCACAGCACGCACAAAAAATGTCGGAAATTTTTCAATCTTTATCCACAGATGAAAAAGAAATGGCGATTCACTTGCTTAAAAAGATAGGTCTTTCATTAACGCCTTTTTAAAGGCCTATCGCACACCTTTATCTTGAAATCAAGATATATGAAAGGAGAAATGATCATGATGCACATTGGTATTTTACTTATTCGTCTAGCTGTCGGCTTGACTTTTGTCGGTCATGGGGCCCAAAAATTGTTTGGATGGTTCGGAGGATATGGTTTAAAAGGAACAGGTGGATGGCTCGAATCGATTGGATTAAAACCTGGAGTGACAATGGCTCTAGTTGCTGGTTTAGCAGAGTTCGTTGGCGGGCTATTGTTTGCTCTCGGACTGTTCACACCATTTGCAGCTTTGTTGATCGCTATGACAATGGTTGTAGCCATTGTAAAAGTACATGCGCCAAACGGATTTTGGGTAACACAAAATGGCTTCGAGTACAATTTTATTTTAATTGTCGTTGTGATTGGCGTTGCGCTTATCGGTGCAGGCGACTATTCACTTGATGCACTCATTAAATAAGGAAGGAGATTTTTCAATGATTCACATATATCGTGCACATGAGCGATTTGAATCGAACCACGGTTGGTTACAAAGTTATTTTAGCTTTTCATTTGCCGAATATTTTGATCGGAAAAATATGTACTTTGGTCCATTACGCGTATTTAACGATGATATTATCGCTCCACAACGTGGTTTTGGCGCTCATCCTCATCAAGAAATGGAGATTGTTACAGTCGTCTTAAAAGGACAACTCGAGCATCGCGATAATCTCGGCAATCATCGTATCATTTCATTTGGTGAAGTACAACGAATGACAGCCGGAACTGGCATCGTGCATTCAGAAATGAATCCGTCTACTACGGAAGAAGTCAATCTTCTGCAACTTTGGTTTTTACCTGAAACGTACGGTCTTACTCCATCGTACGAACAAGTTTCATATGATATTGAAAAAATGAAAAATCGCTTATTGCCTATTGTTTCGAAAAAGCAGGCAGGTGATCAAGTTGCTTACATTCATCAAGATATAACGATGTATTTATCCGATTTAGAAAATAATCAGCACATAACATTCCATCAACAAGAAGGCCGTCGAATATATGTGTTTGTTATTGAAGGAGAACTTGTGTTAAATGGTGAAACGATGTTACAACGTCGTGATGCTGCTCGTATAACAGATATAACAACATTACACATCACATCGAAAACAGATAGCCGATTTATGCTGATTGATCTACCATAGTTGCCAGCTTGCCCGCTTAAGTGGGCAAGCTAAATTTAACATTCTTCTCCATTTTAATGTTCCGCTTCCATCATGACAATCCACGTAAATAAATCCATATCGTTTTGAAAACTCACCTGTTGAAAAAATATGAAACTTTTTACAAACTCACAAAAAAAGGAGTAAAATATGACATATATGTGATCAAAAAAGCAGGTGAAAGTATGGCAAATATTCGTGAAATCGCAAAACGAGCAGGTGTTTCTGTATCAACCGTATCTCGTGTGCTCAATGGCTATCCATATGTCAAAGAAGAAAAACGAAAAGCTGTATGGGATGTCGTTCATGAATTAAACTACAAAAAAAATATTAATGCCGTTCACTTATCAAAAGGAAAAACAAATATTATCGGGGTTATGTTACCGACCATCAATCACCCCTATTTTAGCATGATTGTAGAAGGAATTGCGGAAGAAGCATTGCGATATGGATACCATCTTCTCTTTTTTCAAACAAACTATGACATACATAAAGAATTAGAAGCGCTCGAAATGTTACGTGTCAAGCAAATAGATGGCCTCATCATTTGTTCACACACCATTAGCCTTGAAACACTTGAATTATACATAAGCGACGAACCAATCGTTTTATGCGAAGATATACAAGAGTCACATATATTTTCTGTATACATTGACCATTATCAAGCTTTTATGCTTGGGATGGATTATTTAATAAAAAAAGGGCATTCAAAAATCGGATATTGTCTCGGTCGACCAACGAGCATTAATAGCCAAAAACGAAAAGCGGCTTATAAAGATGCCCTTCAAAACATACATGCTTCGATTCATGCAAATTGGATGTTCCACCATTGTCTACATATGGGCGATGGGAAGCGAATCGTATCTACGATTCTTTCGCTTGCGGAAAAACCGACCGCTTTGCTCGTTACTAGCGATCAAGTTGCTGCTGGAATTGTTTTATGGGGAAAAACATACGGATTGCACGTTCCGAACGATCTAGCTATCGTCAGCTTCGATAACCATCCTATTTCAGAAGCGTTGCACATTACAACAATCGAACTCCCTCTTTCTCTTATGGGGAAAAAAGCGTTCCAAATGATATATGACTATTTTTCAAACAACTATACACAGCCCAAAAATGAAAAACTGCCCGTTCGCCTTATTGAACGAGCATCTGTATAGTGGCAAGCGATACACTTGCCACTATGCTTCTTTCGGCAGCCAAAATGTCAACACGCCAAACAAAGGAAGAAAACTACACATGACCATAAGCGTTTTTAACGTATAAATGTCAGCAATTTTTCCAAGTGCAACTGCCCCGAGTGCTCCCATGCCAAATGCGAGGCCGACAATTAACCCTGATGCCATTCCAACGTTTCCTGGAAGCAACTCTTGCGCATAAACAACAAAGGTAGCAAAACTAGACGATAAAATAAAACCTGTGACAAAAACAATTGGCAAAACGAAATGAAGCGGAACATATGGCAAAATGAGCGCAAATGGTGCCGTACCAAGCGTTGAAGCAAAAATTAAATTTCGTCTCCCAAATCGATCAGCAAGCGGACCACCAAACACTGTCCCGATTGCCCCTGCAATCATAAAAACAAATAAATAAAGCTGCGCTTCACGAATCGAAATATGATAATATTTCGTCAAATAAAATTGATAATAATTTGAAATTCCCGCATAGTACCACGAACGCGCAAACACTAAAAGAACTAAAAGAATGAGTGCAAATATTATCCGTTTGTCTACACTCCCCTTTTCTTCTATCGTTTGTTCACGTCGCTCTTTCACCTGATACAATTGAACAGCATACCATTTCGATACCCAAAATAAAACGGACATTCCAATGGCTGCAACAATGACAAACCAACCTGCTCCTTTTTGACCAAATGGAACAAAAATCAGTGCTGTAAATAGGGGAGCAAGGGCGTTGCCTGTATTTCCGCCAAGTTGGTAAATCGATTGAGCAAATCCTCTTCTCGCTCGAGCAGCCAAATAAACAACACGCGAACCTTCCGGATGGAATACTGCTGACCCTAATCCAATGAATAAAACCGACAATAAAACAAAGAAAAAATTAGGCGCGAACGCCAATCCAATCATTCCTAACATGCTCGCTCCCATACCGAGCGGCAAAAAACTCGGTGACGGGCGCCGATCCGAAAGCAAACCGACAACCGGTTGCAAGATGGACGAAGTCATATTCAGCGTAAATGCAATCCAACCGATTTGTGTATAAGATAAATGCATCGATGATTCTAAAATGGGAAACAGCGCTGGCACCACAGCTTGCATCGCGTCGTTCAATAAATGACCGATGCTAATAGCAATTAAAATAGGATAAACAACGGTTTGCATATTTGCACGTTGCTCAATACTTGCTTGCATCTTCCTCTCTCCCTACGAAACAAATGGAATATTTACATTATAATCCGTTTTTTGCTTTACTACAAAAAAATTGCCTAAAAAAAGACAGCTCCATGAGCTGCCTTTATTTCGCTAACTTCATATGAGTGCGCTGCAACTGCGCATCGTCTACCGGATGAAACTCGTTTTCCATTTTTGAAACAACGACGGTTGCCACACCGTTGCCGATTAAGTTCGTAATCGCACGCGCCTCCGACATAAAGCGATCTACCCCAAGCAAAAGCGCCATTCCTTCTATTGGAATCATCGGAAATACAGCTAACGTAGCCGCCAATGTAATAAAGCCTGAACCTGTAACCCCTGCTGCTCCTTTAGACGTTAGCATTAATACCCCTAAAAGCGTAAGTTCCTGCCAAATAGTAAGATCAATGCCATATGCTTGCGCAATAAACATCGCTGCCATCGAAAGATAAATGGACGTTCCGTCTAAGTTGAACGAATAGCCTGTCGGAATGACTAAACCAACAACCGATTTCGAACAACCGTACTTTTCGAGCTTTTCCATCATTTTTGGCAACGCCGATTCAGATGATGATGTTCCTAATACAAGTAAAATTTCTTCCTTAATGTAGGCAATAAATTTAAAAATATTGAACCGATAAAACTTAGCGATCGCTCCTAGCACGACAACAATAAATAAGAACATTGTTATATATACAGAAGCCATTAATTTTCCAAGCGCCACTAACGACCCTAATCCAAATGTGCCGATCGTATACGCCATCGCGCCAAATGCAGCAATTGGCGACACTTTCATCACCATATTCACGATACCGAAGAAAATATCTGCTAGCTTTTCAAACAACGCCATAACCGGCTTTGCTTTTTCTCCTAAGGCAGCAGTTGCTAAGCCGAATAATACAGCGAAGAATAAGATCGGCAACAACTCTCCTTTTGCCATCGCACCGACAATGTTATCCGGGATAATGCCAAGCAAAAACTCCACGAAACCATGATTTGCTGCTTCTGCTTGTTGCGTATATTGCGAAATATCGCCGCCTTTTACAGCTTCCGTGTTGAAGCCGACACCCGGTTTGACAAAATTCACAACAACAATTCCGATCGCAAGAGCAAACGTTGTGACAATTTCAAAATAAATGAGCGCTTTTCCACCAATTCGCCCAACCTTTTTTAAATCTCCCATATTACCAATGCCGATAACAACAGTAAAGAAAATGATTGGAGCAATCACCATCTTAATAAGCTTAATAAATCCATCCGCTAATACTTTCAATTTTGTTCCGAACTCCGGAAACAAAAATCCGACAGCAATCCCTAAAAGAATCCCGGTAATAACTTGAACCGTTAAATTTTTAAACGTGATTCTCATTCTTCTCTCTCCCCTTCGTTTTTTTGGTAACGCTTTCAAATAAATCCCCTTTGCTGATTTTATCGTAACGAATATTTTTAAAAATTTGAATATTATGTTGCTATTGGTCGTTTTGTTCATTTTGGTCGTCAAAAAAAGCTGAGCATTTTACTCAGCTTTGATTTGATGCAAAAGTTCGCTTCCGAATTCCCGTTCAAACTCGTCATATAAAGGAGAAAACTTTTGTTTCCACACTTCCTGTTCCTTCTTCGTTAGTTCGTAAATATACATCTTTGGATTTTGTTTCATTTTCTCTAATTCTGCTTCATTTTGTTTTCTTGATTGGTTTAAGTTCCAAGCGGTCGTTTCTTGCATCGCTTCCGCGATGTTTTGCTGTATATCTTTCGGAAGCTTCTCCCAGAAATGCTGATTGACGATTACCGCATAGCCGAGATAACCGTGATTACTAATCGTCAAATACGGCTGAAACTGATAAAAGTTTTTTGAATAAATGTTGGAAATTGTATTTTCTTGGCCATCAAACGCATGTTTTTCTAGCGATTCATATACATGATTAAACGGAACAACAATCGGCTTTGCCCCTAAAAGTCGAAATTGCTTTTCGATTATTTCACTTGGCATGACGCGAAATTTTAATCCTGAAAAATCGCTCGGTTCGATAAGCAGGCGACGGTTGCTCGTCATTTGCTTAAAACCGTTCCCCCACAAGGCCAACCCTTTCATCTCTTTTTTCTCTAACATCGCTAATAAACGTTTCCCTACTTCCCCCGTGAACGCTCGTTCCACATCATCATAGCTCTCAAAAATAAACGGCAAATCGAGCACTTGCCATTCTGGAAGCAATTGCGTTACTTTTGAAACCGATGGTGCAATCATTTGGACGTCGCCACGCAACAGTGCATCGATTTCTTCTTCATCTGAATAAAGAGAACCGTTCGGGAATACTTCGACTTTGACGCGACCGTTTGTTTTCTCTTTGACAAGCTCTGCAAATTTTTGCGCTGCCAATCCTTTCGGCGTATTTTCCGCTACGACATGGCTGAAGTAAATAACAATTTGTTTCTGTAATCCTTTTTGTTCATCATCGTGCACAACATGTTCCATCGTCTGTTTTTTCCACATAAATACTAATATGATAAACATAAGCAATATCCCACTAACGAAATACCATTTTTTCATATCCCAACACCACTTAACAATTGTTTTAATAAAATTCTAACATACAACAAAAGAAATGTTAAAATAGTGAAAGAATGATAGATCAAGAGGGAGAAACGATGAAGCGCTTATCGATTCGCTGGAAAATTACTGCTCTTATTTTCTTTATCGTCAGCTTTTCATTATTGCTTAGCGGAACGATTGTCGTCGGAAACTTTGTGCATACAAAAGAAGAAGAGTTAAAACAACGAGCGTTGTTAACAGCTCGCACCGTTTCTGAACTACCCGAAATAAAACAAAACATTAAAGGGATAGTGAAAGAACGGCGCATGATTAATCCTATTGTAGAGCGGTTGCGCGTCATTCACGGGGCCGCGTATATTTCCGTTTTGGATATGAAAAAAGTCCGCCTTTCTCATCCGGTCAACGAAATGATTGGGAAGCGCTCCTACGGGGAAGATGAAGGCCCAGCTTTTGCTGAACATACGTATACAACAAAAGCACGCGGCGAAATCGGAACGGTGATTCGCGCCTTTGTTCCTGTGATGGATAACGACCATCACCAAATTGGCGTTGTGATTGCTGCATACGTGCTTCCTAGCTTTATGCAAGTGCTTCTATCGTTAAAAACCGAGATCTTCGTCACAGCGAGCCTTTCGTTATTGTTTGGCGGATTCGGCGCATGGCATTTAGCTTCCCATATTAAACAACAAATGTTTCAACTTGAACCTCATGAAATTGCAAAGTTATTAGTGGAACGGACGGAAACATTCAACGCGATGCACGAAGGAGTGATCGCGATTGATACAGATGAACGCATTACTATTTTTAATGATAAGGCAAAAGCGATGCTAGGTGTAACGGAAGATGTCATCGGAAAACCGATTCGTTCCGTGCTTCCTGATACTCATTTGCCGGAAATCTTACAAATCAATCGCCCAATTTATAACAAAGAACTGCAAATTCGCAATTTAACGATTTTAAGCAATCGTATCCCGATTAAAGTGAACGGGAAAACAGTAGGAGCAGTTGCAATTTTCCAAGACCAGACAGAGGTGAAAAAACTAGCAGAAGAACTGACCGGGGTCAAAGCGTTCGTTAGCGCACTTCGCGTGCAGACGCACGAATATATGAATAAACTTCATACAATCGCTGGACTTATTCAGCTCGGACATAAAGAAAAGGCGCTAGAATATGTGTTTCAAGTGACAGCCGAGCAAGAAGAATTAATTCGCTTTTTAAGCAAAAACATTAAAAATGAGAGCATTTCTGGTCTTCTCTTAAGTAAAATTAGCCGCGGAAAAGAATTGGGGATTACAGTAACGATTGATCGTCATAGCCAATTACACCGATTTCCAAAGTCTTTAGATCATCATGATTTCGTCGTCATCCTCGGCAATCTCATTGAAAATGCCTTCGATTCATTTGAGACGGTTAACGATCGTCCGAAAGAAGTATATATTAGCATTGAACAAACAGATGACATTTTATCGCTGTCTGTAGAAGATAACGGCTGCGGCATAGAAGAATCGATACAAGCCCGTATGTTTGAGGAAGGGTTTTCGACGAAAAAAACAACAGGACGTGGCATTGGCTTATATTTAATTAAACAAATCGTTGAAAAAGGAAAAGGGCATATTCACGTTGAGTCGGAAAAAGGAAAAGGAACGATTTTTACAATTACATTCGAGATGTGAGGGGATGGGAAATGTACAAAGTGATATTAATCGAAGACGATCCAATGGTACAAGAAGTAAATCGGCAATTTATCGAACAAGTTCCGCCATTTCGTGTCGTCGGCATCGCCGGCAATGGCGTCGACGGAACGGAAATGGTTCGCAACCTTCAGCCCGACTTGGTAATTATTGATATTTACATACCTCTAAAAGACGGGATTGAAACGATCCAAACAATTCGGAGCGAAAAACTTGAAGTAGATGTCATCGCCATTACCGCTGCAAATGATATAGAAACCGTTCGACGGATGTTGCAAAACGGTGTGTTTGACTATATTATGAAACCGTTTAAGTTTGAACGGCTTAAACAAGCGCTTGAGCATTATCACACTTTCCGTCAAACGTTAAAAACAAAAGAAAAGGTTACACAAAAAGAGTTAGATTCGCTTTTCCAACTGGAAACGGACGTGCGTACAGAACTTCCGAAAGGGCTAAATGACATCACATTAAAAAAAATTGTCGACTTTCTGCAGCAACAAACCGTTCCGGTGTCGGCAGAAGAAGTAGCTGAAGGAGTCGGCATTGCTCGCGTGACGGCTCGAAGGTATTTAGAGTATTTAGAAAAAGAGCGAAAAGTTCAACTAGACGTTCAATACGGCGGAATTGGCCGGCCAGTAAACCGCTATATCAAGCGCCCATAATTCGATGTAGTTTCTCCGATCCCTTCTCCATCGCTCATAAGTCAAAGGGGCTGACCCAAAACGCTAATGCGCTTTGGGTCAGCCCCATCCTTTTAACACAAACTCATTTCCGTCTTCATCTTTAAACTGAACGAACGTTCCCCACTGCATTTGTTGCGGTTCTCTTAAAAACTCAACGCCTTTTGCTTTCATCGCTTCGTATGCAGCAAAAACATCGTCACATTCAAATACGATCGATGGTTTTTTTTCACCTGCATCTTTCATCATCGCTTTCGGATAAAGGACAAGCGCTGTTTGCGCCCCTTTTGGAGCGACTTCAAGCCAAAATGCGTTCGGTCCCATCGGATGTTCTGCTACAACATCAAACCCTACTTTCTCGGTCCAAAACTGTTTTGCCTTTTGTTGGTCTTCAACATAAACCGCTACTGTAGCTATTCGACGAATCATTCTTCATCTTCCTCTCTTCATTATAGTGAAACCAGAACACACATTCTTATTTTATCATAACAAAAACACTATAGCACTTATATTTTTCGAAAAGCCCACACGCGTTTCCGTATTCATCAACATCTATCTGAAGCGTTACTGGTTGTTTTGGCAGCCCTGCCATTGTCATAACATCGCCGATTAAGAAAGTTTGTTGTACCAACGATGAGTTGCGTGTTTGCTAGATGGCCCCAAAATCCAAGCGACGACAATCGCTGACTTGGTTGCTTCTTTTGATTGTTTAAAAACCCCTAATCTTTGGAGACTAGGGGTTATGGCAGGTAGCTTAGTCCGTTTTTTGTTTTCCACATAAAATATTTTTCAAAAAGTCGCTTGCCAATATCATACAATGGATTAGGTAATAACAGCGCAAATTTTCTCGGTTTTAATAATGAGTTCGTTACAATAAATACTTCTTTTTTACCGGCATCCATAATGCAAAGTCCTGGAATTTTTCCCATTGGTTTTTCTTTTAACACCTTTTCACCACGAATTAAACGGACAATATTTTCAGCTGCCGTTTTTGCCGATTCATCGGCAGGATATCCTGTTTTCGGCATACCTAAGGGTACTTTTGTATTAAAGGAAACTGGATAGTCTGCCGCAATACCTACCGCAAAAATATTTGGGTAAACTTTATGTTGATACGTGTCATGAACCGGAATAAATCCACGATGATTTCCTAACCCAGGAGAATTACGCACTACTTTTGCCCCATAAAAAGCAGGCATAATCATGGAAAACTTATAAGGTAAATGTCTTCCATCATCTAAAATGACTTCATTTTCTGTCACTTTTTTAATCGCAGCATTTGTAATATAGCGAATATTAAACATTTTCATAAATCCTTTAAGCATCGCCTCTCCACCAGCAATCCCTTCAATGCCAAAATGCCCTAAAAACGGCTCTGGTGTAACCCATGTAATATCAACTCGATCGCGAATCCCCGCTGCCCGACATTGTTGCTCGAAGTTAAACAAAAATTCATATGCTGCTCCAGAACATCCCGCTGCAGGAGCTGCACCAATGACTACAGGGCCTGGATCTTTAACAAATTCTCTCCATTTTCCTCTCGTTTCCATTGCTCCTTTTGGATTACAAATACACGAAACGTTGCTATTTTCCCCCAATCCTTCTACTTCATCGAATGCTAAATCAGGACCAGTGGCCATAACAAGATAGTCATATGAATAAATTCCCTTTGTTGTTTCAACTTTTTGTTGTTCTGGATCTACTTTTAATGCTTCTGCATGAATAAAATTTATATTTGCTTTAGATAAGATTGGTTCGACAGGTAACGTAATATCTTTTATTTCCCTCTCCGAAAACGGTACCCAAATAAGAGAAGGAATAAAAACAAAAACAGGCGATTTTGAAATGACGGTTACTTGATGATCATTTCCTAACTTCCTCTTCAATTCAAGCGCTGCAGTTAATCCGGCAAAATTTCCTCCAACAACAATAATATTTGCCATTTGCAACCACCTTCCTTTTTTGAAATACTTTCTACATCTTTATTGTACTATTTAACAACATATACAGGTATATGTATAAAAAGAGTTCAAATAATCTTCGTAAATTTCCCTTAATTTATTCACAGAAAAGTAACAATGATGTAACATCTCGTATTCTTGTTCTATTTTGAAAACGATCACTAATACGCCAACATAATAAAACATCTCCCTCGGAAATAAATGAGGGAGATGTTTTTAAATTCAATGATTTTTTCTCATTTCATTTGCTAAAAATTCCACATCTGTTCCAACGACTACTTGCAAATCCGATTGGTTGAGGCGAACGACGCCTTTTGCTCCTAAGCGTTTTAATTCCGCTTCATTTACTTTTGACATATCATTTATTCTTAATCGCAGACGTGTGACGCAGTTATCAAGATGCGCAATATTCGCTTTGCCACCTAACGCTTCCATATATTTTACTGCGAGTTCTTCGTACTTCGTACCAGACGGAATTCCGCTTTCCGCAAATTCTCCTTCTACTTCATCTTCCCGGCCTGGTGTCTTTAAATCTAGCTTTCTAATAAGAAAATAAAACACAACAAAATAAATGACTCCGTAAACAATCCCTTGCCCGAGTAATAGTAGCGGCTTTTGGGCAATTCCGTAGTTTAAGAAATAATCGATGGCACCAGCGGAAAATCCAAATCCGTGATGAACGCCTAATAGCGTAGCAATCGATAGCGATAAACCAGTGAGTGCAGCATGAACGAAATAAAGTAATGGCGATAAAAACATGAATAAAAACTCAATCGGTTCTGTAATCCCTGTTAAAAACGATGTGAACGCAACCCCAATAAGTGCGCCAGCAACCGCTTTGCGCCGTTCTTTTTTCGCTGCTGCAATCATCGCAAATGCAGCAGCCGGAAGGCCAAACATCATCACGGGGAAAAATCCTGCCATAAAAATTCCCGCATCAGGGTCTCCTGCAAAGAAGCGGTGTAAATCCCCCGTTTTTCCATGAAACTCTCCAAAGACAAACCATACCAAACTATTAAGAACATGATGCAATCCAACTGGAATTAATAACCGGTTCAAGAAGCCGAAAATGCCGACTCCAATCGCTCCTGCCCCGACAATCCATTCCCCTACCGAATTAATGCCGTGTTGAATAGGTGGCCATATATACCCAAACACTAACGCAAGCACAAGCATTGCAAACGACGTAACAATCGGTACAAACCGTTTACCACCAAAAAATCCGAGCCAATCTGGAAGTTTTTTGTCATGGTAGCGATTGTACAACATCCCTGCGATAGCACCAGAAACAATTCCTCCTAACACAGCCATATTCACTTCTTCGTTAATTGCCGCTGTTCCTTTCGTTAATACGAAATACCCAACTGCTCCTGCTAATGCTGCGGCACCGTTACCGTCTTTCGCTATTCCTACCGCCACACCGATAGCAAATAACAACGCTAAATTAGAGAAAACGGCATCTCCTGCTGCAGCGATAAACGGAATGTTTAATAAATCTGGCTGACCTAAACGAAGCAATAACGCTGCGGCAGGCAACACAGCAATCGGAAGCATTAATGCTTTTCCGATTCGTTGTAAAAACCCTAACATGGAAATTCCCCCTTTGTAATATATAGAAAAGCAAATGATTTGCTCTTCTTCCGCACTAACGTTCCATCTCAATCATAAATTTATAGCGGTCCGCTCGATAGACAGACTTAACGATTTCAAGCGGCTGGCCTGTCTGCAAATAGCTGTTGCGTTGAATGAGTAACACGGGAGCACCTTCTTTCATTTGCAGCAACTCTGCCTCCAATTTTCGCGCGACAGATGCTTCTAATGTTTGCGTCGCTGAGCGAATTGTTAGCCCTAATTTTTTTTCAATAAATTCATAAATAGAACCGCTTACATTTTGCTCCGTAAGTCCAGGAACGAGTGCATAAGGAACATACGCCGTTTCTAACGCCATTGGCAATCCGTCCGCAAGACGAATGCGGCGAATTTCATAAATCTCCTCTCCTTCACCGATTCCAAGCTGTTTGGCAAAAGATAGGGAGGCTGGAATAGTATGAAAAGCTAATAATTTCGTTCCCGGCACCATTCCTCGCGCGCGCATATCTTCGGAAAAACTTGTTAACCCTTTTAATGGTTGCTCGATTTTCTTCGTTGCGACAAACGTTCCTTTTCCTCTTTTTCTTACTAAATAACCGTCATTCACTAAGTTGTTGATCGCCTGGCGAACAGTCATCCGGCTAATTTCATACGTTTCTGCCCATTCTCTTTCGGACGGAATCATTTCGCCTGGTTGGAGCTGTCCTTTTTCAATCATTTCTTTAATTCCTTGTTCGAGTTGATAGTAAATAGGTAGCGGTGAATGTTTATTAATCATGGACGATACACCTTTCTTTTCTCTTGGCTTACAAGCGATAATGCTTCGTCATCAGCAATCATAATGACGTTCGGATGCGTCTTTAGGATGGAAGCTGGAACATCTGTCGTGACTTCTCCTTCGAGCAAGCGAGAAATTGCCCATGCTTTCCTTTCACCTGACGCTAATAAAAGAATTTGTTTGCTTTTCATAATCGTCGCAATCCCCATCGTAATCGCGTGCGTTGGTACTTCGTCCGCTGAAGAGAAGAAACGGGCATTTGCTTTTCTTGTCGACTCTGAAAGGCGAACGACATGCGTCGTTGAAGCAAACAACGTACCAGGTTCGTTAAACCCGATATGGCCATTTTGCCCAATTCCTAACAGCTGTAAATCAATCCCCCCACATTGCTCAATCAGTTGTTCATAGCGAGCGCATTCCTCTTCTAAGAGGGGAGCACACCCATTCGGGATATGCGTTTGTGATAAGGGGATATCGAGAAAACGAAACAACTGCTCATGCATGTAATGGCGATAACTATTTGGGTGAGTGGCGTCTAAGCCAATATATTCGTCTAAATTAAACGTTCGAACCTCTCGGTAAGACGTGTTGTTTTGTTGATATTCTTTTACAAGCGCGGCGTACGTCCCGAGCATCGTTTCTCCTGTCGCCAATCCTAATACACTATCTCGCTTTTTTCTTACTTGGTCACTAATAAGCTCCGCTGCCTTTTGGCTCATGTCTGCATAGTCGTTTACTTGTATAATCCTCATCTGTCCTCCCTCCTGTCATACGCCAATTTCCCGCGGCAAATCGTCATGACGACTTCATGTTTTTCATTCAGCACGACAAGATCCGCATCTTTCCCTACACGAATGCTTCCTTTTCGGTCAAATATCCCGAGTTGTTTTGCTGGGGTTGTGCTTGCCATATATATCGCATCTTCTAGCGTACAGTCGGTGAAGTCGATGACATTTTGCACCGCTTGTTTCAATGTCAGCACACTCCCCGCTAACGTCCCGTCCGATAACATCGCTTTTCCATCGCGAACGATGACCCGCTGTCCGCCTAGTTCATATTCCCCTTCTCCAAGGCATTTCGCACGCATCGCGTCCGTAATAATTATTAGCCCCTCTTTTCCTTTGTTTCGGTAAGCAAACCGAACCATTTCTGGAGCAACATGCACCCCATCAGCAATCAGTTCGCAAACAATCTCCTCGTGCATCAACGCTGCTAAAGCAACCCCTGGCTTTCGATGATGAATGCCACTCATCCCGTTAAACAAATGGGTCGCATGCGTCACTCCTGCACGAATCGCTTCCATCACTTGTTCATATCCTGCATTTGAATGACCAATCGACGCGATAACGCCATGTTCTTTTAAATACGAAACAAGTGCGAGCCCATAATTTTCCTCTGGCGCGAGCGTAACAAGCCGAATCGCCCCGTTTGCTTTTTGTTGCCAACGCTGAAATAACGAAATATTTGGCTCAATAATATTGCTCGGATGCTGTGCTCCTGCCCGTTTTGGAGAAAGGAATGGTCCTTCCAAGTGAATGCCTAAAAATTCTGATTGCCCCGGTACATTATACGTCTGCATGTAATTTGCAACGTTTTCTATCGCCTGCTCAATTCGTTCGGCAGGCGCCGTCATCGTTGTCGCTAGAAAGCTAGTTGTTCCTTCCTCTGGCAAACGTGAAGCAATCGTTTGCAGTGCCTCCACTGTTGCATCCATAACATCTGCACCGAAAGCACCATGAATGTGGAGATCAATAAATCCAGGGACAAGGTAGTAGCGCGAATTTAATTCAATCGTCTGAGCATCCGGAAAAGATGCATTTGGACCGACGTATGCAATTTTCTCGTTTTCTATCAATATACATCCATTCTCTAGCCACCCTTCTTCTGTGTATACTGTGGCGTGGTTGAAAAGCAATCGATTCACTTTTTACACCATCCTTCTTTATTATATATAATATAATATTATATCATCTAGTTGTCTATACCACTTAATTTATTTTTTAAAAATGAATACGTCCTTGATATTTTCCCATCCATTTTTCGTTATGCTCCTTCCCGCCTGGAAGATGGTTGCTAAGAAAAACAGGCGGAACGTTGCCTTCGTTAGCTAATCGGATCGTTGCTTCCGCAAAAATTGCATGTAACATGCTTGCCCCAATGACCGTAGACGTTGGAGCAAACGAAACCGGAACAGCCGGATGAGATAAAATCGCATCCCCTTCTACTGAATGATTATCTAAGACGAGATCGACACATTCTGCTAATCGTTTTCCACTGGAATGCCGCGCTGGAAGAGATGTTGAGTATGCTAACGATGTTAACCCAATGACGTACGCCCCTTTTCCTTTCGCCAATAACGCAACATCAATCGGCACTGGGTTGCACCCAGAAGTGGAAATAACAAAAACAACGTCGTTTGTTCCAAACGCTTCTTCCGATAAAAACATTTGTACGTATCCTTCTTGTTTTTCTAACTGCGAAGAACGCACCGCCCCTTCGTGAAGCATTAATGGTTCGATAAGTATCGGTTTTACCGGCACAAGCCCACCTGCCCGATAAAAAACTTCTTCCGCTAGCAAATGTGAATGTCCACAGCCGAAAATGTGAACAAGTCCGTTTTGTTTAATGCATTCTGCAACTTTTTCTGCCGCAAGCAAAATCTTTTCTTTTTCCTTTTGTTCTACTACGGTAAGCAATTGATGAATACGCTCAAAATATTTAAACAACATTACACCCTCTCCTTTTCTTGATTTAATGTAAAATCAAACATACACAAGAGCTTCCTCGCTCTTGTGTATGTTGTAGCTAATGAAAAATCTTTGTTACATCAAGCTGAAACGCAGGGACAACAGATGATTTTTTCGTAATTACTTCTTTTTTGAAGCAGCTTCTATGGCAAACTGTGCCCCCATTAACTCAACGGCGCATAAAATGAAAATAAAAAAGATCCCCATTGTTTTCCCTCCCTTATGCTTTTGACGCAAGCATAAGGTATGAAACGCGTTTCGATGCAACATGTTTTTGCAATTTTTTAATGAAACTTTTCATTCATGCGTCGAATAAAAACAAACGAAGCAATGGCAATCAAAGCAAGGATACTTTCTACAACCCAAATATTTGAAATAACTTTCACTTGATATAACGCAGGGACAACATCAATCAACGCATGGGTCAACATTGCATACACTACATAACGAAATTGACCGTTCCTAACTCCGTATAAAACAAGAAGGGAGAGGGCTACGTGAATGGCGATCGCAAATATTCGCTCGATACCACCTAATACATACATCCAATCTGGCTGATTCAACATCGATTGAATCATGTCGACTTGTGTAGCCGGAAGAGAGGAAGCAACTTGCTCAAACTGACCTGTTTGCATGAGATGAGAAATGACCATCATATTGACAGCGCTAAAAGCACCGATGAGCACAGCTTCTATTCCTCCATGCCCTAGACCAAATGATAATCCGTCTCCGTATGTCCGATGGTTTTTTAACATGAAACGAAATCCGATATATCTACCAATTTCCTCAAATACTCCAGCTGCTAACGCCCCGTAAGCAACAAACGCCCAAACATTATTGGTTCCTTTTAACGATGTACCGCTTGGATCAATCACAAGAAAGTGAAGGGTTTTCTCAAGCACTTGCGAAAATAAAATAAAAATAAGCAAGCCGACACCGAACGCCTTCCAAGAAAGCCAGCCTTTTTTTCGTCCATATATGATCAGTGCTAAAGGAACAAATAAAGAAATAAGTAATTGAATAGACATCCCAAACAAATTGATCTCTCCCTTCATTTACGCGAAAATATATACGACTGGACAAACAGATAAATCGTGCCACTAAGAACAATGATTAAGAGAAAAATAAAGCGCCATATACTTTCTGCAAATACCGTCAGCATAATCAACACACCCATGATGACAAACACTTTTCCTCCGACACGATGCGTTTTTTGCCAAACTACTTCATTGTCTAACGTCCAAGGGGTACGGATGCCGAAAAAATAATTCGGTTTAATTTTCGGCATATAATTGCCAAGGACAATAAACAATAATCCAACTCCAAGCGGCACAACAACGTCAACTTGTACAGAAATTCCTATATTGTATGCAAGCGTCACCACATGTAGACTCACGAAAAAGATGACAAGCACATGTAAAAAAATACGATATACTTTTTCAAATTTCTCGTAATTTTCTTTTCGTGGATCGATCTTTGGCAAATAAATAAGCAAAAAAGTCATGCCAGTTAAAAGAAGCGGAAGTAAAAGCGCCCCCCACCATTTATTCATAAAATTATCCGGTTCCCCTGCAGCGTTCCAATGAATTGCCACTTCATTTGGTAAATATGGGATAGCAATAAAACTCAATACGTAGCTGCACAAAACGAGAATGATAATCATCCAATATTTTTTCATGATTTTTCACCTTCTTTTTGCAATATATCGTAAAACCAACTCATTAAATCTTGAAAAACAGTGGTGTTCAATGAGTAATAAATATGCTGACCAACGCGACGATCTTCGACTAAGTCGGCTTGTTTTAATATTTTTAAATGATGGGAAACGCTCGGCTTTTGCATATCAAAATGCTCAGCAATTTCCCCTGCAGTTAAGTCTCCTTTTTTTAATAAAGAAAGAATTTTCCTCCGGTTCGGGTCAGCAATCGCCTTAAACGCCTCGTTAAACGACATCTTTTTCACCAACTTCCTTTTAGATATTTAGACAATCTTCTAAATACTAATCAAAAAAATTAGATATTTAGATAAACTTCTAATTACATTATATCCCTTTTTACACATAAGTCAATATCAAAAAAGAAGAAGCCCCACGAGCTTCTTCTCTAATTCCCTTACTCTTTCACCTTTACGGCTGTACCTGTCGCAATGCACATCATCATTCCATCGCGCAACGTTTCAAAGTCCAGATCGACACCAATGACTGCATTCGCGCCCATATTGCGTGCTTTTTTTACCATTTCTTCTACTGCCATATCCCGTCCTTCAGCTAGCTTGCTTTCGTATGTTCCACTTCGTCCGCCAATAATATCAGTAATGCTCGCTAAAAAATCGCGGACAACGTTGGCACCTAAAATGACCTCCCCAGACACTAAGCCGAGATATTGTTCAATTTGCTTTCCTTCAATGCTATTTGTTGTTGTGACGATCATATAAACCCACCGCTTTCTTTAATTTAATTTATTTTTAATAAAACGACGCCTATAATAACAAATGCAATTCCTACGATCTTTTTGACACTTATCATTTCATGAAACAAAAACAAACCGATGAACGTAATGCATACGATACCTAGTCCTGACCAAATGGCGTATGCAATGGAAACATCAATTCCTTTTAAAGCCATAGCAAGTGATGTAAAACTGATTAAGTAACAAACAAACATGAAAATTGTCGCCCATATGTTCGTAAGTCCATTCGACCATTTCATCGAAGTTGTTCCGATGACTTCGAAGATAATTGCTACAGATAAATATAACCAATGCATATTTTTATTCATCCCCTAAGCATACGATTAGGAAAATCAGTCATGAGCGCTTTTACATCTCGTTGAATCAACTCAGTAAGCAAAAGCGGATCATTCATAGTGTATACGCAAATGTCCATCTTTTTACTGATTTTCTCTCCTTCCCGAGAAATTAAAAAGTTCCAATCACCATGAATTTCTCTTGCATGACATACACGAGCCATATCCAATGTACCACATTGAGAACCTTCTACTAGCATCGCTTTATCAACATTTGGATCAAGCTGATACAATCGATATAAGCTCCGAATAGAAAAGGAAGAGCAAACAATACGATGCGACCACGAACGATATGAATACAACAAAGTGAGCAATTTTTCCTCCATGCCATCATAGTGAATTATACCATTTTTTAACTCAATATTCAAAATGATTGATCTTTTTTGATCAGATAGCCAATCCAAAACTTCTGCTAACGCTGGAATTCGTTCTCCTGCAAAACGAGGATGAAACCAGCTTCCGGCATCTAATTGGCGAAGCTGACGAAATGAAAAGTCTTTTACATACCCTATCCCATCTGTTGTTCGTTCTATACACTCATCGTGAATAACAACTAGTTCCCCATCTTTGGTCATTTGGACATCTAATTCTATACCATCTACCCCTAGCTCATACGCTCGTTGAAAAGCAATCATTGTATTTTCGGGATATTCTCCGCTAAATCCTCGATGAGCATAAATATACATGATTGTTCTACTCCTCTCATAATGAAAGGATGCCCTAGTGGACACCCTGCTTATTTATCGTTTTTTCTCCATTTCTAATTCGTGATTGACCTCATTAGCTGCTTGCTCAAGCGCTTGTTTTGGATCAACACCTTGATATAAACTTTCCATAGCGCTAACAATACGCTGACGCGCTTGTGGAAAAACAGAAATTAGTGCTCCTTGAGTCGCTGGTGTGGCCTTCGTTTCTTTCAGTTGGTTTACTGCTACTTTAAGTTGTGGGTACTTTTCCCATTGTTCTTTCACAAGTGGCAAATCATAAGCAGCCGGATTGACTGCAAAATACCCTGTATAAACATGCCATTTTGCTTGTACTTCCGGAGTCGTCACGTATTTCATAAATTTCCATGCTGCTTTTTTCTTTGCATCATCCACATCTTTCATTAACCATAATGATGCTCCGCCAATAATGACACCTTGTCTTTCGACACCATCTGGAACTGGCAAATAAGATACTCCTACTTCAAACGGTGCATGATCAACAATCGTCCTTACTCCTGCTGAAGAATCTAAATACATGGCCATTTTTCCAGATTGGAAAGCTGCACGCATATCATCCCAGTTTTGACCAACATTATAAAATGTTCCTTCCTTATACATATCATAAATGAGTTGGAATACACGTAATCCTTCTTCTCCATTAAACTTGACTGCTGTTGCTTCTCCTTTTCGCCCATTGTCTTCATTTACATAAAAACCACCTTGTACAGCTAACATTTGTTCAAAAAACCAACCATAATTTAATATTGAGAAACCATATTTCCCATCTTTCGTTAACGCTTTCGCTGCTGATTTTAATTCACTATATGTCATTGGAGGTTTTTCTGGATCTAAACCAGCTTCCTTAAAAGCATCTTTATTGTAAATAAGTACAGGTGTCGATGAATTAAACGGCATGGAGTAAATTTTTCCATTTACCGTATAGTAATTTACAATATTTTTTTCCCATTGTGATACGTCATACCCTTCTTGATCAATTAACGTTTGAACAGGTTCAATTTTCCCGCTTTCAATCATATATTTTGTCCCAATTTCAAATGTTTGCATAATAGTCGGTGAATCTTTTGTTCCAGCTACGGCATTAAACTTTGTCAACGCCTCTTCATACGTTCCTTGAAATACGGGTTTAACCTCAATTTCTGTTTGTGAAGCATTGAAATCACTCACAATTTCATTTAACGCTTTTTCTAAATCTCCACTCATCGCATGCCAAAAAATCACTTCCGTTCTTGGCGATGATTCCTCCTCTTTTACTTGTGATGTTACCTCTTCATTGCTATCGCTACATCCTGCTAGAGTTGACGCTAACACACACGCATATATCCATTTTTTCACAATTAATTCCCCCTAACTATTTAATTGCTCCTTGCATCAAACCTTTTTGCAATTGCTTTTGCCCAACAAATAATAAAAGTAACGTTGGTAAAATAACAATCATTACCGCAGCCATCACCACCCCCCATTCTGTCGCCATTTCTTGCGTTTGCATTTGTTTTAAACCAATTTGAACCGTTCGTACACGTTCATCATTCGTTACAAGGAGCGGCCATAAATACATATTCCATGTTGTTAGAAAGCTATAAATTCCTAATGTAGTTAAACTTGTTTTTGAAAGAGGCAAAACGACATACCAGAAAAAACGAAAATGTTTTATGCCTGATACTTGAGCCGCTTCGTATAGCTCAAATGGAATGGTTTTAAAATGTTGACGCAACAAAAATATGCCAAAAGCCAAAGCGAAAAACGGAACCGTTAAACCGAAGTAATTATTCGTCCATCCTAAAGCTTGAACGGTTAAATAGTTTGGAATGACTGTTGCCTCCCAAGGAATAAGCATCGTTGTAATTGTTAAAAAAAACAATACATTTCTCCCAGGAAAACGAAGAAAAACAAAAGCATATGCCGCCAAACTAGAGACAATTAGCTGTCCAATCATCACAACGAATGAAACAAAAAAACTATTCCACAAATATCTCGCCAGCGGAACTTTTTCAAATGCAGCTGCATAGTTTCGAAAAGACCAATCATTTGGCCACCACCTTCCTTGTAAAAGCTCAGCACCGCTTAGAAAGCTAATAAGAAATGCATACATCATCGGAAACATCAAAATGATTGCACAAACAACTAACATGGCATACAACACGATTTTTTTTAGAAGGTTCATTGATAATGCACCTTCCTTTCAACAAGCACAAATTGTAAAAATGTCACAATTAGCACGATCAAAAACAATACCACTGCTTGAGCACTTGCAAACCCGAAATTATAATTGATAAACGCTTCCCGATAAATAGAGTAAACAAGTACAGTTGTCACATTCATAGGACCGCCCTTCGTTAAAATATCGATTTGTCCAAATGTTTGAAAAGAATGGATAAGTGAAACAGTCACAATGAAAAATAAAGTCGGTGATAATAATGGAATAGTAATGCGCCATAGTTGATACATGCGGCTGAGTCCTAGAACACTTGCATTTTCATATAATGTAACGTCAATATTTTGAAGCCCGCCTAGTAAAATTAAAAAAGAGAATCCAATATTCATCCAAACTGTTGCAATGGAAACCGCAATTAAAGCTGTATCAGGATGGAGGAGCCATTGGCGTTCCTCTCCACCAAATGCAAAAATAAGTTTGTTTATTATTCCTACGGCAGGATTGTACATAAACATCCAGATGACAGAAGATGCCGCTACACTCATTCCTAACGTCGAAGAAAAACATGTACGAAATAACTGTATTCCTTTTAGTTTTTCATTTGCTAAAAGGGCTAAAAAGAAAGAAATGATTACTGTTGGTGGAACAGTGTATAACACGAACAAAAACGTTGCTTTCATGCTCTCTTTAAAATTTCGATCTTCTAGCAAGTAAAGAAAATGTTCTAATCCAACATATGTCGTTGGGTTTCCTTGGAAATCAGTCATGTATAAGCTTAAATAGCCTGTGCGAACCATTGGGTAAAAAACAAAGATTGAAAATAAGAGGAAAGAAGGAAAAATATATAAAACTCCTTCAATAGCTCGTTTCATCGTATGTGACATACTTATCTCCCCCTTTCACTATTCTTTTCCCTTCTTCATCAAAAAAGAGAACGTGCTCGTCATGAATTGAAATACGTACTTGTTGTCCTATTTCAATTGAATGCTGCCCATGCCACCGAGCAATCCATTCGTCTTGTTCTGTTAGTTTTAATGTCACAAGTGTTTCTGTACCTAGCCGTTCAACATGTGTAACTGTTAGCCATACATGTGGCTCGTGTTCATGTGCAAGTCTAATGTGTTCTGGTCGAACACCAATCGTTCCATATTTATTGTCCATTTGCGCGTGATGAGCAATCTTTACAATCCATTCTTGTTGTAATAAAAATAAATCGTTTAACTTATGTACTTTAGCCATATTCATTGGAGGAGAACCAATAAATGAAGCAACAAATGTATTGTTCGGATTGTTATATACATACAACGGTTCGCCAATTTGCTGAATTCGTCCATCATATAATATCATCATCCGATCAGCCATCGTCATTGCTTCTACTTGGTCGTGTGTCACATAGATGATTGTCATACCAAGTTGGCGTTGCAGTTGCCGAACATATGAACGCATATGTGTACGCAATTTTGCATCTAAATTCGATAGTGGTTCATCCATTAAGCAAATCGGTTTTTGAGAAACGATAGCTCGTGCAAGTGCTACTCGTTGTCTTTGCCCTCCCGAAAGGTGACGCGGTTTCTTTTGAAGATAATCCGTTAAGCCTAACATTTCAGCTACATCCTTACAACGTCTTCGCTTCTCTTCCTTTGACAGTTCCGCATTATATAATCCTAGCATTATATTATTTTCAACAGTTAAATGTGGGTATAACGCATAGTTTTGAAATACCATGGATATATATCGTTCGCTCGGTGGCGTATTGTTCATTTCTTTCCCTGCTATTTTTAATTGTCCATCGGTAATGTACTCTAAACCAGCAATCATGCGTAACAACGTACTTTTCCCGCATCCTGACGGACCAACAAGAACAAAAAATTCCCCCTCTTGAATTTGTACACTTATATCATGAAGAACAAATGTTTTTCCATCGTAAGACTTACTTACATTCCTCAATTCAATCATTGTAATCCCTCTTTCTCAGCTATTTTCCATAATAACGGATTTCCCGTCGATACAGCTTGTGCTCCTTTTCGTAATGCTTGAACCATTTGACCACGATTTTGAATTAATCCTCCTGTAATAACTGGAATTTTTATTTGCTTCACTAAATGCTCAACCATGTCAGGCACGATGCCAGGCATAACTTCAAGCGCATCTGGCATGACTTGTTGAACGGCTTGTAGCCCGTTTTCAACAGCGTCTGTATCTACTAAAAATAAACGTTGAATTGTCCATAGCCTTTCCTTTTTCGCTAACTGAATCAACGTGCTTTTTGTCGAAACAATTCCGTGTGGTTGAACAAATTTTGCTAAAAATTGTAGTCCTTCTTTGTCATAGCTAATGCCCGGTATTTTTTCGATATGCACAAATACATAGCGATCATGAGCTTTTAACAACTCAACGTACCTTTTGATGACGCTGATTGTACCGGTTTGTAGTAGCGCTGTTCTCCACTTCGTTTGTAAAAATAGCTCAATATGCTTTGGCTGCTTAATTGTCGCAATAAATTGATCTTGTAAAAACATTACAAACGCCCCCTTGTAAACAAAAAGAAACCGAAAACAACGGCAGAATGACACATCCACGCTGTTGTTACGGTTTCTCCTTTTCTCCACCTTTTTTATTCACTTTTCTGATTTTGATTTTATCTTTCTTTTATTAAGACCATATTATATTCATTTGAATATTTTGTTAATTATATGTTAAGAAAATCGGCTTCCCCAATGGAAAGCCGATTTTCTTAATCATAAAAGTTCGTTCCGTCTGTCACTTCTTTTACGATACATGCGCGAATGACGAAGTCGCCAAAACGTTCGCCAGCGAAGCGTTCTTTCGCATAGCGAGAAAGAAGCATACGAAGTTCAGATAAAATTTCTTTTTCTCCGATATTTTCCCGATACAATTTTCCGAGGCGACTGCCGTCAAACGCTGCTCCAAGGTACATATTGTATTTACCAACGGATTTGCCGATAAATGCAATTTCCCCAAGCACATGGCGGGCACAGCCGTTCGGACAGCCCGTCATACGAATCGTAATTTCTTCATCGCGAAGGCCGTTTTCCTCAACAATTTCCTCAATTTTATCGATGAGTGTCGGCAAGTATCTTTCCGCTTCTGCCATCGCTAATCCACATGTTGGTAGCGCCACACAGGCAAGAGAATTGCGGCGAAGCGCACTATAATGTTTGCCATCGGTCAATTTGTATTGTTGAATGAGCGCATCAATTTCTTCTTTTTTCTCGCTTGGCACGTTCGCAATGACTAAGTTTTGATTAGCTGTTAAACGGAAGTCACCTGTATGCACTTTCGCAATTTCTCGCAAGCCTGTCATTAACGGATAATCATCCGCATCTTTCACCCGACCGCCTTCGACAAATAACGTAAAATGCCACGTCCCGTTTACCCCTTCAACCCAGCCGTAGCGATCGCCATTATGTTCAAAATGATACGGACGCGCTTCTTCTAGCTCCCAACCAAGCCGACGCTCTAATTCTGCTTTGACAGCTTCAAGCCCTAGTCGGTCGATCGTATATTTAAAGCGGGCGTGTTTGCGTACGGAGCGATTGCCGTAATCGCGCTGAATCGTGACGACTTTTTCTGCCACGTCAATGACTTGTTCTGGCTTACAAAAGCCAATCACTTTCGCGAGCTGCGGATATGTCGTACGGTCGCCGTGCGTCATTCCCATTCCGCCGCCGATTGCTACATTAAAGCCTACAAGTTTCCCTTGTTCGACAATCGCAATAAACCCGAGGTCTTGCGAAAATACATCGACATCGTTTGACGGTGGGACGGCAATGCCGATTTTAAATTTCCGCGGCAAGTACAGTGCTCCATAAATCGGCTCTTGCTCTACTTCTGGTGTACCGGCTACTTTTTCTTCATCCAACCAAATTTCGTAATACGCCCTTGTTTGTGGCAATAAATGGTCACTTAACATTTTCGCCCATTCATACACTTCCGCATGCACTTCTGACTGGTACGGATTCGGATTGCACATAACGTTTCGGTTGACGTCGCCACATGCGGCTAACGTCGTAAATAGGGCATCGTTAATGGCTTGCAGCGTTTTTTTCATGTTCCATTTTAATACGCCATGAAACTGAAACGCTTGCCGTGTCGTAAGCTTCAATGTCCCGTTCGCATATGTCCGCGCCAACTCGTCCATCGCAAGCCATTGTTCTGGTGTCGCTACACCGCCTGGCGTGCGAACTCGGATCATAAATTGATACGCTGGTTCTAATTTTTGTTTTTGCCGCTCGGATCGCAAATCGCGATCATCTTGCAAATAGCTGCCATGAAATTTCATCAACCGATTATCATCTTCTGGGATACCTGCTGTGATGCGATCTTCCATCGTTTCTTTTAACGTGCCGCGCAAATAGTTGCTTTCTCGTTTAATTCGCTCGACGTCGCTTGGCGGTCCATCTGGCGCGGTTAATAAAAATTTTTCCACAATGATCCCCCCTAATATACATCGCGTTGGTACCGCTTTTGTTTTTGCATCTCAGCTATATAAGCTTCTGCTTGTTCGCTACTCATTTGTCCTTCTTTTTCGATAATATGAATAAGCGTCTGATGAACGTCGCGCGCCATACGCTGCTTATCACCGCAAACGTAAATAGCTGCTCCTTCTTCTAACCATCGGAACAACTCTTTCCTTTGTTCGAGCATCCGGTGTTGGACGTACACTTTTTCTTTTGTATCGCGCGAAAATGCGACGTCCATTTTCGTTAACACACCGTTTTTCAACCACGTTTGCCATTCCGTTTGGTAAAGGAAATCGGTCACAAAATGTTGATCGCCAAAAAATAGCCACGATTTTCCTTTTGCTCCCATCGCCTCCCGCTCTTGCAAAAAGCTGCGAAACGGTGCCACTCCCGTACCTGGTCCAATCATAATAATTGGCGTATTTGTGTCTTTCGGCAGTTTAAAGTTCGGATTGTGATGAACAAACACCGGAAGTTTGTCACCGATTTGCAGGCGCTCTGCACAAAACGTCGAGCAAACGCCCTTTCGCAACCGCCCGTGCGCTTCGTAACGAACCGCACCAACGGTAATATGCACTTCCTCTGGATATGCTAATAAGCTGCTTGCGATCGAATAAAAGCGTGGCTGCAGCTTCCGCAAAGAAGACACAAACTGCTCTGGCACCATTTCCCACGGGCCAAACTCGCGAAGGACATCGAGCACATCACGCCCTTTCATATATTCTTTTCGCTTCGCTTCTTGTTCAACAGAAAGAAACGCATGAAACGCTTGATTATGCGAAAATGAAGCAAATGCTTGCAATAATTGCTCGGTTAATACGGTAATTTCTAAACGGGAGAGCAACGCTTCGCGTAACGGTTCTTCCTTCCCTTCCACAGAAACCGGTGTGGCTGGATTCCATTTCATTTCTTGAATAATAAGACCGACAAGTTCTGGGTCGTTTTTCGGAAAAACACCGAGCGCATCGCCTGGTTCAAATGCAAGCCCTGAGCCTTCAAGCGATAATTCGATATGGCGCGTTTCTTTATTTGAGCCGCGTCCATTTAAGTTGATGTTTTCTAATACTTCTGCTTGAAACGGATGCTTTCGTGAATAAAGCGCAGTTGGCTGTACTTGTGCAGAGGGCGCTGCTACGGAAACCGCTCCTTGCTTATCTAGCTCGTTCAGCACCCCTTCAAGCCATTTCGCTGCCGCTTCTTCGTAATCGACGTCACAATCGACGCGCTCGTACAACCGCTCTCCGCCTAGCTCTTCTAACCGTTTATCAAAATCTTTTCCCGTCTTGCAAAAATGCTCATACGACGTATCGCCGAGCGCCAATACCGAAAAACGAAGATGATTGAGCTTCGGTGCGCGCTTGCTGTGAAGAAATTCGTAAAACGATAACGCATTGTCCGGCGGTTCCCCTTCTCCGTAAGTGCTAACGACAATAAGCAATGTATTGATTTTTTTCAAATCGTTCGGCTTCCAATCAAGCATCGAGGAAACAGTGACGTGAAACCCGCGATGTTTAAGTGTTTCTCCTGCTTTCTCCGCCAATTTTTGTGCGTTTCCTGTTTGTGACCCGTAAAGGACAGTCACTTCTTTCGATACAGGGGCTTCTTGTTGTACCGCTACACCGACCGACTCTGTGGCAGCTAAATAGCCGCTCAGCCAAAGCTTTTGCGCTGACGTTAATGTCGGCCAAAGCCGGTTGAGCAGTTCAACTTGCTGTTCGCTAAATGGACTGTTTGTTACTTGAAATGGCAACTTTGTTCACCTCTTTTTTCTACTATTCCTATAAATCAAGTATGTTTTATTTGACTTTACCGCAAAAAATAAAATTAGTAAAATAAATATAAATTATCAGAACTATTTATTTTCTTAATAATTAAGGGGCGATCGTCGTGTACGAAGAATTAAAAACATTTATTACTCTAGTCGAGGTGAAAAATTTCACAAAAACAGCAGACATTCTTCATTTATCCCAACCGAGTGTAAGCTTGCACATTAAAAACTTAGAAAAAGAATTCCAAACGAAACTATTTATTCGCTCCCCGAAAAAATTACAAATGACACCAACGGGAGAATTGCTTTACGATCGGGCGAAAAAGATGATTGCCTTGTACGAGCAAACAAAACAAGACATTTTACAACATCACGATTGTGTGAAAGGGACATTAAAAATTGGAGCTAGTTTTACAATTGGAGAATACGTGCTACCTTCTTTTTTATTTGCCTTACAAAACGATTACCCAGACTTGCATCTCGAAGTCATCATCGGCAACACGAAAGAAATTGTGGAGCTCGTCCGCACGTATCAAACGGATATCGGTTTAATTGAGGGACAAACGAATGAAAAAGAGCTTACGGTATACCCGTTTATGCAAGATGAGCTAGTTATCGTTGCTTCGAATGACCATCCGCTCGTTCGCCAACAAGCCGTATCGATAAACGATCTACAAAATCAAATATGGATTACACGTGAATTAGGATCAGGCACACGTGAATATTTTCATCATTTCATTCGCTCAAACGGGATAAAAGTGAAATCGCTCATGATCATTAGCAGCAATCAAGGAATTAAAGAAACATTAATGCGTGGAAACGGATTAGCCTTTCTTTCACGCCATGTAATTGAGCGCGAATTAAAACAAGGTCATTTATCGATTGTCTGCTTAAATCATCCGCCTTTTTACCGAACGTTTTCTTATCTTTATGCACCAACGATGAAAAACAACAAACTTGTACATTTATTGATTGATTTGCTCGAACAAAAAAGGATGTGACAAACAAGTTGCTTTGTCACATCCTCACCGCTTAATGTTCCTCTAGCTGTGTCACAGGCACGCGCTGTTGTCTTTCGGGGTTGTCCAAAAAGTGAATCGTCGCCATTTCGGTTTGTGCATCGACATGTTCAATGTACACCGATTTTCCGTTATACGTCACATTTTTCATATCAGGTGACTCGGCAATTTGTTGTGCACGTATGATGTTCATCCCGCTTTCCTCCTTTCAAACAATGATTATCGTCTACGTTTTGTAGCAAAATATACAAAAAAGAGCGCCAAAAGGCACTCTTATAACAGTTCAAGTAGCTTCTCTTTATTTTGTTGTACTTTTTCTTCTAACGTCTTTACTTTTTCTTTCAACGCTTGTATGTTGGCGTCATCCGCAGGCAATTTCTTTTCTAACGCACGAATTTCATTTTTTACTGCTTTTAACTGGTTAGAAGTAGAAATAAGTTTTCCAATCCATTTGTCTAGTTCTTCTTGCTTTTCCGCTTCATCTTCTTCATCCACTTGTACAACGGTGGATTGTTCAGTTGTCGTCACAGCAGCGCTATTTTGCTCATTAACTACTTCTGTTGTTTGTTCATTTTCGTCTGTTTTTTCATTTGGAATTAGTTGTTCGTTTGGCATGCTAAGCGCTGCAAGTGCCGCTGTTACCTCATCCAAACGCAATTCAATCTTACCGAGTTTTTTATTTAATTCTACTAATTTGTTTTTCAACATTTGTTGTTCTTTCTTCTGTTTGGCTAGTTCTTGTTTTTTCTTTTCTTCTTTTTTCTTTTCTTCTTTTTTCTTTTGCGCTAACAGTTGTTTTTTATTCGCTTCTTCTTTTTTCACAATAACATGACTCTTCTCTACATGTTTTCCGTCATGCTTTGCTGCGAAAGTAGGAGAAGCAACAAGCATCCCTGCTAATAAAATCGGTAAGCCTTTTTTCAACATTACCTTTCTCCTCCATTTCATATGTATTCTTTTTGGTAATGGCAGCTGGCTGGCATAGGTTCTTCCCTTAGCCCCTATAGCTTTGCGACGCTAAGTTTCCTTAGCTGTGCCCTTACTTTTATTATACTGCTCTTATTTTTATACACATGAATCGAAAGTCCTTATTCTTCTCATAAACATATGTGAAAATAAAGGAAGAAAAGGGCGAACATAGAAGTAAGTATTGGTAGATAAAAAGGAGGTATACAGGATGCTAGAAAAGTGGTTGAAAGAGTCTTCGTATACAGTCGTATTTACTGGGGCGGGAATGTCTACAGAGAGCGGGCTTCCCGATTTTCGTTCGGCAAAATCAGGACTTTGGCGTACGAAAAACCTACAACAATTAGCGAGTACGTATGCTCTGCAACATAACCGCGAGGAATTTATCGCGTTTTACCAATATCGCATTCGCGCGCTTCTTGAATGCCAACCACATATCGGACATACAATTTTAGCCAATTGGCAAACACGAGGGATTATTCATCAAATCGTCACACAAAATGTTGACGGCTTTCACCAACAAGCAGGCAGTACAAATGTCATTGAATTACATGGGACGTTGCGAACAGTTCGTTGCTTACGCTGTAAGCAAACGTACGATGCGAAACGATATGTAGAAGAACAGTTTGAGTGCACATGCGGCGGATTTTTGCGCCCTTCCGTTGTCTTATTTGGCGAATCGTTGCCATATGATGCAATTGAACAAGCATGGAAAGCAGCCGAACGGGCGGACTTATGGATTGTGCTCGGCTCTTCTTTGCAAGTATCGCCGGCGAACGAACTTCCCGTCATCGCCAAACGAAATGGAGCAAAATTAGTCATCGTGAACATGGAACCGACGCCATTCGATGATTGGGCAGATTTAATTGTACATGGCCGTAAAATCGGAGAAGTGTTGCAGGAAATTGACGAATTCCTTTGATTGTGTCCCAAAATATGTTCTTTTGGGACACAATCATCGCTTATTCTTTATTTTCCAAAAACCATTCGTATATTGCTTTTGCCTCACGTTCGTCCACATCAACGACTTTTTTGCGTATGCCTGGCATGACCGTCGCATGTACGGTACATAATCGAGCGCGTTGTTGCATACGACTCTGTGATATGGTAAACGACTGAATGCGCTGTTTTAGCATATATACCGTTTTTATCGTCAGCCATCCACTTCGGAGTGCTAGCTGTTCACGCTCAAGCGCTACTCCCGCTCGTTTATAACTTCGATAGCCGACATGTACTGCGGGTAAAAGGAGAAGGAGCGTTTCAAATCGCTGAAAAAATACGATTGTGATGACCGGAATTAGCATAACCTTATAGAGCGATCTCAACATATAGCGCCAACGGGCACGTGTACATAGCGATCGGAACGAATTGTGCAAACGATATTCAGGAAAACACGTCGCAACAAGAGAAGTGACTTCGTTTTTACGAACAAGCGGAAACAGCACGAGACTGCCATGTTTTCCATCATCAAGTGCTCCTCCGGCATGAATAAGGTGCACAGAAACATAACCGAACAAGTAACGAATCGGACTTTCCTTCACTGCAATGGCTTGAACGCGCTCAATCGATGTAGAAATGCTCTTTTTTTGCAGCAATCCTGTTGTTATCGTTATCGTTTTGTTTTGTTTGACAACCGTAAAGTTCATATAGCGAAAAAGATGACCGATCACAGACAACACATAAGCGATCATAAGAACGACAAGTAAAAAGACAAGTGTAGAAGCTGTATCGTCAACGCGAAAAAATATGTTTAGCCGTTCAAACGGAATGAAATTATCAAAATCAGAAAGAAATGCACCAATCGCTGCAATGACTCCAAAAACACCACCACTTGTGATGGATAAAAACAATACGTCACGAAAGCGAAGTGTAAATACGATATCCGTCTTATATTCTATTTCTATAAACATGTTTTCTCGTTTTTGGTGATGCACCGCTCGCTCTATTTGCTTTGCTTCTTCTATGGAAACCGCTGAAAGTATTACTTCTGGCTCATCAATTTGCCTGCCAGCTGTTTCAATATGTACTTGTACAACACCTACAAGCCGCTGCAACAACCCTGACGAATGTGAGATACCTTGAATACGATCAAATGGAATATACCGTTTCTTTTTTACAACTATCCCTTGTTCAATATACATGTTGTGCTCTTCTAAACGATATGTAAATCGCCGCCACGACATATACCCAGCAAACATAGCGTATAAAAGAAATAAAAACAACGGTGACCAATCAACAAAAGGGTCTCCTGTTTTCTCTTTTATCGCAATAAGTAAGACAAGGGCAAGAAAAGGTCCTTGTTTCAACCGCTTCACCATGTGAATGACAATCGCAATCGGATGCAACCGCTTCTTTTCATGCATCATTTTCATCTTCCTTTACTAAAGAAACCCGTGGTGCTAGTTGAGCGCTAGCGCTCAACTAGCCCGAGTGTGACAAGCGAATACACCAACAATATGCCATCTAGTGCCACTTCAAATC
>NZ_LIOK01000010.1:0-86802 GCF_001418025.1 Anoxybacillus suryakundensis
GCCTTGGTGAGCCGTTACCTCACCAACTAGCTAATGCGCCGCGGGCCCATCCTGTAGCGACAGCTTGCGCCGTCTTTCAACGAAACGTCATGCGACATTTCGTGTTATCCGGTATTAGCACCGATTTCTCGGTGTTATCCCCGTCTACAGGGCAGGTTGCCCACGTGTTACTCACCCGTCCGCCGCTAACCAAATAGAAGCAAGCTTCTATTTGATCCGCTCGACTTGCATGTATTAGGCACGCCGCCAGCGTTCGTCCTGAGCCAGGATCAAACTCTCCATAGAAAAGTTATCCTTAGCTTTCGTACGCTTTTCGCTTCGTTCAGTTTTCAAGGAACATCTTTACTTTTTTGCGACTTTTTTAATTTAACATATCGCTTTTTTTGTGTCAAGAACAATTTTCTTATATTTTTTATTGTCGCACTATAACAGCGACGCTTTAAAATATAACACGTTCTTTTTTAAAATGCAACCACTTTTTTTAAATTCTTTTTACATGTTTTCCGAACATATACACTCCTATTCCCACAATGATAAAAAAAGAGCCGATTGCTTGCGATAAATAAATTTTTTCACCTAGCCATATATAAGCTAATACAATTGCTCCAATCGGTTCAAATAAAATAGCCATCGACACCATTGCAGCATTTACCCATTTCATCGCCCAATTAAAAAGAGAATGACCAAACAATGTTGGGATTACAGCTAACAAAATAAAATAACTCCAGTCATCCAAATCATATGAAAAAAATGAATATCGAAACAATACTACATATCCACTTAATACAATAGAAGCAATACCATAGACGATATACGTATATGTAATTAAAGAAAGCTGCTTTCGTAAATGTTGACCAACTAGCCAATAACCTGTTACCATAGCACATGCTATTAATGCAAGCATATCCCCATAAAGGGCTTTGCCACTTATTCGAAAATCCCCCCAACTAATAATGACACTACCTACAATCGCAAGTAGCGCACTTACCCATTCACTTATTGTCATTTTTTCTTTGAAAAAGATAAACCCACCAACAAAAGCGAATAATGGTTGCAATGTCACTAAAACAACTGAACTTGCAACTGATGTGTAACGAAGTGATTCAAACCAAAGAATAAAATGAAACGCAAGCAACGTTCCAGATAGGGTAGCGAAAACCCAATCTTTTCGATTCATCCCTTTCGTTTCTTTTCTGTGCCTTACAACAAACAGCGGTGTCATCAAAACAACTGCAAAAAAAAGACGATAAAAAGCTGTAACGGCTGATGGAGCATCTGTAAATTTTACAAAAATAGCTGATGTAGAAATTGAAAATGCCCCAATAATTAATGCAATATATGCTTTCATGCCCATCATCCTTTCGAATATACTTATTGAAAAAAGGGGGAATGTCTCGTGGATGCTCATGTGTTTATGAAACTTGGAATCTCTGCCATCCTTGGACTTATTATCGGTTTGGAACGAGAACTAAAAAGAAAGCCAGTCGGTCTTAAAACATGTCTTGTCATTTCGATTGTGAGCTGCTTACTAACAATCGTATCAATCGAATCAGCATATACATTTCCAAAAACCGAACATATTAACATGGACCCGCTTCGCCTCGCAGCCCAAATTGTATCAGGTATCGGTTTTCTCGGAGCAGGTGTTATTCTTCGTCGCGGAAACGACAGCATTTCTGGTTTGACAACTGCTGCGCTCATCTGGGGAGCGGCGGGTGTCGGCGTTGCTGTCGGAGCAAATTTTTATATTGAAGCCATTCTCGGTGTTGTCTTTCTTATCGCTAGCGTCGAGCTTATCCCGCTCGTAACAGCTGTTTTTGGTCCAAAACAACTAAGGGAAAAAGAGCTTCTTGTCAAGCTGATCGTACTAGACGCAACCAAAATTTCAGACGTAATCCAAGTCATCAAACAACAAAATATTCGCATTAAAACCGTGCGCATTAAAGATTTAGATAACGGGAACCACTTCGTTGAATTGAAAGTATCTGTCGATCAAAAACGAGCGACAACAGATGTATACGAGTTTATTCATCAAATTCCTGCTATTCGTGGGGTGGATATCGAGAACTTTTAACTTGAAAATCATTATCATTTAAACTAGCATATATGGTGAAACTTACACTCAAATCAAATAGGTGGCGAACTACATGTCCTCTATTATAAAAAATATGGAGCTTTGCTTTCTTATGCGTCAACTCTCAGCAAAGGATGAGCTCACTTTTCTTCATTCATATCGCGTGACAAAAATTGCTCTATCTTTCGCTTCGTTTTTAAAATTAGCCGATGAAGAAACACGTGAGCTTCAATTTGGAGCACTCATTCACGATATCGGCAAATTGCACGTTCCCGCTCATATTTTAACAAAAAAAGGGAAGTTATTAGAAGAAGAATTTGCTGAAATAAAAAAACATCCGCTATTTGGCATACATATATTACAACATTATCATGTTTCACCTGAAATTTCCCATATCGTTTTATATCATCATGAACAATGGGACGGAAAAGGATACCCACACAAAAAGAGAGGAGAGAATATTCCGTTTTTTGCTCGTCTCGTAGCTTTGGCCGATTCGCTCGAAGCGATGACTGGTATTCGACCATATCGTGCACCTCTTACATGGGAGGACGCTTATAAGGAAATAAGAAAAGGAGCTGGTACACAATTTGATCCACGATTGACAACTTCCTTTTTGTTATGGATGGAAAATCATGTGATTCCAATTGAACAAAACACAGAAACGATCATACAAACAATCCCGAGCATCTCATAATATCCATTGACGAAAAAACAAAATGTTTTTACAATAAAAGAGAAAGGGGCATTAGCTCAGTTGGGAGAGCGTCGTGCTGGCAGCGCGAAGGTCACCGGTTCGAGCCCGGTATGCTCCATAAAAAAACCCTCGCGATGCAAGGGTTTTTTACTCCTCTGTTAATTCTTCCACCGGAACGATGTGACGTTCATAGTCTCGGCCACGCATATGTACGGTCGCTGTTCGGTTGGCTTCATCGTACCCATCAATCCAAACCGATTGTCCATGGTAACAAACACGAATATCATCTGGGGAAGAAACAATTTGTTTCACACGATTCATATCCACTCACCATCCCTCCTTTCGTTTATATCGTTTGTTTTTATGGAGAAAAATATGTAAGAAATCGCCCCATCTCGTCTACAATGATAAAAACAGGAGGGAAAATAAATGAGATGGTATGAATTTCTCGCTTCATATTGGCGGCTTTCTCCGCTCGTACGCATTATTTTAACAATTACAACCATTATTTTTTTATTCGGGGTCACTATTCATATCGTTGAACCAAAAACATTTTCAACCATTTTTGATGGTATATGGTGGGCATTGATTACAACAACAACAATCGGCTATGGCGATTTCGTACCGAAAACAATAAGTGGCAAATTTGTCGCTATCGTTCTCATTTTGCTTGGTACCGCATTTGTTTCAGCCTATTTTGTAACACTATCCACGAAGGCCATTACAAAAGAAAACTCCTTATCCGTTGGACAATTGCCGTATACAAAAGACGGACACGTCATTTTAGTTGGCTGGAATGAGCGCATTCGTCAACTACTTGCACTTATGCCTACTAACATGCCATGTCTCGTCATCGATGAGACACTAAAACGTTGGGATGTGCCAAAACATATTCATTTCATTAAAGGAAATCCGACTCATGACGATATATGGGAAAAAGCAAACGTGTTTGAAGCTCACACCGTCATCATTACCGCCAATCAACATAAAAATGAAGTCGATGCTGACTTAGCATCTATCGTCACCCTTTTGACAGTTAAAGCGCTTCATCCATCCGTATATACCGTTGTAGAAATATTGACCACACCACAAGTCGATAATGCGAAACGTGCTGGAGCAGATAAAATTATTGAAACAAACAAATGGATCAGCTTTTTAATGGCAAATTGTCTTTCATCTCCAAGTGTGTTAAACGATATTGAGGAATTCAAAAAACATCCGATGAAACGTTTAACTGTGCGCGATGAATGGATCGGTATGTCTTTTGCAGCGATACTTAACGAATTAAAAAAAGAAGACGTATTACTTATCGGTATTGCAAACGATCAATACGTTTCAATTAATCCTCCATCGCATACGATCATTCAATCGACAGACGAACTTATTGTACTAGCGTAGTAACCGCTCCTCTAAATCTTTTACGAGCGTTTTTGCCATGGCTACATATTGATTAGGCACCGTTGCATCCGGGTCTTCTGGTTCAGAAAACTGATTAAACGACGCAGTCACATTTCCAATATGCACGTTGTCGTCTAATCCGCGCTGATATTTATGACATAAGACGTATGGTCGCTTCAGTTCAACCGTCGCCCCATACGAATCGAGCTGTCCATCTATCGCAATAAATGGAATTCGTAAAAACTGGTATCCAACATCATCCGCCATTTTATAATCAAACGAACCGTGATCATAATCCCAATTGCCACCGATCACATAGCCGAGAGGTTTTAGTTCCTGTTCTAACACATTTAATAAAAATGTTTTTCCTTCTAATTTAGATGGAATTTCAATCATCTTGATCACTCCTCCTCTTGCTTATTATGTCCAAAAAAAGGGCTTCCCTGCACCCAGGAAAGCTCTTTTTGGATTATTTCAAGCGTTTTTCAAGTTCTGCCTTTTTCTCTTCATATCCCGGTTTACCGAGGAGGGCGAACATGTTCACTTTGTACGCTTCAACACCCGGTTGGTCAAACGGATTAACTCCAAGTAAATATCCGCTCATGGCGCACGCTTTTTCAAAGAAATAAACAAGATAACCGAACGTATATTCATCTAACCGCGGTAGTGTGACAACTAAGTTTGGCACACCCCCGTCTGTATGCGCCAACAATGTACCTTCAAACGCTTTTGTGTTGACGAAGTCGACTGTTTTTCCTGCTAAATAATTTAAGCCGTCTAAATCGTTGTCTTCTGCCTCAATCGTTAACTCATGACGCGGCGTTTCCACTTTTAGCACCGTTTCAAACAAGTCGCGACGTCCTTCTTGCACGTATTGACCTAATGAATGGAGATCTGTTGAAAAGTTTGCTGAAGCTGGGAAAATACCTTTTTGATCTTTTCCTTCGCTCTCACCAAACAATTGCTTCCACCATTCTGCAAAATATTGTAATGCTGGTTCGTAGTTAATGAGCATTTCAATTGTTTTTCCTTTGTTGTATAGCACGTTACGCACTGCAGCATATTGATAAGCGATATTTTCTTCTAACTCCGATGTACTGAAATCTTCGCGTGCTTGTGCCGCACCTTTCATCATCGCTTCAATGTCCGCCCCACTTACAGCAATCGGCAATAATCCAACTGCTGTTAAAACAGAGTAACGACCACCGACATCATCTGGAATAACAAATGTTTCGTATCCTTCTTCTGTCGCTAACGTTTTTAACGCTCCGCGCGCACGGTCTGTTGTTGCGTAAATGCGTTTACGCGCTTCGTCTTTTCCGTATTTTTCTTCAAGAAGCTTACGGAAAATACGAAAGGCAATCGCAGGTTCTGTCGTCGTTCCTGATTTCGAAATGACATTGATCGAAAAATCTTTCCCTTCAAGTAAATCCATGACATCGCGCATATATGTAGAACTAATATTGTTACCAACGAAAATAATTTGTGGCGTTTTCCGTTTTTCTGTTGGAAGCGCATTGTAAAAAGAATGTTGCAACATTTCAATTGCCGCACGAGCACCGAGATAAGAGCCACCAATGCCGACAACCAGCAATACGTCAGAGTCTTCTTGAATTTTTCTCGCTGCTTGTTGGATGCGAGCAAATTCTTCTCGGTCATATGCGACAGGGAGATCAATCCATCCTAAAAAGTCATTCCCTTGTCCTGTTTTTTCGTGAAGCGCATGATGTGCTACTTTTACCGCGTCACGCAAATACGTTAGTTCATGTTCACCGAAAAAAGACAACGCTTTTGAATAGTCAAACTGAATATGCGTCATGTACGTTTCCTCCTCAATGATAGTATCCTCTTTCACTTTAGCGAAACAATTAGCGAGAATCAAGTTGACAGAAATGATGTAAACGGATTCATTATGACATTTTTCGCACTTTACAACGAGGCTTGTAAAATCGCCATGACATCGTGATGGTGCAACTTTTTAAAATTGCCAAACGGCCCGAATGCCATTGCTTTTTCAGCGATAAGTGGCAATGAGTCTTCACCAATGTCATAATCGGCTAATCGGCTCGGAGCGCCTAGGCTATTCCAAAATGCACGAAGCTTTTCAATTCCTTCTAACGCGATTTCACGGTCTCCTTTCCCTTCTGGATACACGTTAAACACACGAACAGCTAGTTGCTTAAACCGCTCGACATGTTCATCAAGCACATGTTTCATCCAGTTTGGGAATAAAATAGATAGTCCACCTGCATGTGGAATATCGTGCACCGCTGATACAGCATGCTCAATATTGTGCGTTGCCCAATCGCCACGTAGCCCCATGCGTAAAATCCCATTTAAAGCCATCGTTCCACAATATAAAATCGTTTCACGATGATCTACATTTTTTAAGTCTTCGATAAGTTTTGGTGCTGTTTCAATAACCGTTCGTAAAATCGCTTCACACATTCGATCTTGTAGTGGTGTATTGGGGGCATGATGGAAATATTGTTCTAATACGTGCGACATGATATCAACGACGCCATATACTGTATGATCTTTCGGAACAGTTGTTGTATACATAGGATCTAAAATCGAAAACTTTGGAAAAACAGCTGGGCTACTCCAACCGTATTTTTCTTTCGTGTCCCAATTAGTAATGACAGAATTTGCATTCATTTCTGATCCTGTCGCAGCTAGCGTTAACACCGTCCCGAGTGGGAGAGCCTGCTGGACCGTTGTCTTTCGCGAAATAAAATCCCAGGCGTCTCCATCGTATAAGGCACCAGCTGCGATCGCTTTAGCACAATCGATGACACTTCCGCCACCAACCGCTAAAATGAAATCAACGTTTTCTTTGCGACATATGTCAATACCTTTTCGCACCGTAGATAAACGTGGGTTTGGCTCAACTCCTCCTAACTCCGACCAGGACTTATTCAATGAACGCAAAATAGATACGACTTCATCATATACTCCGTTTTTCTTAATACTTCCCCCACCGTATACAATTAAAATGTGTTCATACGCAGTGAGTTCTTTCTTCAATTGTTCAATTTGTCCCTTACCGAAAATTAATTTCGTTGGATTATGAAAAACGAAATTTTCCATGTTGATCCCTCCTTCCTTTCATTATTTCCAAAAGAAACAAATAAGTAAAGAAAATTGTATTTTTTATGTATACTTCTCTAACAATGATTCATTCTATAAATGAATACGATGTTTTAAAGGAGGATGAACATGAGTACGTTACAACGAATCGCACTATTGCTTACTGTTATTGGAGCACTTAACTGGGGGCTCATTGGCTTTTTCCGCTTTGATCTTGTTGCAGCCATTTTTGGTGGGCAAGCATCAGCATTTGCTCGCATTGTTTATGCTCTCGTCGGCATTGCAGGGCTCATTAATCTCGTACTTCTGTTTAAACCGACGGAAGAGCTCGGACGTACAGAGCCAAAAATGTCAAGAACATAAACATAAACGAACAACTCACCGATCGCTCGGTGAGTTGTATTTTTTCTTAGCTTCCGCAATCCATTTTTCAAGTTGGATTTTTAACGGTTGAAATCCTAAAGGGGTCTCGATATGTGTTGTGTCATGATCGACGTCCCGTAACGATAAGCTAATTCGCTTTGTTTTTTCATCGATGGCGATAATTTTTACCCGAACAGACTCTCCTACATTTACATAGTCATAAATATTTTTTACATACCCATCGGTAATTTCTGAAATATGAATAAGTCCTTGTGTTCGTTCATCAAGCGATACAAATATACCGTATGGCTGTATTCCTGTGACAATGCCAGTAACGACCGCACCCTCTTTCCAATTCAAATGAAACACTCCTCGTTTTTTGAAAAATTGTAACATAATTCGCTTAAAAAGTGTTAATTTTGTAGGTGAGTATAAATCAGAACATGGTATGATAAACATGTAAACGAATTTCGGAGAGGTGGGAGAATAAATGAGCACAATTGGTGAAAATATTCGCATGTACCGGGAACAGCGAAATATGTCACAACAAGAATTGGCGATGAAAGTTCGTGTAGGGGTAGCGACGATTCAAAAATACGAGTCAGGTGAGCAAGTTCCTGACACGCCAACGATTTTAAAACTTTGTACTGCTCTTGATGTTCCTGCATCAGAACTGTTAGAACGGGCAGATTCATCCAACTCATCTAGTCTTGACCCAGAAATTGAATACTTAATTAAAGAAATTGGCATTAAGCGCGCAAAACTCATTTTACGAAAAGCAAAAGAATTTAGCGAGGAAGATTTTTTGCGCGTCATGCAAATGTTATATGAACTCAAATACAACAAAGAAAGCTGACGATTGTCAGCTTTCTTTACAGCCGCTCAAGAAATCGCCTCATGCGCCGAATGGCCTCTTGCAGCTGTTCGAGCGATGATGCATATGAACAACGAATATATCCTTCTCCACTTGCTCCAAACACATGGCCGGGAACAACAGCAACTTTTTCCTCTAACAATAAACGCTCAGCAAACTGTTCTGATGTCATGCCTGTTGACTGAATGGACGGAAATGCATAAAATGCTCCACCTGGCATATGACAGGAAAGGCCAATTTCATTTAATGATTGAACAAAAAAGTTGCGTCGTTGTCGGTAACTTTTTTTCATTTCTTCGACATCGCCTGCTCCGTTTTGCAACGCTTCAATAGCTGCATATTGAGCCATCGTTGGTGCACACATCATCGTATATTGATGAATTTTTAACATGGCTGTCGCTAAATCTTTCGGTGCCGCGATAAAACCTAGTCGCCACCCCGTCATCGCAAATCCTTTTGAAAATCCATTAATTAAAATCGTCCGTTCTCGCATATGTGCAATGGCAGGAAAGCTTGTGTATTGTTCGTCGTAACATAACTCCGCATAAATTTCATCTGAAATGACAAGCAAATCATGTTTTGCTACGATGCGTGCGATTTGTGCCAGCTCTTCCCTATTCAGTACCGTTCCTGTCGGGTTGTTTGGAGAACAAATAATTAATGCTTTCGTTTTCGGTGTCACGACTTGTTCAATTTGTTCAGGCTGAAGCTTAAACTGATGTTTTCCACTCGTTTGAATTGAAATTGGCACACCTCCTGCTAACGCAACAAGCGGTGCGTACGAAACGAAACTCGGCTCAACAACAATGACTTCATCCCCCGGATTCAAAATCGCTCGAAGAGAAACATCAAGCGCCTGACTCGCTCCGACAGTCACAATAATTTCATTCGCTGGATCGTATAATACTTCGAAGCGACGCGCTAAATAATCGCTAATTTCTTTTCGTAATTCCCATAAACCTGCGTTTGCTGTGTATGATGTATATCCTTGTTCTAATGATAAAATACAAGCTTCTCGTACACTCCAAGGGGTAATAAAATCTGGCTCACCAACCCCTAGTGAAATGACTCCTTCCATGCTTGCTGCTAAATCAAAAAAACGACGAATACCGGATGGTTGTAAACGCGACACGGTATCAGATACGTACGTCTTCGTCTTTTGCATCACGGAGCCACCACGATTCTTCGATCTTGATCACCTTGTTCGAATACGGTGCCATCATGTTTATACTTCTTCAAAATAAAGTGAGTTGTCGTTGAAATAACGGAGTCAAGCGTTGATAATTTTTCAGAAACAAAATGAGCGATCTCAGACATGGAACGTCCTTCAATAACAACCGATAAATCATATGCACCCGACATTAAATAGACCGATTTGACCTCCGGGAAGCGATAAATACGTTCTGCTACTTCATCGAATCCGACACCTCGCTTTGGTGTTACTTTCACATCAATCATAGCCGTCACACCTTCATGCCCATCAACTTTTCGCCAGTCAACGATCGTTGCATATTGCACGATGACTTTTGCTTCTTCTAGCTTTTTTATAATATGCTCCACTTCCGAAACAGAAAGAGACACCATTTTCGCCATTGTATCGATCGGCAATCGTGCGTGTTTTTCTAGCAGTTCAACAATTTCAAGTTCTTTTTCACTTAGCTTCATATGAATCCCCCCTGTCATAAATTTTCACATAATTTAGAAAAAAATGCACGCATTTTTTCAAAAAAAGAAGCAAGACGACACCGCTTGCTACTACCGTTTTTTTATGATACCGCATGCGATTCGCTTGCCTGCATTTCCTGCTGGCTGAGACATTCCATCATCTTTCCCTTCATGGATCACAATGGATGTTCCTTCTTTTGTAAATAGACCATTTTTCTCTTCTGATAAATTGACATTTGGAGCTATGAATTGTACTTTGACCGTTCCATCTTCTTTCACGATCAAATTCGGTAAATCACCCGCGTGCGCCCCTTCTGGATGCAGAAGACCATGTTCTTTTCCTTCTGGATTAAAATGTTCCCCCGCTGATTTAAATTCAGGCGGTTCGCATGTTCCTTTGTCATGAATATGCATCGCATGCTCCCCTGGTGGAAGTCCTTTTAAATCAATATCTAGTTTTACCCCTTGAGGTTGTTGGGACATTTTAATCGTTCCAAGCGAGTCCCCGTCTTCATTAATCATATTGACATTGACGTTTTTTACTTGTTGTTCCATACAACCGCTTATAAGTAATAAAACGACACATACAATGACTTGGCGCACAATAAGCCCCCCAACTACATATTTACCCCTTATTATGCCCCTTCTGTGTTCATTTAATCGTCTACTTGTTGTTTTTTCAACTGTTCTTCTAATTGTTTCGCTTTTTCCTCTTGACGCTTTGAAATTTTTATAATCAGCCTCATCGTCAACACTGCAGCGATAAAAAATGCTGTAAATGAAATCGCCGCAGGAATGTATTCTGTTTTATCTTCTGGAAAGTATAGAAACAATCCAAATATGATGTTAGCCATACGATCAACCTCTCCATATGTCATCTCACTCATTATATCATAAAGGCAATTGTATCACTTTGCAAAAAGGAATATAATTGGATTCGTAAACAAAAAAGGGAGGCGTATTCGTTTGAAAAACGTCGTAATCCACAAAGTCATTACATTTGTATTCACAGAGGCACAATTGAGGGGGTATTGGAACGAAAAGAAACAAAAAATTCCATTTGAATCTTTAACAAATGAGCAGTTGATGGCATTAGCTGAAGACATGTTAGCAAACTCTTCTCATAGCCAGCTCGAGCAACATATTTTAGATCATGGCTGGCGTGTAAAAGAAGAAATAGAAGGACAAGTGCTTGCAGAAGATGACTCACGTGAACATGTGCATGTGGAATTGATCGATACAACGAAACAAGGGTCGCCATCGACGAAATTGTTTATCGATCGTTTATCACAAATCGAATGTTCACAATGTGGATTTTCTTTTTATGTTCGCAATGTAAACGCTGACACAACACATTTAAAATGTCCAAGCTGCCTTCAGCTACTAAAAAACTGAGAGAAGAAAGGAATGACAGATCGTGCATGAGGCAATGACTCATGAAGTAAATAACTTTCAATATTATGTGGCCATTGCAATCTTTTTGATTACATACGCCATTATTATTTCAGAAAAAGTGAACCGAGCTGTGATTGCTTTATTAGGTGCCGCTTTTATGATCATTTTCGGCATTGTCGATTTACATCAAGCGTACACGCATCATATTGAATGGGGAACGATTACGCTTTTAATCGGAATGATGATTCTTGTTAGCATTACGAGTAAATCAGGCTTTTTCCAGTATGTTGCGGTCAAAGCTGCAAAAATGGCAAAAGGAAGCCCAATTCACATTTTAGTCATTTTATCATTGCTAACAGCTGTTCTTTCTGCCTTTCTGGACAATGTTACAACTGTTTTATTAATCGTCCCGGTTACATTCTCTATTACACGCATGTTAGAAGTAGAGCCTGTTCCATTTTTAATTTCTGAAGTCCTTTTCTCAAACATTGGCGGAACAGCGACGTTAATTGGAGATCCACCAAACATTATGATTGGCTCTGCCAACAAACATTTGACGTTTAATGATTTCTTATTTAATTTAGGTCCTGTTGTGTTAATCATTATGCTCGTTATTGTCGTTATTTTGTATGTCTTTTATCGCAAACGCCTTCAAGCAAATGCGGAACTCATCGAACGGCTGATGAAAATCGATGAAAAACAATATATTAAAGACGCGGTCCTATTGAAAAAGTCTGTTTCCGTTCTTGCGTTAACCATTTTAGGTTTTACACTTCATTCAATCATTCACGTTGACGCAGCAGTCATCGCGATGACGGGAGCTGTCTTTCTGATGCTTATTGGGGTAAAAGAGCATGATTTAGAGGAAGTATTCGCTTCTGTTGAGTGGACAACCATTTTCTTCTTTGCCGGATTGTTTACACTCGTCGGTGGGCTTGTTGATATTGGGCTGATTAAAAGTTTGGCAGAGAAAGCTTTGGAAGTCACAGGGGGCGATATTCACTTCGCATCTTACTTAATTCTTTGGGTATCTGGCATCGCTTCTGCAACGATCGACAATATCCCATTCGTTGCAACGATGATCCCGCTCATTCAAGATATGGCTGTTGGTATGGGGCTATCTCCGGATTCAGCACAAATTGATGTACTATGGTGGTCATTAGCACTTGGCGCTTGCTTAGGCGGAAATGGAACGTTGATCGGAGCATCAGCAAATGTGATCGTAGCAGGAATTGCTTCACGTGAAGGACACGGGTTTAGCTACTTTGATTTTCTGAAAATTGGAGCGCCACTTACGCTCATTTCTTTACTGATTTCACACGCTTATATTTTCATTCGTTACTTATAAAACGCTCGCCTTTGAGCGTTTTTTTCTTTTTGTCATATACTGCTTGCAAGGAGGGAAAAAGATGTATCCAAATGTTGATATTACGCAATTTACACAATCGGCAAAAGCGATACAAAAGCTCTTTAAAGACGCGACTGCTATTTCTACAAAAATTGAAAAAGATCCGACCTTTGCAAAACAATTGATGGAGAAAGCGCAACAATCAAAACAAGAAGAAGTACAGAAACAACTTCAATCGATTGGCATTGAATCAGAAATCAAAATTTCTTTTAATCCAAATACAATTCATATTACCCTTTCTCCAAAAAAAGGCGAGTCGCCTTGTTGCCAACTCACCTTTTTTCTTTACTGGCGATAATTCGGTGCCGCCATTTGTTTTTCACCAATATACGCTGCATCGCGCAAATCATGCCCATCATCTGTTTCGCTGACATGAATGATATCTTCTTTTGCTCCTAATCGATTTGCGCGAAGCAGTTGTTCTTCTTCTCTCATTTTCATCCCTCCATATTGTTATGTTGTACAAGTACATCCTACTTATGTATTGACATGTTTTGTTTTATCATATACCATTTCGTTAACGAATAAAAAAAGGGGGTTAACAAATGCGTGCGAAAGATTTAACGTTTATTGCTATGTTTGCAGCATTAATGGCGATTGGAGCAAATATTACATCATGGGCTCCTTTTCTCATCATCGGGGGCGTTCCGATTACGCTACAAACATTTTTTTGCGTATTAGCTGGGGCCATTCTCGGAGCAAAACGCGGCGCGATCGCTATGACGGTTTATATGCTAATTGGATTGTTCGGCGCACCTGTTTTTGCACGTTTTAGCGGAGGATTTTCAACAGTGATCTCTCCAACATTTGGATTTATTCTTTCTTTTATTCTCGCGGCATACGTAACTGGCTTGCTTATTGAAAAAAGCAAAAATCGTTCGATCGGGCGTTTTGTGATCGCAACAATCATCGGTATGGTCATTAACTACATATTCGGCACAAATTGGATGTATATGGCATTTAAATTATGGGCTGAAGCACCTGAAGGTTTCTCGTATACAATGGCATGGAGTTGGATGCTCGTTCCGCTTCCAAAGGACATCATTTTATCAATCGTCGCCGGCGTCATTGCACCACGTATTTATCGAGCGTTAAACGATCAACAAACATATAACAAATATGTTGCCTAAAGAAAAAGGAAGTTCGGTTATAGCCCGACTTCCTTTTTCTTTATATATTGTTGTCGAAACACTTGCATCGATTCATTTTCGTTTAGTGCCATCATCTCTTGCTCCGATAATTTTCCGTCTCCACGTTTAACAACATACACGTTTACTTTTTTCTTTCCCCAATGCTTATACACATCATCTACCGTTTCGTAATACAAATCAATTTTATGGCCTTTAATTGCCGAACCCGTATCTGCAACGACACCATATCCGTATCCCGGGATAAATAAAATCGTTCCAATGGGGAAAACATTCAAATCTGCAGCAATCGTCGAATACAAATCACGTTTCACACGCACACCCGAATATGTAATGCCATAACTCGGGTGATCGGGCGTTTTTCCCGTTGACTCCACTCCTGCTGTATATCCCGTCGCTACAACCGTAACAGACGGATATTGTGACCAATCAAATGCTTCTTCTAACGTCAGCGATTCGTTCGTTGTTTGTCTTGACGATAGCTGTGTCACTTGCTTTTCATGTTTTCGAAAGCGATCGGTGACATATTCATACGTATCTGATGAAAATAACGATTTAAACGAGAAAAAAGAAAAACGTGAAGGTGAAAACCAATCAGATAACATCTTTGCTTCAACGCCCGATATAGATTGAAATGTCGTCATGAATGCACACAAAAACAATACAACCATGGTCGTTCGTCTTAACCATTTTATACCCATTTATTCACTCCTCCCACGGTTGTATTTCTTTCCAACATTCAAAAAAAATATACATCAACCGTGAGGGAAATAAAAAAACCTCCACAAATGTGAAGGTTTAAAACATCCGGTATCCTTTTTTTCGTAACGTCTGAATGACAACACCTGAAACAATGGCACCAACAATACCGCTACTTAAAATCATTAAATCCGCACCCGCTAACGATCCAATGCGCTCTTTCACATGCGCAAAGGAAGCAGATGGATTTGTCACGTAGTCCATTACAGAAATTTGATCGATCCACAATAATAAAACAAATGGGCTTAATATCGCCATCGTCCACGTCGTTCGCAAAATCATATTTAATAAAAAGCCAATGCCGAAAAATAAAACGAAAAACAATAAAATAGAAATGAATAAAACTGGGATGCTCATCTCCATACGTTCTCACCTCCAATACACCATTTTAAGTGTACTGAAAGCGAAAACACGAGTCAATTATTGCTTTATCACCACTTCATCTTTTTCTATCCCCGTTCCCTCGCAATAGTGACACGTTTCCGAACCACCGACTGCAACATGAACATAACCGTTCCCCGAACAATATTGGCACATTGTTTTATTCATAACACTTTCCTCCTTTTCTTAATTTTCTGATAATTATACATAAAGATAAATGATTTGTAAAGAAAAAACGAGCGAAACATTCCTTCGCTCGTTTTATAGTAGTTTGAATTTACCTTTTTTCGCAACAAGTGTTGGGCCACCAATTAAGTAAAGCGCACGGTTGTCAATTACTTTTTTCATGACGCTCGCTTTTGTACCCCAAATTTTCTTGCCAAATACGACACCAATCGCATCGTCATGACCGAGCGAACATACTGTTCCTTTTAAGTCTGGTTTAAACGGTTGTAGTTCACCTTGACCACGAATTAATACAGCTAAGTTTTTCGCACAAACTTCTCCTTGCTGCATAGCAATTTGGGCTGTTGGAGGGTATGGGCGGTTTGTTTCTTCGTTAATCATTAACGCACAGTCCCCGACAACGAATACATCTTCATGTCCCGGTGCTCGCAAAAACGGATCGACTTTCACGCGACCGCGCATCGCTTCAAAGCCAGATTCATCAATAACGCGGCTTCCGCGCACTCCAGCTGCCCATACAACCGTTCCGGCCTTAATTTCTTCAACTTGGTCATCTTTGCTAACGATAATGCCTTCTGGTGTGCACTCTTTAATCGCTGTACCGATTTTAAATTCAACACCTTTTTTCTCAAGAACGTTCGCCGCATATTCAACAAGTTCTGGGTCAAAGCCAGGGAGAACGGTCGGCGCTGCTTCGACACAAATAATGCGAACTTTATTTGGATCAACATCGTATTCACGGCAAAGCTCTGGCACGCGGTTTACAAGTTCACCTAAAAACTCGATGCCTGTAAATCCTGCGCCGCCAACGACAATCGTCAAGCGCTCATCGCGCTTCTCTTCTTCTGTGCCATATGTTGCAAATTGATATTCAATATGCTCACGAATTTGACGAGCAGCATTGACGTTGGCAATCGAGAAAGCATACTCTTTTAGCCCTTTAATTCCGAACGTTTCAGACTCAAATCCAAGCGCAACGACTAAATAGTCATACGTTAATGGCTCATGATTTTGGAGCAACACTTGTTTTTCTTCGAGGTTGATTTTTTCAACCGTATCTTGAATGAATTTGACTTTACTTTGATCAATAACATCAGCAATCGCATAGCGAACGCGCTCATGGTGCAACGTTCCAGCAGCAGCTTCATGCAGCCATGTTGATTCATAATGATAATCATGTTTGTTGACAAGCGTAATGCTTGCTTCGTTGACGCCAATCATTTTTTGTAAACGCGTCACAGTCATTAATCCACCATAACCTGCACCTAATACAACAACATTTGGCTTTTTCAAGCGAATCACTTCCACCTTTTCTTATTTTTTTTAGCTTGTGCTTTTTGAACGATTTTTATCGTTTAGAAAGTTTGTGAATTTATTCACGAAATAGACCAAAAAAATACAACGTTTTGTAACAAAGTTGTCATTTCTACGTTAACATCTTATTCTTTTTTTCTCTCTTTTTCAAGAGGTATTTGTTCAATTTTTGGCCATAATTTTTATCGAACGCATGTCGAAATTTTCAAAACAACAACAGCGTGTAACCATTTTTTATGGTATGATAATACGTGAGAATTTACGTTTTAGGAGGAATGAACGTGAAAGAAGATCAAAAATTATACGATATTACCATTATCGGCGGTGGACCTGTCGGCTTGTTTACAGCGTTTTATGGTGGTATGCGTCAAGCGAGCGTCAAAATTATCGAAAGTCTTCCACAACTTGGCGGACAACTTTCCGCACTTTATCCTGAAAAATACATATATGACGTAGCAGGTTTCCCGAAAATTCGCGCACAACAATTGATTGACAACTTGAAAGAACAAATGAGCAAATTTAACCCAACCGTTTGCTTAGAACAGTCTGTTGAAAAATTAGAAAAACTAGAAGATGGTACATTCAAACTAACAACAAATAAAGAAGTTCACTATTCAAAAGCGGTTATCATTACTGCTGGAAACGGTGCATTTCAGCCTCGTCGGTTAGAGCTCGAAAGCGCAGCACAGTACGAAGGTAAAAACTTACATTACTTCGTTGATGATTTAAATAAATTCGCGGGTCAAAATGTGCTCGTATGCGGTGGTGGCGACTCTGCAGTTGACTGGGCACTTATGCTTGAACCGATTGCTAAAAAAGTGACGATCGTACATCGTCGCGATAAATTCCGCGCACATGAGCATAGTGTCGAAAATTTAATGAACTCAGCTGTTGATGTAAAAACGCCGTTCGTTCCTGTCGAATTGATCGGAGATGAAAACGGGATTAAACAAGTCGTTCTAGAAGAAGTAAAAACGAAAACACGCGAAACGATCGACGTTGACGCAGTCATTGTTAACTATGGCTTCATTTCTTCACTCGGTCCGATTAAAGAATGGGGACTTGAAATTGAGAAAAACTCCATTAAAGTAAATTCCAAAATGGAAACAAATATTCCAGGAGTATATGCTGCAGGCGATATTTGCACATACGAAGGAAAAGTGAAATTAATTGCTTGCGGATTTGGTGAAGCACCAACAGCAGTCAACAATGCGAAATCATACATCGATCCAAACGCAAAAGTGCAACCACTTCATTCTACATCAATGTTTGAGTAAGAAAAAGGCCTCCATACAGGGGGCCTTTTAACATTCTTCTGGTGTTCCAGCATGAGTCGCTGTACGGAACGATGAACCGCAGCCACATGAAGCAATAGCGTTCGGATTATGAATCGTAAATCCCCCACCCATCGCTCCTTGTTCATAATCAATCGTCGTTCCTTTTAGTACAAGCGCGCTCTCTTTATCGACTAATATACGTAAACCATCCTTTTCAAACTCATGATCATCTTCACGCTTATGATGATCGAATCCCATCGCATAAGATAAGCCGCTACATCCTCCACCATAGACGCCAACACGGAAATAAGCGTTTTCTTCCCCGCTTTCTTTCATCATCTGCTTCACTTGCTCCACTGCTTTTTCTGTTAACAACACGATTTGTTCCATTCGAATCCTCTCCTTTTTAATAATAGTATACACCTGTACAAATCGTTTCTGCAGCACCGCGCATCAACACATCTCCATTTTCCTCCCATGTAATATATAAATCGCCACCAGCTAAATGCACAACTGTTTCTTCATTTCGCTTCGTTTTTCCGTTTAACACAGAGGCCACAACCGCTGCACACGCCCCTGTTCCACACGCCTGTGTTACACCCGATCCTCGCTCCCACACGCGAAAATGAAGCTCACGGTCGTTCACCACTTCCACAAATTCTACATTAATCCCTTCTGGAAAACGCCCATCTTTTTCCACGATTGGCCCGAGCGTTGTAACTGGTGCTTTCTCGATATGATCAACATAAAACACCGCATGAGGATTCCCCATTGATACACCTGTCATATAATACGTATATCCTTCAAATTCGATTGGTTCGCTAACGACAACATCATTTTCTTTTCCTATCATCGGTATTTCAGCACGAGATAAACGAGGCTTTCCCATGTTTACTTCTACACTATTGACCTTCCCATCTTCAACAAAAACACGAGCTTCGACAAGACCGGATAACGTTTCAATTGTAAACCGTTCCTCTTGAACGATTCCGTGTTCATATACATATTTCGCTACACATCTCAACCCGTTACCACAATTCTTTCCTTCTGATCCATCACTATTAAAAATACGCATTTTCACCGGAGCCACATCGGACGGACAAATTAAAATAAGCCCATCTGAACCAACCCCCGTATGCACATTTGACACACGTTTTGCAATATGTGATAGTTCCTCCTCTGCTATATATTCCGTAAACATATTGACATAAATATAACTATTCCCTAGACCGTGCATTTTCGTAAATGAAAAACTTCTCATATTTTCCCTCCGCATTCATGTTTAATAACACTATACATCGTTGAAATAAACGTGACAACTTTTTTACAAATACATAAAAAGTCACAGGCAACATAACAAACATATAGTATAATGTTACTATCAATCATATAAGGCGGGGAACACCATGGATATTTTATATGATCGTAACGTCACGTGTCTCGTTTGTAAACAAACATATACAACGAAAAAAGTTCGTTCACGTTTCATTCGTCCCATTCAGCACGATACTGACTTTTGTTCACATTACGCGAGCGAAGAAGCAAATCCGCTTTTATATTATGTACACGTTTGCCCTCATTGTGGATTTGCAGCAACAGAAGAATTTTCGACATATTTCCCCCCTCGCACGCTTGAGACGATCGAACAACATGTACGCGCCAATTGGCGTGGGAAAAACTACGGTGGAGCTCGAACATTTGCTGAGGCGATTGATACATACAAACTCGGTATTTATTCAGCCACATTGAAAAAAGAAAAACATATTGCACTCGCTGGACTTTATATGCGCCTCGCATGGTTGTATCGTTCAAAACAACAACATGAAGAAGAACAACGATTTATGCGATTAGCGCTCGAGCAATACATCGCTTCTTATGAAGCAGACGATTTTGTTCACACGCATATGTCCGAAGTACGCTTATTGTACTTAATCGGAGAGTTATATCGTAGACTAGGAAAAGAAAAACAAGCAATTATTTACTTTTCACGCGTAATCGCTCGAAAAAAAGAGACGATTGAGCAAGGGATCGTCAACATGGCTTACGACCGTTGGCAAGAAATTCGCGAAGAAAAAAAGGGGGCACAGTAGCCCCCTAAAACATTGGATTTTCTTCAATGTATGCATAAACTCGTTCGACAAGTTGCTCCACATCTTCTGCTGTGACAATATCCCCATTTACCATCGCAAACAACGTGTTGGCGCATTTCCCACAGTACCCTAAACACCCATATTCAATAATATCTAAATTCGGATCTTTCTCCAATTGCTCTAGCACACGTTGTGAACCATTTGCTAAATTACTTATACAAAATTCAACGATCGGCCTTAACACTCTATTCACCTCAATTTTATTATTATAACACTTTCACAAAAAATGATGTAATATTCCCATCAAAAAAACACCTTAATTATTCATGCTTCACGAAAAAATGTTGTTATTTTGTCACAATTTCGCTATACTTTTAGTGGTCGAATTTTATCAAAAGGGGAAAGCTTCCATGAGAAACCTCGTGCTACTTGGCGGCGGATACGGAAATATGCGCATCTTACTCCGCATCCTTCCAAATTTACCAGAACACATTCATGTTACATTAATTGATCGCGTTCCATATCATTGCTTAAAAACAGAATATTATGCTTTGGCTGCTGGAACGATAAGCGACCAGCACATTCGCGTCCCGTTCCCAGAGCACCCTCGCCTGTCTTACGTTTTTGGTGAGGTGAAAAAAATTGATCTCCATCACGAAGTTGTTTACCTTCAAGATGGAACGTGTATTCCGTACGATGACTTAGTCATTGGACTAGGCTGCGAGGATAAATATCACGGTGTACCTGGCGCAGACATTTTTACTTATAGCATTCAAACTATTGATAAAGCAAGAGAAACGTATCAAAAGCTAAGCAACCTTCCACCACATAGCATTGTCGGTGTCGTTGGAGCTGGGCTAAGCGGTGTAGAATTGGCGAGCGAATTAGTTGAAAGCCGTCCAGATTTACACGTAAAACTGTTTGATCGCGGCACACGTATTTTATCTATGTTCCCTGAACGACTAAGTCATTACGTAGAACAATGGTTTCATTCGCATGGTGTTGAGCTTATTCGCCAATCCAACATTACAAAAGTGGAAGAACATACGTTGTACAATCACGATGAAGCCATTCATTGCGATGCGATTGTGTGGACTGCTGGCATTCAACCAAATCGTGTCGTCCGCGAACTCAATGTAGAAAAAGACAACCAAGGACGTGTTGTCCTGACACCTAGACATCATATACCTAATATGGAAAACGTATACGTTGTTGGGGATTGTGCAAGCTTACCGCATGCCCCGAGCGCCCAACTCGCTGAAGGTCAAGCTGAGCAAATCGCTCAAGTATTGCAAAAACGTTGGAAAGGTGAAGAACCGCCGAGCGAATTTCAACCAATTAAATTAAAGGGTGTTTTAGGGTCATTAGGCAAAAAGCATGGATTCGGTCTTGTTGCCGATCGTCCACTAACCGGGCGTGTCCCACGCCTTCTTAAATCAGGCGTTTTATGGATGTACAAGTACCATAATGGATATTAATTCGACGCACCGTTTAAGTCAAATCCATAAGGGCGAATTACTCCGCCCTTTTTTCTATCGCTTCATAAATGTTTTTTAATTTTGGATTCCCTTCATCAACCATTTCTCCATCAATAACAACAACCGGATAAAATAAATCTTCGTCGATTACTTTTTGCGCAAATTGACGCTTTTCATCGTCTTCCGGTGGCGAAAAAATATCAACATAAACGAACTGAAACGCATGATTCGGATATTTTCGTGAAACTGCAGCTTGAATCCATTCATACGTATCTTTTGATGATGGTGCACCGACACAAGAAGGACAAATGATATCCGCCCCATACACACATATTTCGATCATATTCATTCTCTCCTCTGGAAAAAAGTTAAGTAACGTGAATAGATTTTTTTTATCATGATGATTATAATAAAATTAATGAAAGGAGTCGATGAAAATGGCAGATCAAGATATTAAACAACAAGTACAAGAAGTATTAGATAAACTTCGTCCATTTTTACTTCGGGATGGCGGAGATTGTGAGTTAGTCGATGTGGAAGATGGCGTTGTTAAACTTCGCCTTCTCGGTGCATGCGGAAGCTGCCCAAGCTCAACGATTACACTAAAAGCCGGCATTGAGCGCGCATTGCTTGAAGAAGTTCCTGGCGTTGTTGAAGTGGAACAAGTGTTTTAATAAGAAAAGGGTGTCCCAAAAATGATTGGGCACCCTTTTTATTTTTCTAACGCCATCCGATATACACAGCTACCTGTCGTCTCTACTGACAACATCCGAACGTCACTATGGGGAAAGACCACGTCTAACGCATCATATACTTCTTTTCCTCTCCCCTGTTCTGCAAAGCAAAGTACAGTTGGTCCCGCACCACTTAATGCAACACCAAATGCACCACTTCGTTTCGCAATAGTGCGCACATGTGGCAGTTCGGGGACGAGACATTCCCGATACGGTTGATGGAATACATCTGCATCCATCATTTCACCAACAAGCGACCAATTGTGCGTAAGCAATGCGGCTACGAGCACATTACTAATGGCGCTCGCCTCGACTGCCTGCGCACGCGTAAACGCACTCGGAAGAACGGTGCGAGACTTCTTCGTTTCGAGTTCATACGTTGGGATGACAGCAATTAAATCAACAGGTATACGTGGAATGTGCACAACATGTGTACGTTCTTTTAAATGACTACCGATCACTAGCCCTCCATACAAAGAGGCACCAACATTATCAGGATGACCTTCATACACAGTCGCTACGTTCATTTTTTCTTCTTGCGACAAACAAAGACAGCCTAGCTCATTTGCTAACTCAATCGCTGCCACAATGGCTGCAGCACTGCTACCGAGCCCACGAGTAAACGGAATATTGCTTGATACAAATACCCGGCAAGGTGGCAACGTCACACCATACTCGCTCGCTAATTTGCTTGCTACCTGATAAATTAAATTGTTTTCCCCCGTTGGAATACTTTTTACTTCATTTGTTTTCGGTATAAATTCCCACGATTCTGCACGCACGACTTCTAACGTTAAATGTAATGATACAGCTAATCCGATCGAGTCAAATCCAGGCCCGAGGTTTGCTGTGCTTCCCGGCACGACAATCTTTAACATCTCTCCATCATTCATTGAAGAACAGCTCCTTGAATGTGCGCAAACACCGCTTCCTCATCATTTGGCAAGACGATCGGCCGAATATTCATCGCTTCCATCGCTACATTCGGATCTTTTAACCCATTCCCTGTAAGCACAGCAACAACGCGGCTTCCTTTTGCAATTTCTCCGCTCTCTACTTGTTTCATCACACCCGCAATGGATGCGCACGAAGCAGGTTCTGCAAATATTCCTTCTTCACGCGCAAGTAAACGATATGCATTTAAAATTTGTTCGTCTGTCACCTCATCGATTTTTCCACCTGATTCATTCGCCGCTTGAACAGCATATTCCCAACTTGCTGGGTTGCCAATTCGAATGGCTGTCGCAATCGTTTCAGGGTCTTCGATCACTTGATTACGCACAATCGCTGCCGCACCTTCCGCTTCAAATCCGCGCATTTCCGGTAATTTCGTACCATGCGTTTCATGAAATTGCTTAAACCCTTTCCAATATGCTGTTATATTCCCTGCGTTTCCTACTGGAATCGCAAGAATATCAGGCGCTTGCCCTAGTTGTTCACAAATTTCAAACGCTGCTGTTTTTTGCCCTTCAATCCGATACGGATTGACCGAATTGACAAGCGTGACAGGGGCAATCTCACTCAAACGACGCACCATTTTTAACGCGTGATCGAAGTTTCCTTGAATCGCAACAATTTCTGCCCCATACATGACCGCTTGCGCCAACTTCCCGAGCGCAATTTTCCCATCAGGAATAACGATAATACAACGCATATTCGCCCTCGCAGCATATGCTGCGGCCGCAGCAGACGTGTTACCTGTTGAAGCGCAAATAATCGTATCGCTTCCTTCTTCCTTTGCCTTTGCTACAGCCATCACCATTCCGCGATCTTTAAACGATCCTGTCGGGTTAGTTCCTTCTGTTTTGACGTATAATTCTACACCGAGCCTTTCAGATAAATGAATAAGCGGGATAAGCGGCGTATTTCCTTCATTTAACGATAACATCGGCGTCCGATCTGTCACCGGCAAATAGTCACGATAATGATGTAATAACCCTTTCCACATTACAGCGCACCTTCCCCTTCTACACGATACGAACTTTTCACTTCTTCAACCACTTCTAAATCACGCAACTGTTGCAATACATCGCGATAATCTTTTAAAGAGGCTTGATGTGTAACGAGCACAATTTCAGCTAAGTCTTTTTGCTTTAGAGGAAGCTGTAAAATTTTCTCGAAGCTCACTCCCCGTTCTGAAAAGAGCGATGTAATTTTCGCAAACGCCCCAACTTGATCTTTCACATGGATGCGTAAGAAATATTTAGAGTATATTTCGCTATCGTCTTTTAAACACTTGTCATATTGCGGAGTGACCGCACTTCTTCCGTTCACACCGAGGCGCATATTTTTCATAACAGCAACTAAATCGGACACAACAGACGTTGCTGTCGGCAAGCTTCCTGCCCCCGGACCGTAAAACATCGTCTCTCCGACTGCTTCACCGTAAACGTAAACCGCATTATATTCATCGTTCACAGACGCAAGAGGATGCGTTTCAGGTAGCAATGTTGGTTGCACACTTACTTCTACTTTGTCACCATCTCGATGAGCAATACCAATTAATTTCATCGTATAACCGAGTCGTTTACTGTAGTTCAAGTCTTCCTCTGTAATCCCTGTAATTCCTTTCACATACACATCTTGTAAATCGATATGCATCGAAAAGCCGAGCCGAGCTAAAATTGCCATTTTCCGTGCCGCATCTAATCCTTCCACATCTGATGTCGGATCTGCCTCAGCATATCCAAGCGCTTGCGCCTCCGCCAATACTTCTTCATATGGTCGGTTGAATTTGCTCATTTTTGTTAAAATGTAATTCGTCGTTCCGTTCACAATCCCCATCATTTTCGTAATTCGATCGGAAGCTAATCCGTCCACGAGACTGCGCAAAATCGGAATACCTCCAGCTACGCTCGCCTCATAAAACAAGTCGCAACCGTGTTCAGATGCAACCGAAAGCAACTCTGTTCCATATAAAGCCATTAAATCTTTATTCGCTGTAACGACATGCTTTCCATTTTTTAATGCTTGTAATATATGTTGTCGCGTTTCTTCAATGCCCCCCATCACTTCAATAACAACATCAATGTCCGGGTCATTAATCACTTCTTCTACATGTGTTGTTAATACTGCCTCTGGCAAAATGACATCTCGTTTTTTGCTAAGATCACGAACTGCAACCTTTTTTATTTCAACAGGACAGCCAATTTGATGCATTAATTTATCTTGATGATTTTTAATAATTTTAACTACCCCACTGCCAACCGTTCCTAATCCTAACAATCCAACGGATACGCTTTTTACCATCTTCCCCACCTCTGTTTTTCTGTAATGAACATTTGTTTTTATATAGTAGACATTATAGAGGATCTCTATTTCTTTTACAATCCTTATTTTCATTATCGTACCACATGAAAACGTTTTATGTTTAAAAATTTTCTAAAAAAAAACAAAAAAGAGCCTATTGGCTCTGTACGGCTGTATAAGGTTTCCTCCCTTCTAAGACAGCGATGACGTTTCGACAGCATAACTGCATCATCGCATATCGCGTCTCTTTCGTTGCGCTTCCGATGTGTGGTAACGCAACAACGTTTGGCAATTGTAAGAGCGGATGATCCGAATGAATAGGTTCTTCCACAAACACATCTAACCCTGCACCAGCAATTTGTCCATCGATTAATGCATCATACAACGCTTTTTCATCCACAACCGCTCCACGTCCGACATTAATAAAGATCGCTGATGATTTCATTTTCATAAATGCCCTACTGTTAAACAATTGATACGTTTCGTTCGTTAACGGAGCTAAACAGACGACAAAGTCTGCTTGTTCTAGCAATTCATCAAACGAACAATACGTCGCACCGAGCGTTCGTTCAGCTTCCATATTTCTTGAGCGATTATAATATAACACGCGCATATGAAATCCTTTCGCCCGATGTGCCACCGCTTGACCAATTTTACCCATTCCGACAATCCCAATTGTTTTATGGTGAACATCTGTCCCTGCAAGTAAAAGCGGACCCCAGCTCTTCCATTTCCCCTCTTTGACAAACTCTGCTGCTTCAATAATTCTTCTTGCTGTGGCTAATAACAAAGCAAATGTTAAATCCGCCGTTGTTTCTGTCAACACATCAGGGGTGTTACAAACGATGACACCTCGTTTTGCCGCCGCCTCAATATCAATATTGTCATACCCAACCGCTACGTTCGCAACAATGCGAAGTTTTGGGCTTTGTCTCAACAACTCATCATCTATGTGATCAGATAACATCGTGATAAGCGCCTCCGCTTGCTTTGCTTCTTTGAACAACACATCGCGCGGTACGGCAAGATGCTCATGCGGCCACATGTTTACATCATATTTGTCGTATAACGGAGCAACAATATCGTCCGGTAGTTTTCTTGTAATAAATACATATGGTCTCCCCATATTTTTGACCCCTTTCGCACATCGTCCTCCGCTTCATTGTAACATATTTATAGCCAATCAAGACGAGGAATGGAAACAGTAGTCATGTCATGAAAATGGCGAAGCTTTTGTTCATATATATCGATCTCTTCAAACACTTTGCGTAATTGCTGCTCATATCCTTGTCTGATGTCTCCTTCAGCTCCGTAATATTTTTCAATCGCTTGAAAATAATGAAGCGGAAAGAGCAAACGAGCATAAATCATTCGCCAAAAAAACTGGCTAAGCGGTTGCACCTGTTCGTACGTTCGTAAAAAAAGGACAATCGTTTCGTCTGATTGTTTCATAAGCCATTGCTTTCGTATCCATTCGGAAACATCGCGACTTGCATGATCAAACACCCAATCCGTCGGTATTTTCCCCATTGCCCATGTTTCAGGAGCAAATTGCTCATGACAAATCGTCGGCAGATCACTACGCAACGGAACTTCATCTAACTGCGTATCCATAACATACTGAATCGCATTTTCAACCAATCCTATATAATACGGAAACGTTTCAATAAACTGTTCGTCTATTTTACTCTTTTCATAAGATCTCACTTGCAATTGCCAAAATTGTTCTAATTGATCAATCCGTTGCCCCCATAGTTCTCCCCATTGCCCAAATCGACTACGCGATGAAACCGCATACGGATATGTGCGTCCACGCTGGTGAAATAATGCGAGCTGGTGTGCAATATCACCCGTTTGCATCCGATTTTCAATTTTCCATACACTCACTTGTTTCCCTTGCAGTACACCAACAAACCGCCCCGTTTTCGTTGGTAGCAACGTGGCGATCGTGTCGTCACCTTGTGTTCGCATATACATCGCCATGTAGTATAACTGCTGTATGTCGCTTTCTTTCTCATTCGTCGGCACCGCAATATATATGTCATTTCCACTTCGAACAAGAAAACGATCATTTTTTGTTTCCATATGATCGATACGAAAATAATAATCCATGCACATCCCTCCTTTCTTTCATGTATATGTTTAAAAAATACGTATAAACTTCATATGAGAGAGGAAATGAACGCACGTTTCATAAAAAACACACATACATTGTAAAAAATAAAAAATGAAATAGGTGAAGTTGAATGGAGGAAAAAAAAATAGGAAAAATGGAGCAAATCGCACGACAGTGGCTCGCAGATCGCGGAGTAACAATCGAACATATCGCTGAACTCGTTTATTATTTACAATCGAAATACCATCCGAACTTACAAATGGACGAGTGTATTTATAACGTGAATCGAGTTATTGCAAAACGCGAAGTGCAAAATGCATTATTTACAGGCATCCAGCTCGATATGTTGGCAGAGAAAGGATTACTACAGGAGCCACTTCAATCATTTATCGCAAAAGATGAAGGATTATATGGGGTAGATGAAATTTTAGCGCTTTCGATCGTCAATGTGTATGGTTCCATTGGTTTTACGAATTACGGTTATATTGACAAACAAAAACCAGGTATTTTAAAACAATTAAATGATAAATCTTCTGGTTACTGTCATACATTTTTAGATGATATCGTTGGGGCGATTGCCGCTGCCGCTTCAAGCCGTTTAGCACATCGCGCCGCCCACGTGGAATAAGTAGAAAAGGTGCCTCAATCGGCACCTTTTTATATGCGGTCGATCCATTCTTTCAACGAATCAACGACATACGTTGGTTGTCGGTCATACGTTGGTAACATTTCTTTCGTCGTCACGCCTGTATGAACGAGAAGTGTATCGATCCCCGCATTCATTCCCGCCATAATATCCGTATCGTAGTTATCCCCGATCATTAACGTTTCTTCTTTCGGCACACCGAGCACTTCCAGCGCTTGTTCCATAATGATTTTTTCTGGTTTTCCAATAAAAATCGGCTTCGTCTGTGTCGATACAGCGACGACCGATGTAAGCGAACCGTTTCCAGGCAAAAGTCCACGCTCCGTCGGAATCGCAATGTCTCCATTTGTCGAAACAAACATCGCTCCATTGCGGACAGCTAAGCAAGCAATCGCTAATTTTTCATAGTTAATGCTACGGTCAATACCCATCACAACAACTTCTGCGTCTTCATTCGCAAATGTAAACCCTTTTTCTTCAAGCGCTCGACGGATGCCGTCTTCTCCGATGACATAAACAGAAGCATTTGGTTTTTTTTCATAAATATAATTTGCTGTTGCTTGACTTGTTGTAAATACTTGTTCTTTCGTTGCAGGGATGCCAAATTTCCGAAGCTTTTCAGCCACTTGTTCTGGCGTGCGGGAAGAGTTATTTGTTACAAATAAGTATGGAATACCTTTTTCATAAAGACGATGCACAAAAGCACATGCCTCTTCAATTCGTTCTGTCCCGCGATACATCGTACCGTCTAAATCAATTAAATACCCTTTATATGTTTTCACTTTTGCCACTCCTTTTGACAACTTGCACGTTCACACTTTAACGCAAAACAACTATACTTGTCAAAAAGAGAGTAGCGAATGTCAACGATTGTTCATTTTTTTCGCTTAATATGGTAACGACACGCATCATCTCCATCAGCTAAACACGTCTTTGGCACAATCTCCGCCTCGTGAATGAGCGTTTCAAACAAATTGCGCTCGCACTCGCAAGCAATCGGATACGCTTGTGCGACCTCTGCAATCGGACAGTTATGTTCCACTAACTCGAATGAACCATCGTCGTATTGTAACAACTCGGACATATATCCATGCTCATTTTGTACTGCCACAAGTTCTTTTATTTTTTCATCAAACGATTTATCTCCAAATTGTTGTTCGTATAGTTTTCTCATCCGCTCTTGCCGATTTTGGAACAACTCTGCTACGATTTGTTTTCCGCCCATTTGTTCTAAATCAGCTAAAAAATCAAGCATTGTTTGTTGATAATGGCGCGGAAACCGTTGATGTCCTTTTACGCTCAGTTGATACACGTTTGTCGGTCTCCCCATCGGCTGACGAACAAGCGTCGATTCAATCAGTTCTTCGCGCTCTAAAGCACTTAAATGACGGCGAACAGCCATTTCTGTAATTTGTAATTGTTCCGCCATTTCACCAACTGTTAACCGTTTTTGTAATTTTAACATTTTTAAAATTTGCTCTTTTGTGGAAGAGGTTTTTTTTCGCATCATGTTTCACCCTCTTCCATTTTATACGATTTTCCCTATACACACAATTTTTAAACATTTTCATTTAAAAAGGCGGACACAGGCCCGAGTTCATTGTGTAAATACGTGCGAACAGCAAGTGGAAATGACTCGAGTACTTGTTTATGTTTCTGCAATACTTCAAGCAATTCGTCATGCGGCACCGCGATGTATTGCTGAACGAGCTTTTTACGAAAATGAATGACTCGTTTTAATGCTTCTCCATCTTCAACTGACAAGACACGTTCATCAACTAAAATGTCAATAATGTCCTCATAACTTCCCGGGTCGCGCATAATAAAACCGTCAATCATTGCGTTGCCAACATCAATAATCGATTCAATAATAACATGCCCTATACGTTCAAGCGCCAATTTCTCGACCGGTGTATGAAACGATGGTTGTATATAAGAAACGACTTCCTCCATATATTGCAATGTCTTCTCAATTTTTTGACGATCAACAAAATACATCATTCCTCTTCCTTTCTGCTTTTTATTTTATTGTAGCATAGCGCTTTCTTTTACACAGCTAACAGAAATTTGTTAAGATGAAGAAGCAACTACATATGTTATGGAGGGATTGAACATGGAACGTTTTTTCTTATACGATGATACAGTCGACACAAAAACACGTTTTGTCAGCTTCGTTGGTAAAAATGAGCGATTTGATTTAGCGATCGTCCAAACGAACCGTTTTTATGGAAAAGTGCTTGTGCTTGATTTACAAAGTAACCGATATGCAATTATCGGCCCAGATGACTTGCAAGAATCTGGATATATTGAGCACGTATACAACTTAAACGAAGAAGATGCAAATGAGTTGCGAAGCTTCTTACATGAAATTGTCGGTTAAGTGGCACGCTATGTAAAAAAACGAAAGGAAGAGCGTGACATGACCGATGAAACATATCATGATTTCTCAACGGTAGAAGCAAGGAGAAATTTTCTCGTTCCAGAAACATTGCCTGAAGGTCCATATGGTGCGCCACGTGGTGAACATGAACCAGTACAAAACAAAAGTACGCCATGGCAGAAAGGACAGCGATATTACAGCGCATTTAATTATGAATACAAATCACTACATCAAGACATTCCGCGTCAAGATCCAGGTGCACATCCCGTTCACGATGACCCAAATAAAAATGGACAACAGCCATATTCATGAAAAAATAGGTCAGCTCGTCTGACCTATTTTTTCACTTTACGCAACACAAAGTATGCACAACCAAAATTGCAATATTCAAATAAATATTCCGATAATGTACTAATTTTCGTATCATATGTCGCTTTTTGATTGTGATCATCAAAAAACCCACGCAAACGAAGTTGGTTATATCCCCAATCGCCAACAATGTAGTCATATTTATTTAAAATGTCTGTGTAGCGGGCACGAAACGCTTCTTCATTGAACCCATTGCGCACATTTTCAACAAGCTCATAACATATATTATGAACGCAAATCATCGTTCTCACCTCTTCTTTCCATTTCTATCATAAAACATGTCTTTCTCCCAAGCAATCACCATTATGATCCTTTCCATAAAACGAATAATAAAAAAGAAGGGGGGAGTTCATTTGCGGAATACGTGGCTTATAACAGGAATCAGCGTTATCTCTTTATTCTCTGGCTGTGCTCAAATGAACGAATCGACATCTTTGTATGAAAAAAGCGGAACAACCATTAATGTTCGTTCACGAAACGATTTATATAACGAACATGGTGTGCGAAATGGGATGGATTCGCGTTTAACAAACTTCGGTTACGTTCGTCATCAGAAAAGTCCGATTCCAGGAGACACGACACAATATGCAAACATTCCTGTGTTAAATCGTGAAAATGTTGCTGATTTAATCAGTAAGTTATGTACACAACTTCCGAACGTTTATGACGTTGGAACACTCGTCACAGATGATACCGTCTTTGTTGTTTACAAAACGGACAGCACAAATCGCTTTGAAACGGCCGATCAAGTAAAGAAAACGGCTATCTCCGTCGTACCGCGCTATTATCACGTGTACGTTTCGGACAACCCACGCATGTTCCAAGACATTGAGCGGTTCGGCCGTTTAGACGCAAATAGTCAAAATGTTGATCAAATTTTACAACAAACCATTAACGACATGCTGAAATCGCCACAAGGGAGAAAAATAAGTAGCGGTGAAAACGAAAATGGTGTACAACGAGAAGAAATGAATATGATGCAATAAATAAAAAGGATGTCCCGCCTACATGAAAGGGGGCATCCTTTTTCATTTATTTACTCATTCGCTTTTGCCGATTGTACTTGTTCATCTGCATGATAAGAAGAACGAACGAGCGGACCAGATTCACAATGACTAAATCCTTTCGCTAACGCAATTTCTTTTAATTCCATAAACTCATGTGGATGGTAATATTTTTCTACTTTTAAATGCTTTTTTGTCGGCTGTAAATATTGTCCAATTGTTAAAATATTCACTCCGACTGCACGTAAATCGTCCATTGTCTCTAAAATTTCTTCCTTCGTTTCACCAAGACCGACCATTAAGCTTGATTTTGTTGGAATATCCGGTTGCATTTCTTTTGCACGACGCAAAAATTCGAGTGAACGTTCATATGTGGCACGTGCACGAACGCGCGGAGTGAGACGACGAACGGTTTCGATATTATGATTTAAAATATCCGGACGAGCGTCCATTAACGCTTTTAAGTTTTCATATACTCCGCCCATATCAGACGGCAATACTTCAATCGTCGTTAACGGATTTTTACGTCGAATGGCGCGTACCGTTTCGGCAAATACCGCAGCCCCACCATCTTTTAAATCATCGCGCGCTACAGCTGTCACAACGACATGTTTTAAATTCATTAAACGAACCGATTCAGCGACACGTTCCGGCTCTTGCCAATCTAATTCCGTTGGCAAACCTGTTTTCACAGCGCAAAAACGGCAAGCGCGCGTACATACATCGCCTAAAATCATAAACGTCGCCGTTCGGCGAACCGCCCAACATTCATGAATGTTTGGACAACGCGCTTCTTCGCATACGGTATGCAATTGTTTTTCGCGCATCATTTTTTTTAAGCCTGTATAGTGTTCATTCGTATTTAACTTTATTTTTAACCATTCCGGTTTGCGAAGGTGTTGTTCTTTTGTTGACATCTTTTTCACGCTCCACTCGTTAATGTACATTACCCATTATACGAGTTATTGACTTATAATACAAAACAGTTTGTTTTTCCAACATTTTTTATTTATGAAAACAGCTGATTACCCCAAACTAATGATATGAACATCGGTGAAAGGAGAAAAAGTGCGTGAAAACATTATGGTGCATCATCCTTCTTCTTTTCATTCCGCTACAATCATTCGCTGCTGCACCAAATGACTTGTATGATCAACGAATGGAACTATATAAAAAGGCAGAGGGAATTTCGCTCATTCCATGGTACTATTTTGCAGCTGTTGATCAATATGAACGGAGCATTCGCCAAGCGCGTCGCGATTTGCCAAAACAAATAGGAGTGATTGGCATCTACATTCCTCCTGAGCGATGGGCGGGACCACTCAATAAAAATCAGGAAGATCAAAATCCGTTTACCATTAGCCAATTCGGCGGCATCGGTATAGACGGAAACGGCGACGGCATCGCAGACCGAACAAACGATGAAGACGTATTATTTGCATTCGCTCGCTTTTTACGGTCATATGGCACAGATCATACACATATTAAAATGGCGCTATGGGATTACTACGAACGAAGCAAAACCGTCGATATTATTTTAGGGAAAGTGAAGCTATATAAACATTTCGGAACAATACAACTTGATCAATATGCCTTCCCGATTCCGCGACGATTTGAATATAGTTACCGTAGTACATGGGGAGATGCACGCGGCTGGGGCGGACGACGTATTCATGAAGGAACAGACATTTTTGCCCATTATGGTACACCGGTTCGCTCAACATGTTACGGGATCGTTGAATTAAAAGGATGGAACAAATATGGAGGATGGCGTATCGGTATTCGAGATATAAACAACACGTATCATTACTTTGCACACTTAAACGGATTTGCTAACGGTTTAGAAGAAGGAACAATTGTGGAGCCTGGTATGTTAATTGGATCCGTTGGCAGCTCTGGATACGGGCCGCCTGGAACATCAGGCAAATTTCCACCGCACCTTCATTACGGCATGTACAAAGATAACGGCTATACAGAATGGTCGTTTGATCCATATCCTTACTTAAAACAATGGGAACGACAAGAACGCACGAAAAAAAGATGAGGCTTCTCGCCCCATCTTTTTTACGGTTGACGATTTTTCTTTACCGCATGAGCAACGCTCGCTGCAAAGCCTCCCCAAATAATAATCATACCAACAATCATCATAATGAGTGCACTTGTTTCCATCAGCTCGAAACCTCCTTATCCGTTGGAACAGAAAGTACGCCGTCTTTCCAACGTTTTACTGAAAGAACAAAACCGAGAACGATAACGAGCGCCGCAATCATCCATCCATACTTCACAACAAATAGTGTATCGTATCCACCATAATTTTCTTTCAAGTTCGTTTTAATGCTATCAAACATCATATAACCTAATACGATTGGTGTAACGACAGAGAGCGAAACTTTCCACCACGCGCCAACCATAATATCTGATACGCTGTTTGCATGCGTTTGAAGCGCGTTCAGTTCTTTTAATACCCAAGCGATTGTAACTACCTCAACTAAACCAACAAGCGCAACGCCAAAGTTGTTGATGAAGTAGTCGACGACATCTAAGAAATATAATCCACCGTTCGAAGCAAATACGAGCGCGATGAGCGCAGCGACTCCACCACCGCCAAGAACCGCTTTTGTGCGTGATATACCGAATTTTTCTTGAACTGCTGAAACGTACGTCTCTGAAATAGAAATAAGCGATGTAAGTCCTGCTAACGTTAATGAAAGGAAAAATAACACGCCGAAAAGCTCATTAAACGCAGGAAACTGATTAATGATTTGCGGGAAGACAACGAACGCTAATCCAACGCCACCCTTAACGACTTCGCTTACTTCTACACCTTGTTGTTGTGCTAAAAAGCCGAGGACGCTAAATACGCCAATACCAGCTAATAGTTCGAACCCAGAGTTTGCAAAACCTGTAATAAATGCGTTATTTGTAATATCCGATTTTTTTGGTAAATAACTCGAATAAGTAATCATAATAGCGAACGCAATCGATAAGCTAAAGAAAATTTGGCTATATGCAGCAAGCCATACTTTTCCGTTCATAATTTGATCCCAATTTGGTTTAAAAAAGGCATTTAATCCTTCAACCGCTCCATCTAACGTCACTGCACGAATGACGATGATGAAGAAAAGAACAACGAGTGTTGGTAAGAAAATTTTATTTGCTACTTCAATTCCTTTACGAACTCCTTTATATAAAACCGCCAAGTTAATAATCCAAACAAGAAGAAGTGGAATAAGGACAGCTGGGACTAAACTGCCGAACGTCCCCGGTGTTTCCGCTAGTTTCAAATACTCACCGAATAAGAAGCCTCCTGTATCTTCTCCCCACTTCGATGTAAAAGCGAAATACGTGTAAGACATCGCCCAAGCAATAACGACGGAGTAATACGTCGAAATAACGAATGAAATGAGTACTTGCCACCAACCAATCCATTCCGTTCCTTTGCTTAGACGAGCGAACGTTAATGGCGCTGAACCACGATACTTATGTCCGAGCGTAAATTCCAATATAAGAATTGGAATCCCTGCTGTTAATAAAGCGAATAAATACGGAAAGAAAAACGCCCCTCCCCCATTTTCATATGCGACAGCCGGAAATCTCCAAATGTTTCCCAATCCAATTGCCGAGCCAGCTGCGGCTAAAATAAAACCAGCACGCGTGCCCCATTGTTGACGATTTTCCATAGTATAATACCCTCCTTAGTCAGTTTCAATCTTTGTAATATGGAAACGTAGAAAAAATGCAAGCACCCCCTTATTCGATTATTTTAATTTTTCAGACTTTTTTTTCATTTTAGTTTTAAGTATATCAACGGACAAGCCTTTTGTCAAAATAATATTTTAAAAAATAAAATTTTCAGAATTTTTTATTATTCAACAGGCAGCTCGATCGATGTATTCCCCTCCCCACCTTGGTTATAAAATTGCGGAACTTCCCCTTGAATAATTTGAATCGCCACAGGAATATCGTTTTGAATCGTTGCAGTTTTTGTTGCGAATGGAATAATAATTTGCACATTTACTTCGATATGAATTGCTATTTCTATTAAAGCATTATTTATTCCGAACGGACGAATATTTTTATTTACATCCGAATGAACATCGCCAATGACATAAAAACGAACCGGTATACGCGGTCCTAAATTTCCTAGCAATACGTTATTCGTTGCTTGTCCGAGAGGAATGTAATAAATAATTCCTTTTTCCTTTTCTTTTTCAACTTGAACGTCAGGAAACTCAAGCGCCGATAATTTTCCTTCTGAAGCGGCTTTTAAATTTCTTTGTACACGATTTGTCGTTTTTGCTAATACGCGATTCACGACAGTCGCATTAAAATCGATGGCAGAAATTTTCCCTTGTCCATCTTTTTCAATTTTAATGAAATTTTCAACATTAAAATCATCTTCCGCAATTTGTTGACTAATCGCATTATTAATGACCAAGTTCGCTAAACGGCGCGTTTCTTTTTCGGCGATTGCCATAAGTGTCGGCTCGATTCCTCTATTAATAAACCAAAGGCTTCCGACAGTCGAAATGATAAAAAAAACAAACGTAATTAAAAAAATATAGCGGACGGGTAGCGGTTTTCTTCGTTTACGTAGTTGTTGGTACAACAAAAATCCCCCCTCTCACGCTATATGTATGCGATCAAGCAGGGGATTATTATTTTATTTCATAAGAAGCAAAGCGTCTTTTCCTTTCATTCCACGCGAAATACCTAATTGTTCAGCAGCGAATGTAACAGACTCAAGCGGTGCTTCTAACAGCTGGTCAATTGTTCGCACCCCTACCGCTCTTCCTGCGATAATGCCACGATTACGCAATTTTTCATTTAACAGCGCCACATCTAACGCTCCACACATAATATACCCTTTATCATTGGCAACAGCTAATAGCGTTGTTTTAGGCAATTGAACAGAAATAGCTGTAAAAGGTTCTCCGCTAATCCATAACGGTTTTACCTCAATCATATATTCACGCTCCTTTCCTTTATTCAATGTATGAATAAAGGAACGAAGGGTGCCTATTGTTGATACATGTTTTTTAACTTCCAAGCAAGCACATCACGCAACATTTCTGGCATATAATATTTCTTTTTCGCGCGATATATTTCGGGATATAAGTGACCAAACGTAAACATATCAATCGTCGCTACCGCATACGTTTTTTGCTCTTCAATTGGTTGATGATTAATGAAAATGCGACGCACATGTGCTTGACCATCAATCATTTGCTCTTTTTCAACAGTGATACGATCATACACCATTTGTCCCATCACTTCACCACGAAATCCGAATCCTTTCATCCGTAACTGTTTCATTTGTTCCGTTTCTGCTTGCAAAATGACTTCTTTTAATTCACTTCCACGCAAATATACTTTGCACGGATTAATCGGATGTGGACAAATGCGGTGAATATCTCCTGTTGTCACAATACCTTTCGGGAGCGAAGACAGTAGTACACCTGCATTCACCATCGCCACATCGCCTTCACACCATTCGTTTAACGCTTGAGCAAGAAGGGAAGCAAATGGTGACGGTGAAAACCAATCGATCGTCAGCGACTCAGGCAAATATACAATCGGTTTTGCCAGCGCATGAGTTGCTTGCCGAATCATATCATTTAACTTTTGCTTCGTTTCCTCGCATGCATATTCAAATGCATCCATATGTTGTACATATGCATGTGTATCAACTTTTCGACCGTTTTTATCGATCGTCAATGTTAAGCACCCAACATAATGTCCAAATTTTCCAGCTCCACAAAGCAACGTTTCATTCACTCGTTTTCCGTGTTCAAATACATGATGCGTATGACCACCTAAAATCGCCGCTAATTGTGGAAATGTTTCCGCCATTTTTTCGTCATCGTTTACTCCTAAGTGAGATAATAAAACGATCGCATCCACTTTTTCCGAAAGCTCTTCAATAAGTTGAGCAACCGTATCAAACGGATCGACTACGCGCCATCCAAGTAGCTCATAAAACGTCTGAAACGGCACCGTCACCCCAATAAACGCAACGCGAACGTGCCCAAACGTCATAATGACGTACGGCTTCATCCAGTGCGGACGATCTCCATTTTCATCAAAAACGTTTGCGACAATAACAGGGAACTTGGCATGTGCATATAACGTATTAAGTTGTTCGTGACTAAGTGTAATCCCTTCATTATTTCCGATTGTGACCGCATCGTATGCGGCATCGTTTAAAAGAATGACGTTTGCCTTTCCGTCTGACGCCTCTGTCAGCGGATGAAACCGATCAATAAAGTCACCGATATCAAGTAACACCATATGCTCGCGATTTTTCTTATGCCTTTTTCTCTCGTTTTGTAAATAACGAACAATTTTCGGCCATCGTTCAAAATGGCTATGCACATCGTTTGTATGATAAATATGTATTGTCTCCCTCAACGTCTGCAACACACCTTTCTTTTTACAATCCAAGCCCTTGCATCATTAAACGAACACCGAGTAAAATAAGCACAATTCGCAATAGCGTCACAACTGTTTTTCCTTTTAGTCTCCGATTAAGCCATGCGCCACATTTTGCACCGACCCATACGCCCGGAATGAGCGCAAATGCAAACGTCCATGCAACATTTCCTATAAACACATGAGTTAGTGAGCTAACAATGGATGACAAAAAGACGATAAACATCGATGTCGCAACGGCTACGTGGGGAGGAAACAAAAATAATAAAATCATCGCAGGCACCATGAGCGAACCGCCACCAATGCCAAAAAACCCGCCGACAAAGCCAACAATAAACGCAATGAGCGTAGCGATGAACGGATGATACCCGTACGTCACTTCCTCCCCTTCATTCGTAATGTATGTCCGTACAACAGGAAATGTGCGTTTTCTAGACGGAGATAACCGAGATTGAAACATAAGTAAAAACGAAACAGCAATTAAAAATAATCCGAAATAAAGCGAAAAATGTTGCATATGCACATGTTGATTTACCCATGCACCAAGCATTGCCCCTGGTCCACTACCGATGAAAAAAAACAAGCCGCTTTTATAGTCCACCATTTTATGCTTCATATATGTTAAAGTCGACGACAATCCATTAAAAATAATGACGACAAGCGATGTACCAACCGCCATTTGTGGTGAAATGGCTGGCAATACATGTGCGGTGCTTAAAAAAAGAAGCGCGGGAACGATAATGATCCCTCCCCCTAAACCGACAAGACTGCCGATCGTTCCTGCTAAAAAACCGACCACTAAAAGAAGTATGTATTCCATTTTCATCCCCCATTATGAAAACAAATCTAATTGTCGTGGCGCTAAGTTCGTATACTCAATACCTAACAACTGCAAAAACTGTTTTGCATTATCAGCGGCATCTCCACCCGAGTTATTGTTAAATAAGACGTAAATGTGTTCACATTTCGTTTGTAACATGCGAATATGCTGTACCCACTCTTGTAACTCTTGCTCGTTATATCGATATAAATAACGAACGGCACGCCAATTTTCATCATCTCGTTTATTCCAACCAGCTACGTTGCGTCCGTGTAGACGAATGAGCGTTTTATTTGGATCTGTTGGATGCAAAACAGTCGGTACCGATCCTTCCCCCGCTTGCGGTTCATCGCAAATGCTATGGATCCAGCGCTCTTCTTCCATAAAGCGCAACGTCTTTTCGTAAAACGGGGGCGAAAACCACGATTGATGACGAAATTCAAGTGCAACGGGGACATCCCCCATTCGTTCCCGACACCAACGTAAATAATGGACATGCTTTTTTTGACAGTCAAACCACGGTGGAAATTGAAACAACACCATCGCAAGCTTATTTGCTTGCTGAAACGGCTCAATGGATTGTAAAAATGCTGTAAACATCTCATCTTTATTTGCATACGGAATATCACCACGTTGATGACCCGTCATTCCTTGATACGCTTTAACGATAAATTGAAAACATTCCGGTGTTTCCATCGTCCATTTTTCAACGTTCTGGCGTGGCTGAATCGCATAAAAATACGCATCGACCTCAACGGTTGGAAAATGAGCGGCATACGCTTGTAACTTATCTTTTGACGCAAGCCGCGACGGATATAAACTGTCATGGTCGCCCCATCCCGTTAATCCGACATAAATCATATGCATCACCTACATTTATCTTACCATAACATACAAAAAAAGCCGATGATCTGCCGCACGCAGATCATCAGCTGTTGATTAACCAATACTACCTTCCATTTCAAACTTGATTATTTTTGCTTGTTGCATGAGAAAATAATACCTTACAAACGTTGATTTATCAAGGTTTTTCGATTTTTCTTAATCAAACAAAATCATAAACCACAATAAATTTGTGGGTGTTTTGTGGGTGCAACAAGGCGGAGCGATCCGCCTTTTGTTTAACCAAAATAAGCTATGGGACTGTAACAAAATTTTAAGCATATCGCAAAGGAATTTTGTTTCTTTCTGTCGAAAAGTTGTAGTAAAATTTACTTGTTTTTGGTTCATTACTTTGTTGATTTATCATAATTAGCCATAGATTATAGTATAGTTACTGAAAAAAGGAGGAATAATACATGTATGTAATCAATTCGAATTTTTCGTTAGTTAAACAAGTTGGGGATCTTTCCGAATCACGATTAAATGCATTAAAGAAAAATTTTTATGATATGTTTCCAGAGATAATTAGACCAAACGGAGAAACCCTCATCCTAAAAAAAGCAGCATCTGCATTAATTATATCAAATGATCGAATTGTTTTTGCTACGCAAGGAGATTTGAGTAATATAAATGGGGATAATATTGCTGAAATTTTGATTAAAGCAAATGAAATTCTTGAACTATCCCCAAACTCAACTATGGCTGTAACAATCGAAGCGATTGACTCTGTGAATCAAAACACTTTAGAAAAATCTAAAGGCTATTTTGGAGAATGTTCAGATATGCTAAGTGCTTACGGCATCGGATATCGTTTTATGGTAAGAAATGAAAATAAGTATCATGGAGACGTACACATAGAACCTTATATTAAAGATGCACAAAAAATTTTTTACCTTCTCAACCTTTTGTCGACTGAACATATACATTCTAATGAAGTACATGTTTTTATTGATGATATACTCTCTTTCCTTAACGAAAAAGTAAAAAGCGTTGCATCAAAAATATTTCTCTAACACATTAATAAGGAGTGGATTCAACATGAATCCTCTAGAAAAAAGAAAATTACTAAAAGAAGGATTCAAAATTCAAAAAAAACAGCAAGACAAACAAAAACGTAAACTCATCCATTTCAAAGAATTGGATATAAAGTTTGAGCAAGAAACTTTCGAATGGTATAAGAACTTGGTCGGAGGTGGGAATCATGAATAGAACCTCCATTTCTTTTGATATCCGTAAAGAAAACTGGAACAACAGGTTTCTTTTCCCAGATATCATATACATTGATACTTGTGCTATAATCGACATATTTATGCAAAGAGAGCACGGCTCATTAACTGAACAATACATTCACGAACTTATCAATAGGGATGGGATGATCACATGGTCACAGCATACTGTTAACGAAATAATACAATTTGTTCATGTTGATACGTATTCCAAAATTGCTAAAAAGAAAAATATAAAGGGAAACAAAACTTGGAAAATAGCAGAAAACATCGTCTCGGATGAAGAGTCTAGAAAAGCTGCTGAAATTACCATGAATAAAGTCTACAGAATCATTGAATACCTAGAGCAATTCGGAATGAAAACAGATGTGGACATAGCAGCTCCTCAGTGTGTAGAAACTTTAACCACTGAATTGTACTTAAGATATGGAGGCAATCAATATGATGCTAGACATGTTGCCATAGCAAATATATCAGGAGTAAACAATATACTAACACAAGATGGGGGATATTTACGCTATCCTTCGTTAAACATTTTTGGCGCAAGTAAGGAATTGGTGAGTAATTACAACATGAATCAATCACCAAATCCTTATCTTGATCTAACTAGGTCAATTTTACATAAAGAATTTAGAGAAGAACTTGATCGAGAAAACGCAAAGTAATCCCCTCTCATTTGAGGGGGACTGCTTCACCAAAATTTTCTGCCCAACCCGAATCAAAGCTGAGCTAAGAAGCTATTCCGCATCATACGGTCGGTATTTCTTACGCAATGCCTCAAGTTCTTTTTTCCTTTCTTCGATATCCTGGCGTAAAAACAAACTATCGCCACGTAGTTTTTTTATCGGATTTAACTTACCAGCAGAAATCATCTGACTAACTCTCTGACGTGTAACACCAAGAATTTCAACTACCTCAGAAGTCGTGAGGACTTCGTTTTTAATGAAGTCCTCGAGTTCTTTTCTTGATGTAAAATGATATTGCATATTAAGCACCTCATTTGCGGATATAGTTAATCAATCGATCGACTAGCGTCCATCCCCATAACGCAAGAGCCACTAGTAACTCTGGAATGGACCTTCATCTTTGATTGGGAGCTTGCGCTGCGGAGATTTGTAGTAACATCTCTGGTGGATGACGGTATTGATGATGTCGAGGAAAGCCTTATCGTCCGGATGGACCACCTCTGCATACACGGGGCATCTCAACCGACCGACAATCTCAAACATGGAATCGCCTCCTCAATATTTCATTCCACAAAAACAAAAAATCCCTGCCAAATGGCAGGGATTCAGACTGTTGACAAATAGTACACCTTCTGTTTTTCAACTCTCCTTAATCACTTATTATTTATTACACCTACTAATTCCTTTAGTGTATCATTAATTTGGTATAGCTGAAAACCTAAATAAAAGATACCTATTGCTACTAGAGCTAATACTAATATTAAACTTTTGTCTTGATTTTTCATAAATATCACACTTTTCTCATAAGGATTATTGAACAGGAGTAGTGTAGTCATAGTCAACATCTAATTTATGATAGGCTTGGGCTGTCATGTTTCCTGAAACTTCCGTGAAGTTACACCAATGTCTAATATCCATGGAAGCATATGTTCCAGATGATTTCCAAGAAGTTGTAGGTTTAAAGATGTCTCCGTTTTCTAAAGAACCTCCAATACCGTTTTTAATTTCCCAACGTCCATAATCGTAATTTAAACTACCTATTTCATCTACAGTAGGCTCTCCACCTAGGTCGAAAGAAAAGGATATTGACCAAGGGAATCCAATGCTAATGTTATAAGGATTGTCACTATCATCATCAGGATCCCAGTCATAAATATGGTCACTATCATAAGGAATATCGTGGTCTACTTTAAGGTAGTATGGATATCCCCCGTTATATCCCTGAATTTGCGTATAATCTTCTACGGTAAAGTAATCATACGTACCGTCCGATTCATCATAGCTTTGCTTTAAATACCAGTCCGTATATATTCTTCCTAATAATAAACTATTATAATATGCACTGGCTGAAAAAGTACCGTTACTTTTTACTATTTTAGAGTCTGCTTTGGCAGCATTTTTTCTTAAAAAGTTAAAGGACGTAATTCCCGGTTCTTCTTCTGCTGTGCTTTCTACAGTGATAACTAAACTATTTAAAATCTCTTGAATATAATGTTTTGTTGTTGGTGGTAATGTTCCATTTTTGCTTGACACATTAATGTCAGATACAAATAACTTTTGAGGAACATCTTTAATGGTATAACCAATGATGTCATGGACATCTTCATCTTTCCATGCTAAACTATGAGGATTTTCTTTTTTCGGGCCTTTTTGCTTCTCATTTCCAAAATGTACTTTCATTGGTTTACTATTTTCTTTGGAAGCGTCAATAGTTATTTCGTCTATATTGAGCAATTGTCGGTATTCATCAAAAGTTAACCCGCCATAAAGATAGACTTTTTTGCCGTCAATAAGAGCATCATGTAGGGCTTTTTGCAATTCGGGACTCTTTTTTACTTCATTAACACTATAAGCAATATCCGTAGATTCTTGATTAGTAACCTTATTTTCTTTATTTGCCTGTTTCCACTCTACCTTAATTTTTCCCTCGTTTAGAAATTGCTTTTCTTTGATAATTGAGTCGTCCTTATTGTCATTCTTCATACTTTTTATTACTGGAGTTATGTCTTCCGTAGAATAGAAATCCAACTTCCTTTCTTCTGCTTTAGTGCCAGCAGTGCTAGCATTAGCACCTTTTACATTGAGGGAATAAGGGCTCCATACAATACCAATAAGTAGAATAGTGATTAGTAAAAGAGTTTTTTTTCCTACCCATCCAACCAACCCCCTAGAATTTATTGTGTAATATGGATCCCATAACCTATGATAACATTTATATCAAAGATAATTCAATATATTTATTCTGTTTTTTTTTAAAATTACAAATAATATAAAATTTACGACGAAGTCAACAAGCTGAATCCCTGCCAAACGGCAGGGGAAATCAGACAATCACAGCCGAATATCCTTTCTTTTTCAGCTCTTCTACGAGCCGTTCGGCGTTTTTTCTGTCGGAAAAAGCCCCGACTTGAACACGGTATAATTTCTTTTCCTGCGTTGTTTTTTCTTTTGGTTGAGGTTCTGCTTTTTTCTTCAATCCGAATGCTTTGGCGATACCTTCGACATGACCATATGCAATCTGGAGAAGAAACTGTTCTGATTTCAATTTTGCTGCGTCGTTTGGGTTGTCAATGAATAGATTCTCTGTCAAAATGGCCGGCATTTTTGTTTTACGAAGTACCGCATAGTTTGCTCGTTTCTTTCCTCTATCTTTGACGTTGCCTATTGCACGCATAATTTCGCTGTGAATCACGTTTTGATACGCAATTGTCTTCGCGTCTGGATTGTTGAATATAAAAGATTCAAAACCGGTTCCACCGCCAGAGTTGATATGCACGCTCACAAAATAGTCAGCATTCAATTTATTAGCGATGGCCGCGCGCTCTTCCAGTTCAAGAAAACGGTCATCAACACGTGTAAGAAATACTTCTACTCCCTCATATTCGGTTAACATACGATGAATATGCTTTACAATTGCAAGAGTCAAATCCTTTTCTTTTAGACCATTTGCAACGGCTCCTGGATCAGTACCACCATGCCCTGCGTCAAGTACGATCTTCATCGTTTCTTACCCTCCCTCTAGAAATGTTCCTTTACTCTTTAAAAGCTTTCACGATGTATACTATATAAATCCAGTTTGAAATTCCAACATGTTTAATCAACCTGCATCCTTGTCTATACTGCTCCTAAATGAGTAAATCAAAGGAGCGGAAGAAGAATGAGGAAAAAAGGATTACAAATTACAAACGATCATGGTTGGACTATCGAACGTCTTCAAGAACAGGAACGCAAAATGAAAAAGGCGAACATGGCAAAACGAATTGCAGTCATTCGTCTGATTATGCAAGGCTATTTGGGGATCCAAGTCGCTGAGCTCTTGAATCTCCACCGTGAGACCGTTTCGATTTACGTGCAAAAGTTTAATCAAGGTGGGATGGATGCGTTATTAGAACGTCGATACGCCTCGGGCAGAAAGCCGTATCTATCTCCAGAAGAAGAACGGGAATTAAAAAAATGCTGGAAGAAAGCACTCCTGCCGATGAAGGATACGGCATTGAAACGGGCTGGAATACTCGGATTATTCAACATGTGTTAGAAGAGAAATTTTCTGTCACCATGTCCCGTGGCGGTATTGGTGATATGCTTCATCGATGGGGATTTCGCTATACACGCCCTACGTATACCCTCAAACAGGCCAATCCACAAAAACAAAAAGAGTTTCAACAGGAGATGGAACTCATAAAAAAAACTTGTCCGACAACATGGTCATAATCTATGAAGATGAAAGACATATTCGAGATTACCAAACCCTACGGGCCACATGGAGTGTTAAAGGACGTCAAAAACAAATCCCTACGTATGGACATCACGCAACCGTTAGCTTATTAGGCGGTGTGAATATCGAAACGGGAGAATTTCACCGTATGGAAACCAATCAATGCAATGCACAGGCTTTTCTGCAATTTCTCCAATACACCTTCTTGGACCAGTATCCGGATAAACATGTCGTGATGGTCTTGGATAACGCAAAAATTCATCGCGCCAAAATTCTTCAGCCTTTTCTACATGAGCACGAAGAACGGTTGACTTTGATATTCTTACCCCCGTATTCACCGAATTTAAATTTGGTCGAACGGATTTGGGGATGGCTGAAAGAGAGCGTGATTGCCAATCGGTTTCATGCCAATCGAAAAGAGTTGCGGGAATCGATTGTTTCGTTCTTGGAGCATCTCACTCAATTTCCAGAAAAAGTGCTCCAACGCATTGGACAGATAGTTATGTCGGAAAATTAATCTGAATCTATATAGTTTTAAAATAAAAACCTTGAAAGGCATAAAGCCAATCAAGGTAATATAATTTATTAGAAGCCTTCTTTTTGTTCCACTGATACATTGTATCTCAAATTCACAAATTACTTTAAAAGAAAGTTATAAATGGTATTTTAGCAAATACAAAATCATATCTCTAAACTTGTTACCTATTCTCTTCATCATACTCCAAAAATAGGTCTTGTAAATCTCCATTAATTGGTTCATTATTATCGTTAATTGTCACTTTAAACTCAATATCCTCTTCTCCTATTGATACTACCCCATCTAACACCCCTAAAATATTAGATACAGCATCCACTTCTACTTGTTCGATTATTTTAAATAATATTTCTTTATTTTTATCTGATAGTTCTGAATAAAACATCAATGCTTCTTTCCAATAGGGGTCTGTAACTTCATTAATATCAGTATTATTGAATATATCTCGATAAAAATTACGATTTTCTTTTATAATTGACTGATGTAAAAGTTTAACAAACTCTTCTTTATTCATATATCTCATCTCCTTCTCATCTCTGGATACAATTGTTTATTTAATTCAATTAATTTTCGAAGTTGAGAATTAGGAATGTCTGGATATACTCTTCTTAACTCCATTATATCTCTTGCTAATAATTGTCTTGCACTCTCAATTCCTTTTGAACTTCTCGAAACTATTCCCCTAGGACCTTTTCTTGTATGTCCAGCTTTTGGTACTAATATTGCTGGTGCATTATTTGGATCATAATTTCGAATGAATTTTTTCATAATTGCTTTTTGTCCAACATGATGTGCATCTAACCCCGGTACACCTTTTATTTCTTTATATAATCCTACACCATACTTACTAAATTTACCTGTATTTTTAACAAGTTTAAATTTTCCTCCACCAACAAAACCAATAGCTGCCGCAGCCGCGACGCCTTTCCATCCTTTCCCTGACTTGTATGCCTTATACCCATCATACGCCGCGAATCCCGCATTGATCGCCATCCACACAAAATGCCCATCCGGATCGACCAGCATCACCGGGTTGTTGTTCGCGTACGTATACCCGTTCTGCGTCAAGATGTCATCCGCATCGCCTGGGTCTGGGTCGAGCGATAAAAACACTCCGTGCGTTGGGTGGTAATAACGGGCCATGAGGTAGTACAATCCCGTCTCTTCATCGTATTGGTATCCGGCGTAGCGATATGGGTTTTCGTCTGCTAGGACGCCCGTTTGGGAACGAATTTGGCCCCATGTGTCGTACTCGTAACGAGCCACTACGTTTCCTTGCGCATCGGTTAACGCGATGACATCGCCATGCGCGTTGTAGTGGTAGAAGTACGTCGCCCCGCCCTTTTTCATCGCCAATAGCTGACCGTTTTCTCCGTATATATACGATCTTACCACATTTCCGCTTGCATCGGTTTCATACAGAACGTTTAGGCTGTCACCTTGGTAATGGTAGTTCGTAATAACACCATTCACATTCTTTTGAATACGGCGACCGTCTTCATCATATTGGTACGTCACAAACGGCGTGCTTTCGCCTTTTCTTGTGATGGAGACAAGCTGGTCGGCTTCGTTCCATTCATATTGGTACTCACCATCTTCGGTCCGATTGCCGTTCGCATCGTACGTGATCGTTTCATCGCCGAAACGAACCAACTGATTCGCCGCATTATAATCGGCCGTCGTCGTCGTGGATGATCCCTCTTTCGTTTTCACGATTTTCGTCCGGTTCCCGAATCCATCGTACGTGTACTCGATCGTCGTTCCATCCGGCCATTGCTCTTCCACTAGTTGATCTAAGGCGTCATAACGATAGAGCGTCTTCGCGCCGGTCGGGATGGCGATTTCTGTCCGATTGCCGTTTTCGTCATAACGGTACGTTTCCGCCAATAACTCGGTTCCATCTGCCGTCCCCACTGACAGACTTTTCACCAAGCCGCGGTCATCATACGTGAAGGTGGCTCCCGCTCCGTTTCCTGTCGTGAAGGTGCGAACGTTTCCTCTCTCGTCATAGTCAAAGCGGTACGTATACGTTCCATCTTGGACGACTGTATTTTGATCCAAGGCATTGTATTGGTATGTGACTGTTTGGCTAAACGATCCATGGGAGAACATAAACTGTTGTAATTTATCCGATGTCATCGGATAGGTCCACTTTTGTAATCCTCCGCGGTCGGATTGTTCAATGACACGATTCGCGGAATCAAATTTTCTTGTCTTGGTCGTACCGTCTTTTAAATATTGTACAGAAAGTTCGTTTCCGTTTTTGTCGTAACTAAATTCGTAATACGGAACGTTGTTGTAAGAAATCGTTTTGACCCTTTCCGTTCCGTCATACGTCCATTGAATTGTATTTCCTTTCGGCAAGACGGTTTTCATTTTATTGCCGTTCGCATCATATTCATTGGTGGTCACATCATTCAGCGGACCGACGGTTTTAATAAGTTTTCCCATCTTATCATAAGAATAACGAAATTCTTGTGACTGACCGCCACTCGTTTGAATGACTTTGGAAGTCATATTGCCATTCGCGTCATAATCGTAGTTGACGGAAGTACCGTTCGCTAACAACAGCTGTTTTAAGCGATCCGATAAATCATACGTGTACTCTTTCTTGTTTCCTTTCTTATCGTACTCGCTTAACAGGTTTCCTACGGCATCATAATTCTTTTTCGCCACATAGCCTTCTTCATCCACTTTTTCCGTGACATAATTTCCGCTTGCGTCATACTTGTTTTTCGTTACAACGTTGCCTTCCATCAAGCGAATGGCGTCAAACCAGACCGTTCCTGTGTAGTTTCCACGGAACATAGCGGATACGTCCACCTTGTCAATCGGCTTCGACGGATGGATCGAAATAGCCGCACGATTCCAATCTTGCGTGCCGATCGGAAAATCAGCGGTATACGTTTGGGTCGTTCCATCCACAAAGTATACTTTAGCCGTAATGGAATAATCGCTTGCACTCACGGTACCGTTGGCTTTGACATCCTGCGCTTTGGAAAGACCTGTGAGTGTCAGACGAAGCGGCGTATCACTTGAAGTTTGCCCTACGATCACCGTCTGCTTATATTCACTAGCTGATTGTGTGGTGCTAGTTCTCGATATTTTGAGAGAGTAAGCCCCGTCGAACCACTCCGTATTATCTACGCTTCCTCCTGTTCCACTCCAATTCGTGGTGGTTCCTTCAAAACTACTATTTACAACTGGGTTGTAGCTGGAAGAAACCTGCGCTTCTTCCAATTGAACATTATCAAACCAGGCTTCTCCGGAAGCATCTGGAGACTTATGATCGACCTCTAAATAGACGCGAATTTTGGCTGCATTCGAAGGAGTGGTAAACGTCACTTGCCGCTCTGTCCAAGGTCTTGTGCCTACCAATTGACTATAACGATTGTCCGTCCAAGAAATTCGACGATTTTGGCTATCTAAAAATTCAACATTAAAGAACGCACTGGCTTTCGTTAAATTTGTTTTGATTTTTCCACTTAATGTGTATGTCGCATTCGGTTTTACCGCAATTTCTTGCGTAGCGGCCACATAACCGGCTTCTGCACTAGGCGACGTCGAATTCACTGTGATTTTTAACGTTTTTCGTCCCGTCAACCCATTATAAACATTCGTATCTTCCTGTAACTGCCCGGAATCATACGAACGAAGCACAGTCCAAGCGGTCGTTCCCTGTTCAAAGCCGTGATTAGAGAGTAAATTGGTCGCACTGCCCAATGCGTCACTTTCTTCAATCACATTTCCATAGGAATCGTACTTCGCTACAGAAGACGTTTTTCCCGATTGATCGGTTTCGGATACTGGATTTAAGCCATCATACGCAACCGTTGTCTTGTCGCCTTCTGTATCTGTCATGGAGATGACATCGTTATTTGGATTATACTGGTAGATTTCGGTCCCATAGCTATCCTTCGCTGTTAACACATTTCCATTCGCATCGTACGTATATGATTCCGTCGGTGTAGTGGCCCCAACATCATTCGGATCGTATGATTCCTTTAAATTGTTGCCTTCATACACATATTTCGTTGTAATATTTAAGCCGCCTACGTCATCCACAACCTCAATCGGGTTACCAGCCTCGTTGAAAGTATATTGAGTTTTGCGGCCATTCGGCTTTTGTATGAGCAATCGCCGTTCCGTTGGATCATAGGTCAATGTGTATACATGGCCTTCGGAATCACGTACTTGACTAAGCCTGTCGCCGTCGTACACGAACTGATTGACAACTGGCTGATCCTCCGTATGTGTCGGCTCGAATACTTTGACTAGACGATCAATCTCATTGTATTCATATCTTGTCACTTCTCCGCCCGCCTGAGTCACCGTCGTTAACAAATCATTCGTGTAGCCATATGTCACCGTCCGATTCATCGGGCCTATGATTTTTTCGATCTTTCCGTCTGGACGATACTGAATGTCTAATTTTCTTCCCGATGCGTCCGTAATCGACGTAAGCTTTCCATTCGAATAACCGTACGTCGTTGCGTTTCCATGACCGTCGACCATTTTGGTTAACTTGCCATCGCTTTTATTAAAATACATTTTCGTTTGATCTTTCGATTTCACGATCCACTCAGTGGCGGTCTCGCTTAGCTCCAAATAAACACCGGTTGGCGCTTGGTATGTTCCGTCGGCTCGTTTCATAAATATGTGAAGCGTCCCGTCTTCATCCGTCAATCGCGCTTCATTTCCTTGCGCGACGATATTCATTTCCGCATCGCTGTGCCAGCCTTTTCCGAATAAACCGGTCCATGGAGACAAGCTATTGTAGGTTCTGGATAGACCAAGTCCTAGCCCCCTACCTGAAATCGAAACATCTTGTTCATCTATCATGAGATTACCCGTAGCGGCATTCACGCTGCCATACGGAACATCAATGATGGACCAGTACTCCTCTTTTCCTAAATATTCATTCGCCCCCGGAATGTTCACCGTCAAGGCATTGCTGGAAAATACCGTTTCCCCATCCGCATTGTAGGCGCTGAGTCGGAAGTAGTAATGGGGGCTTGTCGCGTATTTGGTCCCCATTTTCGCATACATTGGGGAAGGATCTTTCGGAAGTTCCAATCCTTGTCCATCATGATGCAGCGTTAAGGTGCTGGAATCCCCTTGTTGGATTTCCTCCGGCGTTGGCCAAATTCCTTTGTTTTGCGTCGTCCAATGGTCCACGTCTCCTACATCAAATGCTTCATAGTAAAGTCCATTGAAAATCCACACTTTATACCCTGTCGCTCCAGGAATCTTATCCCAGTCTAACATGACATAACCCGAGTTGCTCCCCGATTGATTGCTGTAAGCAAATCCGGAAGGCGCTGGCGGCACTCGCAAATCCGGAATACGAGGCATATACGCATCCGAAAAGACGGTTTCCCCTTGAGAGTTATAGGCGCTTACTCGAATCCAGTAGTTGGTAGCCGTTGCATATTTCGTTCCCGCATTAGCATAGACTGGAGACGGGTCAACAGCTAATTCTGTGCCGAGACCGTCATTTAAATGCAACTTATATCTACCTGCTTGAATTTCCGTAGAGGTTGGCCAATACTTTTTGTTTTTCGTTGTCCAAGAAGTGACGTTCCCGACATCTAACGATTCATAGTAGGAACCGTTAAAAATCCAAATTTTATACCCCGTCGCTCCACTCACAGGATTCCATTTGAAATCGATATATCCTGTTCCGTTTCCGTTTGTATAACTTACCCCCATCGGAGCAGATGGTTTTGCCAAATTCGGAATGGTCGGCATATACGCGCCTGACATGGCGCTTTCGCCTTGAGGAAAAATCGCACTGACTCGGAACCAGTAGTTCTTGCTGTTTGGATAACTTCCGCCTGAATTTCGATAGACTGGGGAAGGATCGACAGCCAACTCCGTCCCTAACTGATCTTGATGCAGATCGTATCTTCCAGCACTAATTTCAGAAGGGGTCGGCCAAATTTTTTCCCTTTTGTACTCCAGGAAGTAACATTGCCTACATCAAACGCTTCATATGATTTCCCGTTATAAATCCAAACTTTATAACCCACAGCGCCAGGAACCCGATCCCATGATAAATTGATATATCCTGTGCCATCCCCATTACTGAAGGCCGTTCCTGTTGGCGTATCGGGAACTGGTATCGTATACGTAACAGACAAATATGGTTTATAACTGCTGTTCGTATTGGAAACAACTTTTTTCCAATACGTTTGTCCATTTCCATTCGTATGGAGTTTCAATCCATAGTTTGGTTTGGTCCCTGATGCCCACGCTTTGACGGTGTTCGTCACATCAAATTGCGCCCATTGGTCTCTTGCCACATCGACTTTACCAATGTTCGTGGAAGAGGGTTTATTATTCCATGTTAAGGTGCTCGCAGACCATGAACCATTGACCGCATCTAACCATAAGCCGGTTGCTGTTGTTGCATAGTATGAGTGTGTCACATACACGTTGAATGTGGCACTCGTCACATTCATATTTTCGATATTTGATGTATCAGGATTTAAAAATCCGTAACAAGTCCCTGTCGTTCCATCATAATAACCGACTTTTAACACATATTGTCCTTGCGCCGAATCCCATTTACTTGATGCAGAACCATAGTTAGTCGTCGGGTAGGCGCTCATGACAAATGCATCGGTAGCAATAGCAACAGAAGTGCTAGGGTCAATATAAACCGGATAGACGCGCTTCGGATCTTTCAACCACTGCGGATCAGCTTTAACCGTTAAAATATACCCTTGATCATCCTGTTGAAGTTCGTATGTTACATTTTCCGAGCGCTGTGCTTCTCCCGAGTGTTCGTCGATATTCGAATCGACCATAAATGGTTTAGGGAGTTCAAATACTTTTTCATTTTCTTTGTTTGTAAATAAAATCGATCCATCGTCTTGAATATTGGCATGCAAATCGGTTTTCAAACGAAATTTGAAAATGTGATAGCCCGTAAAAGAGTGAAGAACTAAATCTTCTTTCGTTGATTCGTTAAATACGATATTTTGCAAGTCTATATTTGGAAAAATATTTTTATGCACAATCTTATTGTCTTTTTTCTTATAAATAGCGGGAACATCTTTCGCTTGAATCGGCTTCAGTCCATTCCCTGATGCTTCTAAAATAGAATAAGAAATGGAATATTCATTATACAGAAATTTTGCATATTCTCCATCCACCATTTTCTTGTAAAAACGAGGTTCCAAAATCGTATTCTCTGCTTGAACATGATTGGGATGGTCGATGAAGAAAGTGGAAACTTCCTCAAATTGTTTTTCGTTCTTTTTCTTAATATGAATCGGTTCAAAGAAAATTTTTCTGGTAAACGTACCATCACCATTGTAATACACTTTCGTATTCTCTGTTCGTTCCCCTATAAGCTCTCCCGGCTTCAAGTTGATACTGGGCGCTTCTGGTACTTTAAGAGGTGATTGTTTCATCGCATTGTCAGATTTAGAATAGACGAACTCCGCCAATCCCTCCATAGGAATACTCGTAAAAACTAATAAAAATACTAACCACCAAACAAACCATGTTCTTAGATGCCTCATGTTTTCTCTCCTTATCAATCCTAAGTTGTCTAATTCGAGCTGCATGAGGAGATTTTATGCTATAAAAAACATACTCGCAATATTTTTCGACAAACAAATTTCGTCATTGTTCGACAGAAATCGATTTTATCACTTAACCTTTCAGACAATAGCGATAACGGTTGTTTTTTTCAATTGTTTTGTAAGATCATCCCGCTATGAGAAATGTGAGGAGTAGATGAACAATTAATGATTTTTTTGGAGGATTTGATTACACTTTATTCAAGAAAAGTACAATGAGACATTAACTGCGCCTACTGATGAATCCACCGAGGACAATCTTTTAGATTGAGTTCCAATTTCGCATATTCCGATGTATTTGATTTGGCGAACAGTGCCAGGCACTGTTCGCCTTCAAGAATGTCATGCTGTTTTATGTGGATGAGACACATGTTCGGGCCTATCAAGCGCTACGTACGACATGGGCAGAAGTAGGAGATCAAAAACAAGTGCCAAGCTACGGTCACCATGACCATGTGTCCATTTTTGGTGCAGTTGACGTTCAACAAGGCGATGTGGTGTTTCATCGTGCATCATCCGTCAATGCCGAAACGTTCCTTGACTTTTTGCGCCGATTGAGCTTGAGGTGTATAAAAAGCCAAACGTCAAGCCTATTACGTATACGCTCCAAGAACGAAACGTCGGGCTTAACATTTTGCCACGCTGGGGAAATTACAAGCTAAAAGAAATCGATCGGGTCGAGTATCAAAAATGGATCAACGAATTGGGGAAACAATATAGCGAGGGGACAGTGCAGCGAATTCACAGCATCATGAACTCAGCACTAAATGATGCTGTTCATGAATTTCGTATTTTGCGCGAGAATCCCGTCACTAAAACCACTATTCCAAAGGAGACAGAGAAAAATAACGAGCTGAAGTATTTTACACGTGAGCAACTGGAGAAGTTTTTGAACGAGGTAAAGAAGCCGCAAAAACACGCGAAGTATCAACATTCGATTCAATATTACGTGTTATTTACGCTTTTAGCGCGGACAGGATTACGAATTGGCGAAGCGTTGGCTTTGACCTGGGATGATATTGACTTGGAAAATAAAACGCTCACGGTGAACAAAACGCTAGTGTGTCCGACGAACTCGACACCCTATCTTTCCACTCCAAAATCAAAGGCGAGTCTGCGGACGATTAAGCTGGATGAAGTGACCATTCGTTTATTGAAAAAACATCGCATCAATCGGAACGAGATGTATTTAAGATATCCCGGCTACAAGAAGCCAGAAACGAACATCGTCTTTCACCAGCAAGATGGACGTTGGTTGCGGACGAATGTCGTAAGGGAATATTTCAAAGAAGTATGTAAACGGGCAGAACTTCCTGTTTTATCGCCGCATGCGTTACGTCATAGTCACGCCGTGCATCTTTTAGAGGCTGGGGCAAATATCAAATATGTTTCCGAGCGATTAGGGCATGCCAGCATAAAAATGACCGCTGATACGTACCTCCATGTGACCAAGAAAATTGAGGATGGGGCACTGGAGTTGTATCAGCGGTACACCGAAAGAAAATGAATTGTGGGTGAATTGTGGGTGAAGCGCCCACAACGGAGCGCTAAACCCTTTATTTATCAAGGTTAACCAATACTACCTTCCATTTCAAACTTAATGAGACGGTTCATTTCAACGGCGTATTCCATCGGGAGTTCTCTTGTAAACGGCTCAATAAAGCCCATTACGATCATTTCTGTCGCTTCTTGTTCAGAGATGCCGCGGCTCATTAAATAAAATAGTTGTTCTTCTGATACTTTCGACACTTTTGCTTCATGTTCAAGCGAAATATTGTCGTTTAAAATTTCGTTATATGGAATCGTATCGGATGTCGATTGATTATCCATGATGAGTGTGTCGCACTCAATATTTGAACGTGATCCGTCCGCCTTCCGTCCGAAATGAACGATACCGCGATATGTGACTTTTCCGCCTTGTTTCGAAATCGATTTGGATACGATCGTTGATGACGTATTTGGTGCTAAATGAATCATTTTTGCACCTGCGTCTTGATGTTGTCCTTTTCCAGCAATCGCAATCGAAAGTGTCAAACCACGCGCACCTTCTCCTTTTAAAATAACTGCTGGATATTTCATCGTTAGCTTCGATCCGATATTTCCGTCAATCCATTCCATCGTCGCGTTTTCTTCGCAAACTGCACGTTTTGTCACGAGGTTGAAGACGTTGTTTGCCCAGTTTTGAATCGTTGTATAACGGCAATACGCGCCCTTTTTCACGATAATTTCAACGACGGCGCTATGAAGCGAGTTTGTCGTATAGACAGGCGCCGTACAGCCTTCAACGTAATGAACGTGTGCCCCTTCGTCGACGATAATTAACGTCCGCTCAAATTGGCCCATATTTTCCGAGTTAATTCGGAAATACGCTTGCAACGGCGTATCAACTTTTACACCTTTTGGTACGTAAATGAATGAACCACCAGACCAAACGGCTGAGTTGAGTGCTGCAAATTTATTATCTGTCGGCGGAACGACTTTCGCCCAATGCTCGCGGAACAAATCTTCGTTTTCTTTTAGCGCTGAGTCTGTATCTTTAAAAATGACCCCTAATTTCTCAAGGTCTTCTTTCATGTTATGGTATACAACTTCCGACTCGTATTGCGCCGATACCCCAGCTAAATATTTTTGTTCTGCTTCTGGAATACCGAGCTTATCGAACGTTGCTTTAATTTCTTCTGGTACTTCATCCCAAGAACGACCGGATTTTTCCGACGGTTTGACGTAATACGTAATTTCATCGAAATCTAAGCTTGATAAATCGCCACCCCATTGTGGCATCGGCATGCTGTAAAAAATATCTAACGCCTTCAAGCGAAAGTCAAGCATCCACTTTGGTTCATTTTTCATTCGCGAAATTTCTTCTACAATTTCGCGCGTTAATCCACGCTCAGCGCGGAAGACAGATACATCTTTATCGGCGAAACCGTACTTATATTCACCGATTTCTGGCATTTTTTTCGCCATCTCGTTCGCCTCCTTGTTTTATGACTAGCCTTGTTGCTCATGCAATCCTTTTTCCATCGCTTTCCACGCTAACGTTGCACATTTAATGCGAGCTGGAAATTTCGATACACCTTGAAGTGCTTCAATATCACCTAAATCAATCGAATCATCATAATCTTTTCCTTGCATCATGTCGGAAAAAATCGTTGATAGCTTGAGCGCCTCTTCAATCGTTTTTCCTTTAATCGCCTCCGTCATCATCGATGCGGAGGACATCGAAATAGAACAGCCCTCTCCTTCAAACTTCGCATCGACAATTTTTCCGCCTTCTACTTTTAACGTTAAATGAATACGGTCGCCACACGTCGGGTTGTTCATGTTGATATCGACATGTTCCCCTTCTAACACACCACGATTTCTCGGGTTTTTATAATGATCCATAATGACTTGTCGATACAACGTATCTAAATGGCTATTAAAAGACATAGCTGAAATACTCCTTCGTTTTCTTTAATGCTGAAACGAGTGCATCAATTTCCTCTTCTGTGTTGTACAAATAAAAGCTTGCGCGTGCAGTTGCCGTCACGTTTAGCCACTTCATAAGTGGTTGCGCACAATGGTGACCAGCACGAACAGCAATACCTTCCGCATCTAAGACGGTCGCAACATCGTGCGGATGAACACCGTCAATATTAAATGTCACGAGCCCTGCCCGTTCTTTCGGACCGTAAATCGTTAACCCGTCAATCGTTGACAACTGTTCAAGTGCATATTGTGCTAAACGATGTTCATGCTCAGCAATATAATCTAACCCAATTTGTTCAAGGAAATCGATCGCAGCTCCTAAACCAATCGCTCCAGCGATAATTGGTGTACCACCCTCAAATTTCCACGGAAGTTCTTTCCATGTTGACTCATACAAACCAACGAAATCAATCATTTCGCCACCAAATTCAACAGGCTCCATTTGCTCAAGTAAGCGTTTTTTACCGTATAATACGCCAATACCTGTCGGACCGCACATTTTATGGCCTGAAAACGCATAAAAATCGCAATCGAGCTCCTGTACGTTCACTTTCATATGCGGCGTACTTTGCGCCCCGTCAACAACAACAACGGCACCGTTTTTGTGCGCGATTTGCGCAATTTCTTTTACTGGGTTAATTGTACCGAGTACGTTTGATACGTGCATCACAGCCACAATTTTTGTGTTCGACGTGACTGTTTGTTCCACATCTGCTAAGCGAATCGTTCCGTCTGGTTGAAGCGGAATGTATTTTAACGTTGCCCCTGTTTGTCTGGCAACTTGTTGCCATGGGATGATGTTGCTATGGTGCTCCATGTACGTAATGACAATTTCATCGCCTTCACGCACGTTGGCGCGACCGTAGCTTGCCGCCACTAGATTAATCGCCGTTGTCGTCCCGCGTGTAAAAATAATTTCTTCTGTCGAGGCGGCACCAATGAAGCGCCGCACTTTTTCGCGCGCCCCTTCGTATGCATCGGTTGCCTTCGTACCAAGCGTATGCACGCCGCGATGAACGTTTGAATTGTATTGACGATAATAATTGTCAATCGCTTCAATGACCGACAACGGTTTTTGTGACGTCGCCGCGCTATCTAAATAAACGAGTGGCTTGCCGTTTACTTGTTGATCTAAAATCGGAAATAGTTGACGAAGTTCTTTTCCGTTCATCATTTAACTTTCCTTTCGATCACTTCGATTAATTGTTTTTTCACACGTTCAATTGGAATTTCATTGACGACTGGCGCTAAAAAGCCATGAATAATTAATCGCTCCGCTTCCGTTTTCGAAATACCGCGGCTCATTAAATAATATAATTGCGTCGGATCAACTCGACCGACAGATGCCGCATGACCGGCTGTCACATCATCTTCATCAATTAATAAAATCGGATTCGCATCCCCGCGTCCTTTTGGACTTAACATAAGCACACGTGATTCTTGTTCTGCATTTGATTTCGATGCCCCGTGCTCAATTTTACCGATGCCGTTAAAAATGGAAGTCGCTTCGTCTTTCACAACGCCATGTTTTAAAATGTAGCCTTCTGTATGTTTTCCGTAATGAATGACGCTTGTCGTAAAGTTTTGCACTTGCTCACCGCGACTTACAACAACTGTCTTCGTATCACCGAATGAGCCGTCGCCAATGAGGCGCGTCACGTTTTCTGAAATCGTGTTTCCGTCGTTCATTAAACCGAGCGCCCATTCAATGCGTGCATGACGACCTGTGATACCGCGGCGGTTTACGTATGTCGTCGTCCCTTTCGCTAAACTGTCCACAGCGCCAAAAAATACTTGCGCATCGTCTAATGCAAACACTTCAGCAATGATGTTCACGATCGCTTCGGAACGTTCACATGTTGAAATGTAGTTTTCGACATACGTTACTTTACTACCGACGTCCGCAACAATAATGACATGGTTAAATAACGCTTCCGCTTTTTCATGCACATATACCGCTTGCAACGGCACATTCACTTGCACGTGCTTTGGTACGTATACAAACATTCCGCCGTTTACAAGTGCGGCATGAAGCGCAGCTAGGCGATGTTCGTTTACTTTCACGCCGTCCATAAAATATTTTTGCACAAGCTCGCTATGTTCATGGACAGCTGTCGCTAAGTCTGTAAAAATGACACCTTTTTCTTTTAATTCATCAGCAAGCGATACGTATGCACATGTATGATCGCGTTGCACATATACGTTTTTTTGCTCTTCGTCGATATCGATTAGCACTTTCACTTCTTCTGGCAACTCTTCTAACGAAGAAAGTGGCGCACTTTCAACGAGATGAGTAGAAAATTGCGTGAAATTCCAACGATCAATTTTTGTTTTATCTGGCTTCGGTAAAGGAAGTTGTTCCGCTTGCGCAAGAGCTTGTAAGCGAACATGTAAAAGCCAGTCCGGTTCTCCACGCCCTTCAGAAAAAGAGCGTACATACTGTTGGTCGAATGGTAGTTTCGTCTCAATCATCACAAATCCTCCTAACGCTTACGCTTCTTGCTCGACGACTTCATCTTCAATGCCTAGCTCTTTTTTAATCCAGTCGTATCCTTCCGCCTCAAGACGTTGTGCTAACTCTGGACCACCAGATTTTACAATACGTCCTTGCATCATGACATGCACATAATCTGGTGTAATATAGTTTAATAAACGCTGATAGTGCGTAATGATTAAACAGCCGAAGTCGCTGCTACGCATTTCATTAACACCTTTTGCAACAACTTTTAATGCGTCAATGTCAAGCCCTGAGTCAATTTCATCTAAAATTGCAATTTTCGGTTGTAACATCATTAATTGCAAAATTTCATTTCTCTTTTTCTCTCCGCCTGAAAATCCTTCATTTAAATAACGATGCGCCATATCTGGATTCATTTCTAAAAACGCCATTTTTTCATCTAGTTGACGAATAAATTTCATTAATGAAATTTCGTTTCCTTCTCCACGACGCGCATTAATCGCTGAACGCAAGAAGTCGGCATTTGTCACACCGCTAATTTCGCTCGGATATTGCATCGCTAAAAACAACCCAGCACGAGCACGCTCGTCTACTTCCATTTCTAATACATCTTGACCATCTAATGTAATGCTTCCTTTTGTTACTTCATATTTTGGATGACCCATAATGGCCGCAGATAATGTCGATTTTCCTGTTCCGTTCGGTCCCATAATTGCATGAAACTCGCCGCCTTTAATTTCAAGGTTAACACCTTTTAAAATTTCCTTTCCGTCAATTGCAACGTGAAGATCTTTAATCGTTAATGTTGCCATAAAAAAATACCTCCAGTTTCACTTATGTTCATAAAACGTAATTCTCATTTTATTCTCATTACAATTTTATAACAGATGAAAAGTATTAGCAACCTTATTGCAAGCATTTTGATACTTTTTTGTTTCTAAAGTTTGTTCGCTTAATCACGTATGTAAAAAAGGATAGGAGACCTCCCTATCCTTTTAATGCATGCGAGTAAATTCATTAACACATTGCCGAACGAGCGTAACCGCTTGGCTCATCGTCGCTCCACCCGCTAAAGCAGCCGCAACGGCGCACGCTTCAAATATTTCTTTCTCTGTCGCCCCTTCATCAATGCACCCTTTCGTATGATAGATGGTGCAATATTCATCTTGTTTGGCGACGCTAATGCCCAATGCGATTAACTGCTTTTCTTTTTTCGATAACATCCCTTCTGCAAAACATGCTTCTGTAAACGCGTTAAACGTTTGCCCAACTTTCGGCATATGTTGCGTAAACGTTCCTAACCCTTGCTTATATTCGTGTAAACATTGTTCCATCGACATATGCACTCCTCCTTCCTTTTTATCATGCGTCGTTTTTCAAAAAATATAAAAGGATGCCCGATTGGACATCCTTATTTTGTCGCTGGAATAACTGCGCCATTATACTTTTGTAAAATGAAGTCTTGAATGTCTTTTGATTGCAATACTTCTACAAGCGTTTGAATTTCTTTACGTTTTTCGTCACCTTTGCGAACGGCAATAATGTTCACGTATGGGTTGTTTTCTGGCGATTCAACCGCAATCGGATCTTTTGCTGGATCTAAACCAGCATCTAACGCATAGTTTGCGTTAATTAATACTGCATCTCCTTCGTTGTTTTTATATACTTGTGGAAGCAATCCAGCTTCGACATCTGCTTCAAACACTAAATTTTTCGGATTTTCAACGATATCATCAACAGTTGCTTTCGTTTTGTCGACACCTTCTTTTAACTTAATTAACCCTTTTTCTTCAAGCATCGATAAAATGCGACCGTGGTCAGCAACCGAGTTGCTCATAATAATTTTCGCACCGTTTGGTAGCTCTTCAAGGCTTTTATATTTTTTAGAGTATACGCCGATTGGCTCAATATGAATACCACCAGCATTTACAAAGTCATAGCCATGTTCTTTCATTTGTGCTTCTAAATAAGGAATGTGTTGGAAATAGTTTGCATCTAACTCTTTATCCGCTAACGCTTTGTTCGGTAATACGTAATCTTGGAATGTCACAATTTCTAATTCAATACCTTTTTCTTTTAAAATCGGTTTTGCTTGTTCTAAAATTTCCGCATGTGGCACGTTTGATGCCCCAACGACAAGCTTATTCGTCTTTTCTTCCGCACTTTCGCTGTTTCCGCAAGCAGCAAGCGCTAATACAACAACTGCAGCAACAAGTAAAGAAATCCATTTTTTCATCTGTTTCTTCCTCCTTTTTATCGTTTATCTATTTTAGAAGTGACAAAGTCACCAATAAACTGAATAATAAAGACGATGATTAAAATGAGCACTGTCGCAACAAATGTAACGTCGTTATTGTTGCGTTGAAATCCTTCTAAATACGCTAAGTTTCCAAGCCCCCCAGCACCAACAACTCCTGCCATCGCTGTGTAACCAACGAGCGCGATTGCTGTTACCGTAATCCCAGATACAAGGGCAGGGAGCGCTTCTGGAAGAAGCACTTTCCAAATGATTGTTGTTGTCGTCGCTCCCATCGCTTTTGCCGCTTCAATGACACCTTTATCAATTTCACGAAGCGCAATTTCAACCATGCGTGCATAAAACGGTGCAGCACCAATAATGAGCGCTGGTAGCGCAGCATTCGCTCCAAGAATCGTGCCGACAACGAGCTTTGTAAACGGAATGAGCAAAATAATTAAAATAATGAACGGGATGGAACGGAAAATATTGACGAACGATGCGATCACACCGTTAATCAAACGATTTTCCCATATGTTTCCCTTAGACGTTAGAAACAACAACAACCCAAGTAAAATACCGAGCACAAATGTTGCTGCAACAGAAATAGCGGTCATATACAACGTCTCCATCGTTGCCGCCCATATTTTTTCCCAAACGACGTTCGGAAATAGTTCATTGGACATTCGCCAACACCTCCACTTCAACTTCTTGCTGGCGAATAAAAGCGAGCGCTCGCTCAACTTCTCCATTCGCACCATCTAAGTGAATGAACAACACCCCGTATGAACCGTGATGCGTTTGTGAAATTTTCCCTTGTAAAATATTTATATTCAAATCGAATTGGCGAATAAGTTGTGTAATGAGCGGTTGCTCAGCCGCTTCGCCGACAAACGTAAGCTGGACAACTTGGCCGTTCGGATAACGTTCAAGAAGATGCAACATCGCTTCTTTTGTTTCCTCCGGCTCCGTCACTTGCTGAACAAATCGTTTCGTAATCGGTTGTTCTGGCTTACGGAACACGTGAAGCACTTCGCCCATTTCGACAATTTTTCCGTTTTCCATTACCGCTACACGATCACAAATTTTACGAATAACGTGCATTTCGTGTGTAATTAATACGATCGTTAAGCCGAGGCGTTTGTTAATATCAACAAGCAAATCTAAAATGGAATCGGTCGTTTGCGGATCAAGCGCCGACGTTGCTTCATCACATAATAACACTTTCGGGTTGTTCGCTAATGCGCGCGCAATGCCGACACGCTGCTTTTGCCCCCCGCTCAGTTGTGACGGATACGCATGTTCTCTTCCTTGCAAACCGACGAGTTGAATGAGTTCATCGACGCGTTTCATTCGTTCTTCTTTCGGTACACCCGCAATTTCTAACGGAAAAGCAATGTTTTCGCGCACCGTTCGCGACCAAAGTAAATTAAAGTGTTGAAAAATCATTCCAATTTGCTGACGCGCTTGTCGTAATTGTTTCCCACTAATTTTCCCCATATCTTTTCCATCGACAATGACTTCACCACTTGTCGGCTTTTCTAGTCCATTTAGCAATCGAATGAGGGAACTTTTCCCTGCTCCACTATAACCGATGATGCCGAAAATTTCTCCTTGTTCGATATGCAAGTTTACATGATCAACCGCCGTCACATGTCCACTTGCCGCTTTATATACTTTCGTTACGTTTGATAAAGTAATCATGCTGTCACCTTCCTTCCATGAAAAAAGCCTTTCTGCTCAAGAGAACAGAAAGGCGTCATCATCCATTCTGTCTCTTATCTCCCAAAGCAAACGCTTTGTGTGAATTGGCACCATTTCAGCAGCACTGACGGTTGCCGGGTTTCATCGGGCACATCCCTCCACCTCTCTTGATAAGAGCGCTTTTAAACGCTTTATTCAGTTAACGTTTTAATGCATTCAAGGACATTTTTAAACTACGAAAGTGAGTATATCATCAAAAGAAGGACGGTGTCAATAAAAATTTTTTCAACTATTTCCCGTCATGATTAAGTGAACTGAATATATATATCATTGAGGAATCGCTACTCCTAGGATGTCGGGCTACGAACAACCCTCTGCTTTTGTTATGTAAACAGTGTGAGAGGCTTACCCAAAACGCATTAGCGTTTTAGATCAGCCTCTTCAGTTCAAAAAATGAAGTTAAACTTTCCAATTGTAGGCATACATAGTTACATGACAAACGGATCCTTTAATTACATTCTTCTTTTGTAATTTTAATCGTTACGTACACTTTATGAAAGGAGTCATAGTAGTCAGCTTGTGCAACACTAGAGGTATACCATTTATCAACTAATTTTAAGTAAGAATCAGTGTTTTCTAAAGAATAAATCCCCGTAATAGTAGAAGTCTTAGTCGTTAGATTTCGATCGTACGTAACTGTCATCGTCACTGTACCATACATACTCTGAACCGTTTTTGTTTCTTTATTTCCTCGGACAATCGTATCAAGTGGAGCAATTTTTGATTTTGAATTGCTTAATTTTGCTATTGAACTCCCTACTGCAGGAGTAACTGTAATTGTTACATTCCCCTCTTTATATACTCGTTTCGGGAGCGTACTAGCTTCAGTAGTAATTAACGACCCAAAAAAACCATCTAATAACAGAGTAGCAGTTAGTGCTAGGGTAGCAACTAAAATAAGCCTTCTAAATTGCCTTTTCATTATTTTCTCTCCTCACATAGTCCAATTGTAATGCTAGTTCTCCGCTACTTGTCCATAATGAGATAGACTTGTACATTAGCGCCAGTTAAACATCGGTATCATGAATATAAGCAGGAATTTTTATTTAGCTGATTACTCACCATAGGTACAACATATTGTATAAAAATCGGACGTTCTTTATCTCAACTTATACATTGCTCATACTCCTCCGCTTCTTCTCCCAAAAATAGCTGATCAGCTATTTTCATTTTACCAAAAATAGAAAAGAAAAAAATCCGTATTTTCCGCCAATTTTTTGGCGAAAATCCGCCAATTTCTTCAAAATAAATGACAAAGTTTATTAAATGAAGTAGAATCTAGTAAAAAATAATGGAGGGGAAATCGCATGACTATTCGTACATTGCTTATTGATTCTGATCCTATCTATTTGCTTGGGTTGGAAAAATTATTGGAAAACGAAAGTAACATAACAGTTATCGGTTCTGTTTCTTGTCTTGATTCACTAGATACTCTCATACATATACATGTACCAGACGTCATTGTAATAAATGTACACATGCACATAGCAAAAGCATGGGACTGGGTAAAAAATGTGAAGGAGACACATCCCACGATAAATATCATTATGCTATGCAACTATCCACCGCTCGCCTTATCTGCGTACGAAGCAGGTGTATCCGGCGTATTGTCAAAAGAAAAAGTTTCCACTCATTTAGCACATGTGATCCGATACAGCAACGAAGGAGAAAAACTTTTTTTAGCGGATAATGAAACTGCGTATTTAACAAAGCACGGTTTAACAAACATGGAAATCGATATATTACAAATGTTAGCGGATGATCAAACGAGTACACAAATTAGCGAACAGCTAATGATAAGCAAACGAACAGTAGAACGTCACCTTTCTTGTATTTTCGAAAAACTAAAGGTTTCGTCACGAACTGGAGCGGTTGCGGAAGCGCTACGGTTACAACTCATAAAATGAAAGGTGCTAGTCGAAATATATAACTAGCACCTTTCATACCTACACTTGCGAATATACAGAACGAATACCTGTCGCCGCTTCAATTGCCTGTTCTAAGTCTTCAATTAAATCGTCCACGTTTTCGATTCCGACTGATAAACGAATCATATCTTCTGTTACACCAGACGCTTGTAAATCTTCTCCGCTCAGTTGTTGATGCGTCGTGCTCGCTGGATGAATAATTAAACTTTTTGCATCGCCGACGTTGGCGACATGCGACCAAAGTTTAACGTTGTTAATCAATGTCGCCCCCGCTTCACGACCGCCTTGAATGCCGAAAACAACGACAGCTCCTGCCCCCTTTGGCATATATTTTTTCGCTAGCTCTTTTGCTGGGTGATCGTCATGCTCAGGATATAACACCCAATTGACTGCTGGATGGTTGTCTAAATACTCAACAATTTTTCTCGTGTTGGCAATATGTTCTTTCATGCGTACGTGTAACGTTTCAAGCCCTAAATTAAACTGAAATGCGTTGAACGGGCTCATCGCTGGTCCTAAATCGCGCAATAGTTGCACGCGTGCTTTCACGATATACGCTGCTGCACCAATGTGTGCGTATACGAGATTATGGTAGCTTGGATCTGGTGTCGTAAACGATGGAAACTTCGGCGAATTCCAATCAAAATTTCCGCCGTCGACAATGATGCCACCTAGCGTCGTTCCGTTGCCAAGTAGCCATTTCGTCGCTGAATGAATAACGATATTTGCTCCGTGTTCAATCGGACGGCAAAGATAAGGCGTCGCAAACGTATTATCAATAATGAGCGGAATGCCTGCTTCGCGAGCAACCTCCGCAACCGCTTCAATATCTAACACGTGCAAGCTCGGATTGCCGATCGTTTCGGCAAAAATGGCTTTCGTTTTCGGCGTAATGGCAGCGCGGAAATTTTCTGGATCGGTCGGATCGACAAAATGTGTCGTGATGCCGTATTTCGGTAACGTATTTGCGAGCAAATTGTACGTTCCTCCATATAACGTCGAAGCAGAAACGATGTCATCCCCGGCTTGAGCGACGTTTAAAATCGCCATCGTAATCGCTGCCATTCCGCTCGCTACAGCTAAAGCTCCTACACCACCTTCGAGCTTGGCCACTCGTTCTTCAAATACAGTAACTGTCGGATTATGAATGCGTGTATAAATGTACCCCGCTTCTTTTAATGCAAATAAATTGGCCGCATGCTCCGTATGATCAAACAAATACGCATTGGACTGATAAATCGGCACTGCACGCGCTTTCGTTACTGGATCGGTTTGCAATCCGCCATGAACAGCAATCGTTTCAAATTTCATCGTTTCTCCTCCTGCACGAATAATTGTTGAATATTTTGAATTTTAACACGATAAAAATAGCTCGTCAATGAACAAGGTCGTACGGTTTAGCAAGAAAAAAGATCGACTCTAATAATAAAATGTGACGAAACGATGCTGTGACAGATAATTCATTTAATCGAAGTTGTTGCTGAAGTTTTAATGAACCTTCCAATAATGACATGATCGCTTTTGCTGAACCACGAATCGTAATCATTTGCTCCACATTTGCCTCTTCAACACGACGAATACCTTCTTTTGATACGCACAATAATACTTGCTTGCCTTCCCATTGCAATTGAATATATAAACAGTCATTCGGCAAAATCGGCGTTAACATGTTCATTCAACCGCCCCCGTCCCATATTTCTCATATCCATTATTTCCATACGAAGACGAGTAGTTCCTGCTATAAACGGTCGACAAATGTCTTCTTTCCTCGTCAATTTCCCAAGAAATATGTCGAAAGCTGGCTTATTCAGCCAGCTTTCGCAACGTTTCGTATAAGTATGGAACCGAATGAAAGGCGTATATTTTTTGTACAAGTTCGCCATGTTGAAAAATAAGTAAACAAGGAACGCTTTCAATGCACCACTCAACCGCTTTGTCCGGCACATAGTTTAAATCTTGACGCTCAAATGTAACGGTTGGCAATAACTGTTCAAGTACATCAACCATTCGACTTGCCACTTGACACGTGCCACATAATGGTGTGTACATATAGACAACTTTCACGACAATCACACAACTTTCTATAAATATTGTGCGTGTACATCAATGTTTGCACTTAATAATACAACCGCGATGTGATGCTTCGGAGCGGCTGCCACCTCACGATACATTTTATCAATATATAAATGCTCAGCATGAGGAAACTCTCGACGAAGTTGACGACGCAATTTTTCCCCTGCTTCATCGGAATCAACTAAAATGTACACATCTTTATCGTACAAAGCATCGATTAATTCATCAAGTTTGGTGGTGCTAAGCGTTCCGTTTGTACATATAATTTCAACAGGTTCACTAATGATACTTTCGATTTTTCGTTTATCTGAGCGCCCTTCCACAATAATCACTTTTTCTACATCAACAATCGCCATCGTCATCACCTTGCATATTCATTTATGTATATTATATTCGTGATCGCACACCTTTTCTCCTTTTATCCCATAGAAAAGGACAGCGCCGTCGCTGCCCTTAACACCAACCATCTTCTGTATCACAATCGACATATTTCATATTTGGATTTCCAGTAGCTGTCACACTTTTCAATATGCGCCCATTTTGCTGTTCATATCCATGTTTCAACTTAAACGTATTCGATTCTCGGACAAATTGTCCAACACATTCATTGTCATAAAACAATTGAAAATCACCGTTTTCATTCAATTTACCGATGACGTGTTGTGTAATATCCATCGTTTTTTGTTTTAGCAAAAAAGACACCCCTGTTGTATAGGGTGCCCTGTAAGTTCTTTTTTAGTCTTCGTTAATCATTTGTTCATATTGTTCCGCTGTTAACAAGTTGTCCACTTCACTTAGATCGCTCGGCTCAATGACAATCATCCATGCTTTATCATACGGTGATTCGTTTACATACTCTGGGTTGTCGTTCAACTCTTCATTCACAGCTACTACTTTCCCACTAATTGGAGCATATAATTCAGACACAGTTTTTACTGATTCCACGCTACCAAATGGCTCGTTTGCTGTGAGTTGAGCACCGACTTCTGGCAATTCAACGAATACGATGTCACCAAGTTCTGACTGGGCAAAGTCAGTAATCCCGATACGAACCGTACTTCCTTCGACACGCACCCATTCATGTTCTTGTGAATAACGTAGCTCTTTTGGAATGCTCATCGTTTTCCCTCCAACATATCATCTTCTTCTTCATCATACACGATTTTTAATATGATTTCACGATAATTTAAACATTTCGTGATATTTTTGTTCGTCAAATCCGACAATGACTTGTTCTCCGTTTGTGATGATTGGACGCTTCATTAACATCCCGTCTGATGACAACAATTGCAACATTTCTTCTTCTGTCATCGTCTTTAATTTGTCTCTTAACCCGAGTTCACGATACTTCATACCGCTCGTATTAAAAAATTTTTTTAAATCAAGCCCACTTTTTTCATATAGCGTCCGCAACTGCTCTTTTGATGGCGGCTGTTCAACGATATGTATAGCTTGTACCGAAATGTTGTTTTCATCTAACCATTTTTTTGCTTTGCGACATGTGCCGCATTTTGGATACCAATAAAATATTACCATTTTCTCACCTCATCTATGATACGATAACAAAGCGAAAGTACCAGACGATGCGTCTGGTACTTCCATTATTACACAACATACCGTTCAGCTTCAATTAATGCTTGTGCTGCTTCGCGTTTTTTCGCAATGATGTTCATTGGCGTGTGACGCGTTAATTTGCGCAATGCAGAAAGCATCATGCGCAACATATCGCCTTGCTCAACAGCAACGATCGTTTCTTTTGCATGTGCTTCAATTTCATTAAACGCTTCTTGGCAGAAAATTTGTGTGTACAATACTTTTTGTTTATTTTTCTCAACACTCGATTGGGCAATCGCTTTTTCCGTACGCAAAAGGGCTGATTCCATCGCATATACGTTGCTGACAATGTCCGCAATATTTACGAGCACTTCTTGTTCTTTTTCAAGTTTCGGACCAAACTTTTGAGCAGCTAATCCTGCGATCATTAAAGCGATTTTTTTCGCATTACGAACAAGATATTTTTCTTGTTCAAGCACGCCATCGCCAACCTCTTCGGGCATGAGCATCATGAGCTCTTCTTGTAGTTGTTGTGCTTTTTGTAAAAGAGGTAACTCGCCTTTCATCGCCTTTCTTAAATACATTCCTGGTACAAGGAGGCGGTTAATTTCGTTCGTTCCTTCAAAAATGCGGTTAATACGTGAATCGCGATACATGCGTTCAATTTCGTATTCTTGCATGAAACCATAACCACCGTGAATTTGTACCCCTTCATCCACGATATAGTCTAACATTTCCGTAGCAAATACTTTATTCAATGAACATTCAATCGCATATTCCGCAATCGCTTTTGCTGTTTCTTTTCCGTCTTTTGCTTGCTCATCCGTTAGCTGTCCCATGCGCGCTTCAAACAACCCGACTGTACGGTAGACGGAGCTTTCTGCCGCATACAATTTCGATGCCATCGTCGCTAATTTTTCTTGTGTTAATGTAAATTTCGAAATTGGTGTTTTAAATTGTTGGCGTTGATTTGCGTATTGAATTGTCACCTCAAGGGCACGCTTTGCCCCGCCAACGGCACCGACACCAAGTTTATAGCGACCGATGTTTAAAATGTTAAAGGCGATGATATGCCCTTTGCCGATTTCACCAAGCACGTTTTCTTTCGGAACGAGCGCATCTTGTAAAATTAATGTGCGTGTCGATGAGCTTTTAATGCCCATTTTCTTTTCTTCTGCTCCTGTCGACACTCCTGGAAAATCACGCTCAACGATAAATGCTGTGAAATGCTCACCATCGACTTTCGCGTAGACAACGAATACATCAGCAAACCCAGCGTTCGTAATCCATTGTTTTTCCCCATTTAAAATGTAATGCGTACCTTCCGGATTCAGTTTTGCTGTCGTTTTCGCACCGAGTGCATCCGAACCAGAGCCTGGTTCTGTTAACGCATAAGCAGCAATTTTCTCACCTGTCGCAAGCGCTGGTAAATATTTTTGCTTTTGCTCTTCTGTTCCGAACAAGACGATCGGAAGTGAGCCAATCCCAACGTGCGCGCCGTGTGAAATCGAGAAGCCGCCTGCGCGCGCCATTTTTTCAGCAATTAATGCCGAGCTAATTTTATCTAAACTTAATCCGCCGTATTCTTCCGGCACATCTGCGCCAAGCAATCCGAGTTCACCTGCTTGCTTTAAAAGAGCTACCGAGCGATCAAACTCATGGTTTTCTAGATGTTCTAGTTGCGGCAACACTTCATTAACGACAAATTCTTCTGTCGTTTTTGCAATCATTTTTTGTTCGTCTGTAAAATCTTCTGGTGTAAACACTTGAGTTGGTGACACATCTTCAATTAAAAAGCTACCACCTTGTGCAATTTGTAATGCTTTTTCCATCGTTTTCTCCCCCTCTTATAATAATTCAAATACGCCAGCAGCACCCATACCGCCGCCAATGCACATCGTGACAATACCAAATTGTTCGTTGCGACGACGCATTTCATGTAAAAGCGTCAACGTTAACTTCGCTCCTGTACAACCGAGCGGGTGACCGAGGGCAATAGCGCCTCCGTTCACATTTACCTTTTCTTCATCTAATCCGAGTTCGCGAATGACTTGAATGGCTTGTGATGCGAACGCCTCGTTTAGTTCAATTAAACCGATATCAGAAAGCTCAAGCCCTGCAAGCTCAAGCGCTTTTGGAATGGCTGCAATCGGACCGATACCCATCACTTCAGGTGGAACACCTGCCACAGCAAACGAGCGGAATTTACCAAGCGGTTGTAGACCAAGCGCTTTCGCCTTTTCATGATCCATCACCATCACCGCTGCTGCTCCGTCACTCGTTTGCGATGCGTTTCCTGCTGTTACCGTTCCGTTTACCGAAAATGCAGGACGCAACTTCGCAAGCGTCTCCATATTTGTATCTGGGCGAACCCCTTCATCTTGACTAAATGTCACCTTTTTCTCTACCAATCTATTATTTTCAATATGCCGGACAGTCACATCGACTGGTACAATTTCATCGACAAATTTTCCTTCTGCGATCGCTTTTGCTGCTCTTTGATGGCTGCGAACAGCAAACGCATCTTGATCTTCACGCGTCACCCCGTATTTCATGGCTACTTGCTCAGCTGTATGCCCCATCGACATATAATATTCTGGCGCGCTTTCTGCGAGCTTCACATTTGGGCGCACAACATGCCCCATCATCGGAACCATGCTCATCGACTCCACGCCACCAGCGATAATCGTATCTGCATGCCCAAGCATAATTCGCTCTGCCGCATAAGCGATCGCTTGCAAGCCAGATGAACAATAACGGTTAATTGTAATTGCTGGCACCGTATACGGCAACCCAGCAAGTGCACCAATGTTGCGCGCAATATTTAACCCTTGTTCTGCCTCTGGCATGGCACAACCGATAATGAGATCGTCAATGTTTCCTTCATAGTTTCCTGCTCGTTTCAACGTTTCTTTAACAACGATCGCCCCTAAATCATCTGGTCGGACGTTCGCTAGCGTCCCTTTTTTCGCTTTGCCGACAGGCGTGCGCGCCCCGGCAACGATGACCGCTTCTTTCACGTCAATCCCCCCTTAGTTTCTTAACGGCTTTCCTTTGAGAAGCATATGTTGCATGCGCGCTTGCGTTTTCGGTTCACCGACAAGACTTAAAAATGCTTCGCGCTCTAAATCAAGCAAATATTGTTCGTCCACTTCCGTTCCGTACGGTACGCTTCCACCAGCGATGACGTATGCAAGCTTTTTCGCAATTTTTAAATCATGCTCCGAAATATAGCCGGAATGATACATGCCTTGAGCGCCAAGCAACAATGTTGCATAACCTGTTTCTCCGACAACCGGAATTTTTTTGCGCACCGGCGGTTTGTATCCGCTCTCATATAGCGCTAACACCGCTTGTTTTGCGTCATAAATGAGATGGTCGTTATTGATGGAAATACCGTCTTGTGCATTTAAGAAATTCAATTCGCGCGCTTCTGCTGCCGATGTCGATACTTTCGCCATCGCAATCGTTTCAAACACTTTATTTGCAACCTTTTGTAAATCAAATTCCACACCGTTTGGCATACCACTTAAATGTTTCATGTATAGCTCTTTATTTCCACCGCCGCCCGGAATGAGACCGACGCCGACTTCAACGAGCCCCATGTACGTTTCTGCGGCTGCTTGAATGCGTGAAGTTGGTAAGCAAATTTCTGTTCCACCGCCAAGCGTCATTGCAAATGGCGCTGCGACAACCGGCTTTGAGCTATATTTTATATTCATCATCGCTTGTTGGAATTGACGAACGACCATTTCAATTTCAAAGTAGTTATCGTCTTGTGCTTCCATTAAGATCATGGCAAGGTTCGCACCGACGCAGAAGTTTTTCCCTTGATTTCCGATGACAAGCCCTTTATAGTTCCGATCGACTTCTTCTAACGCATAGTTAATCATTTGGATAATGTCCAAACCAATGGCGTTGTTTGGCGAATGAAATTCAAGTAATGCTACATCATCGCCAAGGTCAATTAAGCTTGCGCCGCTATTTTTCTTAATAACCCCTTTTTGCTCTTTTACGCGCTGAATGTGAATGACTTTTTCGTTTTCTTCAACCGGCTTGTATTGCCCGCGATCGTAATACGATACATAACCATGTTCACGCTTATAAAATGTTTCGTATCCGCTTGCTAGCATCTCTTCAACCCACGATGGTACTTGGCGACCTTCCGCCTTCATTTTTTCAATAGACTGTTTTACGCCAATTGCATCCCACGTTTCGAAAGGACCGAGCTCCCAGCCGAAGCCCCATTTCATCGCTCGGTCAATCGCTACGATGTCATCTGCGATTTCTCCAAGTAGCTCGGCAGAATATAATAACGTTGGACTTAAAATGTTCCAAAGTAATTGCCCCGCCCGGTCATTCGCATATACAAGCGCTTTCAATTTATTCGCTGTTCCTTTTGCTTGTTTGCTCATTTCGACGGACGGTGCCTTTAATTTTTTCGTCGGTTCATACTCAAGCGTTTCGTAATTTAATTCAAAAATGTCTTTTCCTTTTTTATAGAAAAATCCTTGACCTGATTTGCTACCAAGCCATCCTTTTTCCACCATCGTTTTCATAAAGGATGGAACAGCAAATACTTCTTTTTCTTCACCTTCTACTTTTTCAAACACGTTGTTAGCAACGTGAATAAACGTATCTAAACCAACGACATCAAGCGTGCGGAACGTTGCGCTTTTCGGACGGCCGATTAATGGACCTGTTACAGAGTCAACTTCACCAACGCTATAACCGCCTTTCATCATTTCACGTACCGTCACAAGCAAGCCGTACGTACCGATCCGATTGGCGATAAAGTTTGGCGTATCTTTTGCAAGAACGACTCCTTTACCGAGCACGTTTTCACCAAATTGTTTCATAAACGCCACAACTGCCGGATCAGTATGTTTTGTCGGAATGACTTCTAATAGTTTTAAATAGCGCGGCGGATTAAAAAAGTGCGTGCCTAAAAAGTGCTTTTTAAAATCTTCCGATCGTCCTTCTGCCATCGCTTCGATGGAAATGCCTGACGTGTTTGAGCTGACGATACTTCCTTGCTTTCTGACTTCATCCACTTTTTCAAACACACTTTTTTTCACATCAAGCCGTTCAACAACGACTTCAATGATCCAATCGCATTCTGCTAAGCGATGAAAGTCGTCTTCAAAGTTACCGACTTCGATTAATGCTAAGTTTTCTTTCGACATAAGTGGCGCTGGCTTTTGTTTCAATAAACGTTGAATCGCTTGATTGACGATGCGATTACGTACTTGTTTATGTTCAAGCGTCCATCCTTTTGCTTGTTCTTCGGCTGTCAACTCTTTCGGTACAATATCTAACAGTAATGTCGGAATGCCAACGTTCGCTAAATGCGCCGCAATTCCCGATCCCATGACACCGGAACCGAGAACAGCTGCTTTTTTAATTCGCATGCTCCTTCCCCCTTATCCGAATTGAATGAATGATCATTCATTTTCCCTTTATCTTAAATATAAATTATATTTCAAATTTTCGCAACAAATAAATGTAGCGAATTTTGTCAATGATTTAGGACATGATACGAAAGGAGGTGAGTTTGCGATGAAAATGAAAAAACACCCGTCTAAAGCAGGTGTGAGTGCTGCAAGTGTGAAAGGAAATGCTGGTCCGACGGTAGAACGTGATGGAGGCGGAAAGAAAACGAGCCAAAACCAACAATACGGAAAAGAAAATATGGGAAATGAATAAAGGTGGGAGATACCCACCTTTATTTTTTGAATATGCCTTTTAACACAAACGCCACATTGGCTGGACGTTCCGCTAGACGACGCATAAAATAGCCATACCAATCCGTTCCGTATGGAACATAGACGCGCATCGTATAGCCTTCGCGCACTAATTGTTCTTGGCGCTCTGGACGAATGCCGTATAACATTTGAAACTCAAATTGATTGTTTGGAATATTGTGCTCTTTTACCAATTGTTTCGTATATTCGATAATCGCATCATCGTGCGTAGCAACAGCTGTATAGTTACCATTTAACAAATGCATTTTAATAATCTTTTTAAAGTTTTCATCTACATCTTTTTTATCTGGAAAAGCGACTTCCGGCGACTCTTTATACGCACCTTTCACAAGGCGCAAGTTCGGATGATATGCATTTAAATCTTCAATATCTTTTTCTGTCCGATACAAATATGCTTGTAGTACCGTCCCGACATTGTCATACTCTTTTTTCAACTGTTTAAAAATATCAATCGTTTTTTGACAACGAGAATAATCTTCCATATCAATCGTAACAAATACGCCATGTATTTTTGCTTCATCTAAAATACGGCGCATATTTTTCATGACAAGCTCATCGGAAATGTCTAATCCCATCGATGTCATCTTTAGTGATAGTTGAGAATTTAATTGATTGGCGCCGATCGCACGAATCGCCTCAATCGAATGGTTCGCCATTTCATTGGCCTCTTGTTCATTATCAACAAATTCCCCTAAATAATCGATCGTGACCGCTAGTCCTTTACGATTGAGTTCTTTAATGACTTCCACTGCCCGTTCAATTGTTTCTCCCGCTACAAAACGCGACGCACCGAAACGAAGACCGTACCGTTTCGCCAATTTTGTTAACGTTTTATTTTTTGACAAAAACAAGAAAAAATCGCGCATGAGTTGTTCCATTGTTGTTTCCCCCTTTTGCAAGCGCATCCACCCGTATTGTAACACGTTTTCAGTAGCTTGAATATGTTTTTGTCGAATAATCATATTTTTTGTCTACATACGTATAACTATACAGCACGTGGGTAATATACAGTCGAACATGATTTTATATGGAGGGATGATCATGCAACAGCAAATAAACATGCATCAACATGGAATGATGGCTCAACCGCCTGAAATGATTTCAACAAAAGACGCTCTTTATTTAACGGATGCGCTCTCATGGAATTTACTTGCGATGAAAAAAGCACATTTTTTCGCTTCACAATGTCAAGATCAAGAAATTAAACAAGCGATTGAACGCGTTGGACAAATGCACCAGCGCCATTATCAACAATTGTTACATCAACTACAACCATCAGCGCATATTCAATAAGGAGGACATGACATGAAGGTGCAAAATCCAGAAACACAAATTCCAAAAACGCCACAAATGAACGATCGCGATTTTATTAATGATATGTTATCGACTGAAAAATATATGACAGACAGTTATTGTACGTTTTTAAACGAAGCAAGTCATCAACATTTGTATGACGAAATTTTGCATATGTTTACCGAAACACAAAACTGTCAACGTGAATTGTACAACTTAATGTTCAAAAAAGGATGGTATGCACTCGAGCAAGCGGATCAACAAAAACTGCAACAGTCGTATCAGCAATTCCAAGGATATGCGAGCCAATTTCCATACAACAATATGATGCAATGAGAAAAGCCGGCTGCTTATGCAGTCGGTTTTTTGTATAATGAGGAAAAATGCTTTAGAAATGAGGGATTAGTATGTTCCAACAAAAACAGACGTATGAGCTCGTTCCAGGAGATATTCTTTTACATCCTTTATATCGTCCCGACGGATTATTATTCGTACAAAAACATAAAAAGTTAAGCGAATCGATTATTGAACATATAAAAAAGCAGTTCCCTCGCGACTTTCCATTTCTCGTTGTATCATCTGAACCACAGCTGAACGAGTTTATGCTTGCTGGCGAACATACAAGTCGTGCTTTTATAGAAGCTATGAAACAACTTATTGACATACATAAACAATTTATTCAAGTTCCAATTACAGCAGCGATATATGATATAGAGATAGCAGAAGAAACAAATGTACAGCCGATCTTTTTATCCGAATTAAACATCTTCGCGCCTACATGGGGATTAATTGAAAAAACATTAGATTCTACTCGTCTACTACGGCGAGCAAAAGAGATGGATGAACGGCTAAATCTTATCATTTCAAAAGATAAAGAAATTTTAAATTTATATGAAAAAATAAAACGATATCATGACGTACTAGCCATTCATAGCATTAACACGACATCTATCGCTTTAATGATCGGCTTAACTTTAGAACTGCGTGACGAAGATTTAATCAATCTTTGTCTAGCGACATTATTTGCAGATATCGGTTTTACAGAAGTCCCTAAAGAACAATTTGTTGTGTACTTAAACAATGAAAGAGCAAACAAAGAGTTAATTCAATTACATCTCAAACATTCCATCGAGCTTATTTCGACATCAACATATTGCCGAAAGAAGGAAATTATTTACGGCATTCTTGATCATCATGAACATTTTGATGGCGTCCATTCACCGAACAAAAAATCAGGGGAATCGATTCATTTATACGGTCGCATCATCGCCATTGCGCAATATTATGATGAACTTGTCGGCGGATATATTGGTGAAAAGAGTTACACATCATTCGAAGCTTTAGAAGCAGTATGGAACGAACGGGGGAAAAAATTAGACCCGCACATTTTGCGTATTTTTTTAGATAAAACAACTTTATATAAAGTTGGACAATTGATCCAAATCCGTCCGTACGAGTGGGCAACGATCATTGGATTTACAGACTACATTCATACTCCATTACGCCCTATCGTTCAAAAACATGATGGAACAGCGATTGATTTATCACGAAAACGATAAGTCGCCCAACCATTGGACAAACGCCTTGCATATCGTATAAATGTAATGATGAATTTTAGAGGAGGGATGGCTCAATGTATGGTCGCAGACCGTTTTTCGGCTTTTTCGGCGCCCCATTTTTCGGAGGATTTTTAGGCGGATTGCTCGGTAGCGCATTAACGCCTTATCCGTTTTATCCACCACGCCCATATTATTATCCACCGCGTCCGTATCCGTTTTACCCATATGGCGGATGGTATTATTAAATAAAGCTAAGGAGCACTAGCTCCCTAGCTTTTTTTCTATGCTTGAAAAGAAAGGGCAACTTCATATGAAAACATTTGGTTTCCAAGCACATAGTCAGGACGATCTTTAGACTTATGTTCATGCGCTTTACGAAATGCTTCACTTTTTGTCCAAGCCTCAAAACATTCTTTATTTTCCCACGTAGTGCATACACGTACTTCATCGTGATCTTCAAGCCCTTGTGTAATATGCAATTCTAAGCGAATAAACCCTGGTGATTGCTCAATACCTTTTCTTTCTTTAAATCGCTCAACTAACTGTGGAGCATATCCTTTTTTTACACGAATTGCATTTGTAACAACGTACATCTTTCATCTCTCCCATTTTTATTTTTTAGATATGGTGAAAGGGTCAGCAGAGACTTTGCCCCCCGCGTACTCAACTGCATACACGACAGATTGTTCCTGATCCGTTTGCGGAATCATTGGAACTGTAATCGTCGCCATTGTTCGATCATCGCTTAGTGTAATTTCCAATGGTTGAACGACTTGCTCTTCCCCTTTATTTAATGACATGGTGATTTTCACATCAGCAGCCGTCAATGAAGAAACTGCGATATCAAAGTACAATGTAAGAGCACCGTTTGTTGCTTCAACATAATCTAACCCGGCTACAGGCGAAGTCATTAAATCGTTATATACCTCTAACAAAGTGTGATACTCATTTATCAAATCTGTTCGAAACGTATCCGATAATTTTGTTAACAGCCCTTCAACTATATCGAGCGCTTTTTTCGCTTCGACAACCTTTCCATCTTCGAGATATTCATGAGCTTTTAATAGTTGCTCATACACCTTTACATCGCGTGCGTACTTGTCGTAAAGCGTTTTACCTTTAGAAAACTCCCCTAAAAACAATTGACGAACGTTTGCTTCGAATACTTTGTTATACGCGTGAAGTTGACGATTTTGGACGTATACTTGTAGCTGTTTATGCGCCGTTTGTAACGCATCGATATCTTCATCGGCAACAGCTTGCTCTACAGCCATTCTTGCTTTCGTTGATCCTTCAAATACAACGGACGCATTCAAATAAGGAATCACTCGTTTAGCCATATACGTTTTATACGTCCCATCTAAATCGCTCACATATTTCTTTTTCTCTTTTCCCGCGGATGTTTGAACAACTCTTTTCGCCTGTACATATAAATGGTGCGCTTTTTTATACTCTGCTAAAACGGTAGCATGCGGTGGAAGTTTCCCTGTTTTTTGAACGTGCGTCACATATGTAGCATGCGCCTTTTTCATTTGCGCTTTCGCCTCATGAACGGTTGTAGCGACATTTCCCTTCGCTTCAGAAACCGTTGGCTGAAATGAAAAAAGTAAACTACAAAACAGAAAACTCATCATGACTATACTTATCATTTTTTTTGCATTCACCATCTCCCTATTCTCCCTTCTCATTTTTGATCAATGACAACATGCGCAAATCGTTCACCAAACAAATCGACATCGAACGCATGCCCAAAACCTGCAACATAACGCCCTTCGATCGGAGTAAGTTGGAAAAGTGAAAAATCCATACTTCGCAACAAATTGATCATCGGTTTTCCATGAATATGTTGAAACTTCGCAAAAATATGGTCGTTTCCTTCGTTTTCTATATGTGTTCGTTTACATGTGAAGCGAACGCGCTCTCTCGCAAACAAGTGAGGTGATGACGATTCATCCGCAATCAAAAGTACCGAAATACGTTCACAACGTTCAATATATTGAAAATGCTCAGCAGCTCGACTAATAAAAATGTAAAAATGACCTTCATCCATAACGAACGGTGCATAACTAATGAACGGATGCCCGCATTCATCTATCGTACTCATGATCAACGTTTTACACTCTTTTAAAAATTGCACATAGCGCTCTCTTTTTTTATCTTCCAATGCGTTCAGCCACCTTTTCTAAGTCAAGCACGGAATGGAACACTTTTTTCGAAGGGGAATGAAAAACGGTTTATCCCCCTCATATCGAATATCTACATCTATGCCGAATATATGTTGAAACATTTGCTTACAAATCACACATTGCGTGCGGTCATCATATTGGATTTTTCCGTCTTTCATCACAATCATTCGATCGCTATATTGTGCAGCTTGATTAATATCATGTAAAACCATCACAACCGTCATTCCTAATTGTTGATTTAACATTTGAATGAGTTCCATCACTTCCAACTGATGCGCGATATCTAAATACGTTGTCGGTTCATCAAGAAGCAACACTTGTGGACGCTGTGCCAAAGCCATTGCAATCCAAGCGCGTTGACGCTCCCCACCGGATAAAGAATGTAAAAAACGATACTCGTACGATTGTAAATTGGTCATCTCTAGCGCCCAGCGAATGACTTGTTCATCTTCTTCGTTTAACGATTGAAACCAACCTTTATGAGGGTTTCTTCCAAACTCTACGAGCTCTCGAACAGTCATATCTAACTGATGATTGTTCGTTTGTGGCAACATCGCCATTTTTTTAGCGATCGCCTTACGACTTAACGTATGCATTTCACTTCCGTCCAATAAAACCGTCCCACCAATTGGCTTTAACACATGGGAAAGAAGGCGAAGAAGCGTCGATTTTCCAGAGCCGTTTGGACCGATTAGACTAACAACTTCCCCTTTTTGAATGTCGACATGCACATCCTCAATTGAGAAATGATCTGAATGTTGATAGGTGACATATTTAGCCGAAAGCACGCACATTCCCCCTTTTATGGAGAATATATAAAAAGAATGGTCCACCTAAAAAGGATAGTAACAAACCGACAGGCAATTCAATTGGATCAAACCAGCTGCGCGCAATCGTATCTGCAAATACAAGAAGCACCCCACCACCTAATGCTGATAGCGGCAATACAAAACGATCATCGCTCCCAACAATTAGTCGAATCATATGGGGAACAACAAGACCAATGAAGCCAATAAGTCCAGAGACGCTAACAGCGATACCTGTTAAAAATGTACTAATTACAATCAAAAGGAAACGAGAACGTTCGACATGATGCCCTAACAACTTCGCCATTTCATCCCCTAAATGTAGAATGCGAATGTGGCGAATAGCAAAGAGTGACAAAATCAAACCCGGAATGCTGTAAAACACAAGTAATTTAGCCTGTTCCATCGTCGCTCCTGAAATGACGCCTGCCATCCAGGGGAGAACAGCTTGCACGCGATCGCTGTACAGCAACATAATGGCGCTCATCGTTGCTCCAATAATCGCATTAATAGCCACCCCAACTAAAATAATTCTTGCAATTGATGAACCACCTTGCCACGCTAAAGCATAAATAAGCATCGCTGTGACAAATCCTCCGATAAACGCTGCAAACGGCAACAAAATGATATATTGCGGCAGTACAATTGTAATAATGACCGCCATTAATGCTGCTCCTGACGATACACCGATAATGCCAGGATCAGCGAGCGGGTTTTTCATTACCCCTTGCATAATCGTTCCAGAAATAGCTAAACACATGCCGACAATTAATCCAACGATCGTTCTCGGCAACCGTAAGTCCCATACGATCGTATAAAACATAGAATCTTTTTCTCCTGTAAGACCTTCCCAAACTTCGTGCAATTGCAATTTTACACTTCCTGTAACGACAGAGTATAAACATACGAATACGATCGAGATAAGAAGGAAAACGAACGTCCATACTCTTCTTTTCGCATAAGGATGTTTTCTTTCTTTTATGTCGCTGAGAAACGTTTCCACGATGTCATCCCTCATCCACTACTTTTTCGTTTTCGCACGCACTTTTAATAGCTCTTTATTCATATGATCTAATGCATCAGTAATTTTCACACCAGGGCTTGCTGCAAATAACTCACTCGGTAAAAAGATAACATTTTTATTTTTCACCGCTTTCAAGTTGCGCCATGAACTTGTTGACATGAGTTTAATCATCGCTTTTTTTGTTTCCGCATGATTCGCATGTGTGATAATGAAAATAACATCCGGATTGCTTGCGATAATGCGCTCCGTGCTCAAATTAGCGTAGCCAGGATAGTCTTTCAATTGCGAAAAGCTCGCCGCAATATTTTCCCCGCCAGCTTTTGCTAATACATCACCAGAAAACGATGTTGGTAGAGCAACAAGTGAGCTAGCACCTGAGCCGAATAAAATGACAGCATGCACTTTCGTTTTTGTTTTACTATATTTTTTTACTTTATTATCAATTTTTCTGACTAATACTTTCGCTGTTTGTTCTTTGTTAAATAGTTTTCCTAGCAACGTAATAGACGATTGAATATCACGAACAGAACTACCAGAAGTGATAACGACTTTCAATCCCAGTGATTCCGCTTTTTGAATATGTCCTAAAAAAGATGTACTTGCAATAACGACGTCTGGTTGTAAACTAACGATTTTTTCAAAGTTTGGTTGATGAATGTTTCCTACCTGTGGTACTGATTGCAAGCTCGCATCAACAGGCGTCGCAGTAGTCGGTCGCCCAACCACTTGTACACCGAGCGCTTGGAGTGTATGTAAGTCCCCAGGGCTTAATACAACGACACGTTGAGGTGTGCGATCAAACGTCACCGTTCTCCCTGCTAAATCTTTAATCGTTAGCTTAGTCGATGCCTCAGTAAGCTCACCTGTAAAAGTAAACAAGCCAACAAGCAGGCAGAGCGATAGCACATAAGAAAATATTTTCCTCATCTCGCCTTCCCCTTTCTAATGATTATCATTATCATTTACAAAAAAATCATAATCGATATTGATAATCTTTGTCAATAAGTTTTTTTAGTATATAAGTTGCTAACGGTAAAAACGGGATAATAAATAAAAAACGACCGCGAACGCAGTCGTTTTCATCTTTAATTAAGTATGGAGACGGTGGGAGTCGAACCCACGTCCAGAGATATCGCCACTTAAGCATCTACGAGCGTAGTCGGTATATTTATGTTTCGCCGCTTCTTCCGCCTACCGACAGGCATCCGAGCAGCTAGTCTGATTGTTCTCTTCCCGCGTCCTCAGACGGCGGACTTGGGCGTAGCCCACTTGTTATGAACCCCTAGGCCGCCACATGGGCGATGGCGGTAGGAGCTAGCCGCATAAATTAAGCAGCTAAAGCGTAGTTTTCTTTGCCAGTTATCTTTAAGTGACGTTTTTACGAGGACGATCCCCTCGGCTCGCAGCTTAAGCTCGATCTACCCCTGTCGAATCCGTAACGTCCCCGTATAAGAGAAACGTACGAAGGAAGCTTAAGCTTTCGTAACTGGCTGACACGTTTTATTATATCACATTTCATGTGTTTTGCAATTGTAACATACTGGGTTTATTTCTGCCGTTCGCGGAAAGCGCGTTCGACTTCGCGTTGGGCTTCTTTCTTTTTCATATCTTCGCGCTTGTCGTACTTTTTCTTTCCTTTGCCGACGCCCAATAACAATTTTGCAAAGCCGTCTTTAATGTAAAGCTTTAACGGAACAAGCGTATAGCCTTGTTCTTTCGTATAACCGATGAGTTTATTGATTTCGCGGCGATGAAGCAATAATTTGCGAGTCCGCAACGGATCGTGATTGTAGCGATTGCCTTGTTCATACGGGCTAATATGCATATTATGTAAAAACACTTCGCCTTTTTCCACTTTTGCGAATGAATCTTTTAAGTTCACTTTCCCTGCGCGAATGGACTTAATTTCCGTTCCTTGCAACACAAGTCCTGCTTCGTACGTTTCTTCGATAAAATAATCGTGATGCGCTTTTTTATTTTGAGCGATCAGCTTTCCTTCCCCTTTTGGCATTTGTTTCCCTCCCTTCAGACAACCAATATTTTAGCAAAAATAAGAAGAAAGGAAAAGCCTCTACTGACGAGGCTTTTCTTATCGTTTTTTCTTTTTCTTCTTTTTCATGTTTGGGATGTCTTCGAAAAACTTTTTACTTTTCTTTGTTTTTTTCGTCGGCCATTGTTCTTCTTTTTTCTTTTTCCGCTTTCCTTCAATAACGACTGGAGCAGCTTTTGGCTGTTTGTTTTTTCGCCCTTTCATGCCGACAATTTCAAAATCAACGATACGTTCTTCTTTATTGACGTTAATGACGCGCACCGTAATTTCGTCGCCGATGCGGTACACTTTCCCCGTCCGTTCACCAATCATTGCATAATGTTGCTCGTCGTAATGGTAGTAATCGTCTGTTAAATAGCTGACGTGCACAAGCCCTTCGACTGTGTTTGGTAGTTCGACAAACAGTCCAAAGTTTGTCACCGAGCTAATAATGCCGTCAAACTCCATGCCAATTTTATCTTCCATAAACTCTGTCTTTTTCAAGTCATCCGTTTCGCGTTCTGCCTCGACTGCACGACGTTCCATATTCGACGTATGTTCGGCAATTTCCGGTAACTTCTCCGCCCATTTTTGTTGCGTTTGTTCATCGATTTGCCCGTTGATTAAATACGTGCGAATGAGTCGGTGCACAATTAAGTCTGGATAGCGACGAATCGGTGATGTAAAATGCGTATAAAATTCCGTTGATAATCCGTAGTGACCGAGACTTTCAGCATCATATCGCGCTTGCTTCATCGACCGAAGCATGACGGTCGACACGACCATTTCTTCTGGCTCGCCACGTACCGCTTCCAACACTTCCTGCAAAGCACGCGGATGAATTTGATTGCCCGTTCCTTTGACGACATAACCGAAGTTTGTAATGAACTCTAAAAAGCGTTGTAACTTCTCTGGTTTCGGATCTTCATGCACACGATAAATAAACGGCACGTTCATCCAATGGAAATGTTCAGCAATCGTTTCGTTCGCTGCTAGCATAAATTCTTCGATTAATCGTTCAGCAACGGAACGTTCACGCAAGACGACATCATAAGGCTTTCCATTTTCATCGACAAGCACTTTTGCTTCTTTGAAATCAAAATCAATTGCACCGCGTTTCATTCGTTTATTTCGTAAAATATCCGCTAATTGTGCCATTAACTCAAACATTGGCACAAGCGGAGCATATTTTTCTCGCAGCGTTTCATCACGATCAACGAGAATGCGGTTTACATCAGAATATGTCATGCGTTCGGTTGTGCGAATGACGCTTTGGAAAATTTCATGGTGAACGACTTCGCCACGGTCATTGATTTCCATTTCACACGATAACGTTAACCGATCGACTTTCGGATTGAGCGAGCAAATGCCGTTCGACAAACGATGCGGAATCATCGGAATGACGCGGTCAACTAAATAAACGCTCGTTCCGCGCTCATATGCTTCGCGGTCAATCGGCGACCCTTCTGTAACATAATGACTGACATCAGCAATATGAACACCGAGTTTATAGTTTCCGTTTTCTAATTTCGTTACAGTCACTGCATCGTCTAAATCTTTTGCGTCTTCCCCGTCAATAGTGACGATCATTTCATTGCGCAAATCACGCCGTCCTTGTAAATCTTCTTCCGAAATCGTATCTGGAATGCTGTTCGCATGTTCAAGGACGTCTTCTGGGAATTGAAGCGGCAATCCATGTTTATGAATGATCGATAAAATATCGACCCCCGGATCGTTTTTATGCCCTAAAATTTTAATAACTTCCCCTTCTGCACTAATACGTCCTTCCGGATACGTCGTTAAACGAACGACAACTTTATGCCCTTCGACGGCACCGTTTGCGGCATGTTTCGGAATAAAAATGTCGTTGACGATTTTTTTATCGTCTGGAATAACAAAGCCAAAGTTTTTGCTTTCTGTATACGTGCCGACGACTTCTGTAATGCCCCGCTCAATAATGCGGACGATCGTCCCTTCTTGACGCGCCCCTGTTGGCTGTCCGTTCACGCGCACAAGAACGGTGTCGCCATGCATCGCATTTTTTAATTCCGACGGTGGAATAAAAATGTCATCGAGCGTTGAGTCTTCTGGGACGACAAACGCAAAACCTTTCGCATGACCTGTCACTTTGCCGCGAATTAAGTTCATTTTCTCTGGCAATCCATACCGATTGCTTCTCGTCCGGACGATCAATCCTTCTTCTTCTAACGCCACAAGTGTTTTAACAAGCTCTTTAAACTCGGCCGCATCCGTAATATGAAGCGCTTCTTCTAACTCTTGCACCGTAAGCGGTTTGTACGCTTCATCGCGCATAAACGCTAATAATTTTTCTTTCATTCAATCCCTCCTTTTGAGGATTAGGTATTGTCAAAAGTTTTAAAGACATACCCTAAGTTTTTATTGATTTTATGCGGTTTTCGACAAAAAAAGCTTGCCACCCCTGCTGTTTTTGGTACGATTGAGGTAACCCCACACCCAATCAAAACAAAGGAGTGACAAGCTTGTTACCTCAATTATTAATCAAAATGCTCCAAATAATCAAGATCCAATATCAAATCATTATTTATTTACTAGGTGTACTTTTTGGAAAGTCCCTCACAGACTGGGATGACGAAGAACCGGTGAATCAATCGTATCAGAAACTCCAAGTCGATGAACTGCCTGTCATCGAAA